>CAYFJO010000447.1:0-8661 GCA_964343305.1 uncultured Pirellulaceae bacterium | reverse complement strand
TGCCGGAACGGCCCGAAGGGTGCTTGGCACAACGGTACCTGACCCCTTTTTGAACCATGCCGATTTTTTTGTCCACAGAAAGAGATTTCATGATAGTTTTCTGCCCATCGCGTTAAAAGGGGCGTGTTGGCTGTTGAGATTTGGCAACGAGTGTTGCCAACTTGCATCATAGTCTCAGTAGGGCCCAAACTTCCGAAGTCGAAGAAGCCTTCGGAAGTTGGCGAACAACCTACTGGCAGGTTCAATCGCCAAATTCTATAATTCTCCGTTTCCGAGATCCCGCCGATTGCCGGCGGGATTTTTCCGTTTCGGGCCACAAGGATGGATCTCATGACAACGCTCGCCCAATCCGCCGAAGCCACCGAGCGCAGCGTCGCTGACGAACGCGTGCTGGTGCTCGACTTCGGTTCGCAATATTCACAACTGATCGCCCGCCGAGTCCGCGAACAAAACGTTTACTGCGAAATCGTTCGGCACGACATTTCCGCGGAACAAATCAAGCAACACGATCCCAAAGGGTTAATCCTGTCCGGTGGTCCGTCCAGCGTCTACGAACAAGAGGCACCGCACTGTAACGACGAGATTTTCAACCTCGGCATTCCGGTCCTGGGAATCTGCTACGGCATGCAATTGGCCTGCCAGGCTTTGGGCGGAGAGGTCGATAGCACCGAGTCGCGGGAATACGGGCGAGCCCAATGCCAGGTGACCCAGCATGACGACCTGTTCGCCGGCATCCCGGACGAAACGCAGGTGTGGATGAGTCACGGCGATCAGGTTGCGCGAGTCGCCGACCATTTCGTGCCGCTGGCCAAAACCAGCACATGCCCCATTGCGGCGGTCAAGCACGAAGAGTTGCCGATCTACGGTTTGCAGTTTCACCCGGAAGTGACACACACACCGTTGGGCGGAACCATTTTGCACAATTTCTTGACCGTCATTTGCGAGTGCAACGGAACCTGGCACCTCGGCGATTTTGCCAAGCAAACGATTGAGCGGATCCGCGAGCAGGTGGGCGATTCGCGCGTCATTTGCGGCTTGTCCGGCGGCGTGGATTCGTCGGTCACTGCGGCGCTGCTGTATAAGGCGATCGGCCCGCAACTTTCCTGCATCCTGGTCGACAACGGTCTGCTGCGAAAATCGGAACAAGAATCGGTAATCGCCGAATTCACCAACCACTTTAAGGCTGATTTGCACGTGGTGGCCGGCGAAGAGAGATTCCTGGCGGCGTTGGCCGACATCGCGGAACCTCAAGAAAAACGGCGACGCATCGGATACGAATTTATCGAGTGTTTCAAAGAGGAAGCGGAAAAAATCGAAGACGCGCGATTCCTAGCTCAAGGGACGTTGTATCCGGACGTCATCGAAAGCGGTGCCGCGCCCGATGGCCCTGCCGCGACGATTAAGCTGCATCACAA
Organism: uncultured Pirellulaceae bacterium; assembly: GCA_964343305.1. Classification (GTDB taxonomy): domain Bacteria; phylum Planctomycetota; class Planctomycetia; order Pirellulales; family Pirellulaceae; genus CAYFJO01. The sequence goes on along the minus strand of CAYFJO010000447.1, from coordinate 7,246 downwards.
CGTCGGCGGACTGCCGGACGAGCTTGGTTTCGAATTAATCGAACCGTTGCGCGACTTGTTCAAAGACGAAGTTCGCCGGCTGGGTCTGGAGCTTGGACTGCCGGAAGACCTGGTTTGGCGTCACCCCTTTCCCGGTCCGGGCCTGGCGGTTCGTTGCTTAGGCGAAGTGACCAAAGACCGGCTGGACGTGTTGCGTGAAGCCGACGCGATCGTCGTCGAAGAAATCAAAGCCGCCGGACTTTATCGTCAAACATCCCAAGCGTTCGCCGTGCTGCTGCCGGTTCAAAGCGTCGGCGTGATGGGCGACGCCCGCACGTACGAAAACGCGATCGCGGTCCGCTGCGTTGATACGGATGATTTCATGACGGCGGACTGGAGCCACTTGCCGTATGAATTGCTGGCCAAGATTTCGACCCGCGTGATTAACGAAGTCAAGGGCGTCAACCGCGTCTGCTACGACATCAGCAGCAAACCACCAGCCACGATTGAATGGGAGTAGGCTTGGCCGCGTGCTTGCGGAATATGTGCTCTAGCGCGTTTTGGATTCTCTGTAATCCACCTCATCGAATGAGCCATCCCGGTGAATACACGAATTGGCTTGTCGGAGACGTTGCACTCGATGGGATGCCGCCACCCGTGATGATATTGGCGGGTTGGATGATTACCCGCTTGCCACTCATCTTGCCGGTCAATTTCACGTCCATGATCCTCACGCCGACGAATTGGATGATGACGTATTGGGCGTTGTTGCCGTTGCCGGAGACCGATGCGAAAATCGGGATGATGCGCGGCTCGCCTTTGATGGAGGCGAGTTCGTCTTTGACGCCGGCGCTGATGCCCGTGTCGGCATTCAATTCCAACTCGCCGTCTTCGTCCAGTTCCAGCGAGCCGCCGTGAAAGGCGAGGTCGGCGGGCGTCACACCGTCGGTGATTTGGCGAGCGATGTCGGCAGTGCTGTTGTTGTTGCTGCCAATGTCGACCGTGCCGCGGTTGCCGGGCGAGCCCGTACCTTGGGGATAGAGGTTGACTTCTAGAATGCCATCGGCACCGGAACTGATTTCTTTGTTGACTTCGTCCCAGGTCCAGTCGTCCGTTCCGATGCCATTGGTCATCATGTCGTCCCAGGTTAGTTGGTCAAGTGCGAAGGGAAGCATCCCCAGGTTGCCGCCGTTTGACGGTGCCTGGAAGCCGCCAAAGTTGTACAACAATGCCGCGGTTGCTTCGGTTTGCACTTCCGCGTCGGCGATTCCCAGCAGCGGCGCGAAGTACAACGGCACCGCGCCGTTCTGTTGGTCGGTGCGACAAACGGTCACACGGACGACGTTAGGCGTATTGTTGCCGCTGGTGTCGATTGCTTCGTTGGGATCGGACGGATCAGCCAAGTAGCCGACGACGACGTCAGTTTGGCCAAGCTGGGTGACTTGTTTCAGCACCTCGTTGTATCCGGCGAATTCGGCGGCTTCGGCACGAGCATTCGTTTCGAGCTGGTTCGGATCAGGATTGCCGGCCAAGGCATCTTCGTCGACCAGTTCCCAGACGGCGGCAATCGCTGCGGCATCGGCCGTGCGTTGCATTTGCGTTTGAGTGACATAGAGATATCCGAGGTCGACGGCCAGCATCAGGACGGCGAACAGCACGACCAACATAAAGGCGGCTAGGACGAGAATGGTGCCTTTGCGATTTCGATGGCGACGGGGGCGTGTCATGGTGCGACTCCTGCGTGGATAGGTATTGTTGTGGCACGGCTTTCTCAAACCTCGCTTTGCAAACCGTGCTTTGCCACCCCGTCGCGCTTTCTCGCCCCGCGCGCTACAACCAACAATTACTCCTGTGAATGAACAATTCTGTTTGCGGTGTACTTGATCACTTGACCGTCCGAAAGATGTGCCCGCACTTCCTTCAACGCCAACGTCTTCACGTGATTCGCGGCATACGAGACACCGGAATGATCCGCCGACACGTCCGGGTTGTAGCCGTCCAGGTTCGTCAGCCGCGTTGTCGTTCGGACTCGTAAGAACCCAGTCCCTCCAAAATCTCGCCAGGTCGTCGAGTGGCCGTTCGTGATCTGAAACGTCAGTCGACCATCGTGGATGCGTATCGACTGGGTCCAACGCACAACCTCGCCCGCCGTGTCCATTACCGAGTCGTTGTTAAACGGGCGCGAATCCAACGGAGACTCGCCGTCCCAAAGCTGCAATTGCAGACCACCGGAAGCAAAGTTGGGAAGGTTCTGATGGTTGATCTCCAGCGTCGCGTGAAACGAGTCAACGTTGCCCACGGGTGAAAACGAACAGACGACTTGGGGTGCCGTGCTATTGGCATCCGGCTGATCGACCACCAATTCCCAATCTTCTTCGATTTGGACGACGTGCAATTCGGGTTGAGCCGAGTTGGCCGTCGACCACAAGGCGACAACCAAAAACAAACACGTAGAAACGGTCACAGGGCGGCGCGGTGCGCGCGCAGCGTGAGAGTCGGAAATTCTCATGGTGAAAAATCCTCAGGCGTTGATGAAGTGTTTGGGTTCTCGGACCGACCCCCATCAACCGAGAACCATGCGGACAAATACGTGATTCGAGCGCATTTCAAAGCCTCATGCCGTGCGCACAAGCTGGCAGCTTGTCGCAACGGGATTCTGAAATGCCCTCTGGCTTCCATTCGGCAGCCTGGCGATCTTGCGGACAAGACCCATGGCTTTGCGCCCCGGCCTCGCGGCCGGTTTGCCGTTGTCGGGGAACCCTGCCTGAGTTCCACATTCACATCGTGGTGCCCTTGGAATGAATAGATCAAGCCAAAGGGATGTCAAACCGGCGTTCAATCCGGCACAGCAGGAAAAATGAATTGCATCGATGGAACTGGATCGCGGCGCGAGCGCGCACCACTAGAGTTGCACATTATCATGGCAGAACAACCTCAGGCTAAGAAAAGATGTGACCTGCTCCCGGCAAACCCCCATCTACCGAGAACAACGTTAAAACGGATTGCGTCCATTCGGCAGCCTGGCGATCTTGCGAATGAAGACCCATGGCTTTGCGCCCCAGCCTCGCGACCGGTTTGCCTTTTCGTGGAACTCTGCCTGAGTTCCCATTTACATCGTGGCGGCACGTTGAAGGTGCCATTTAAACAGATAGGTTATTTTCGGGACTTGTCAAATGAATCACGAAGAGATCCCATTCACGATTCACCGCCCCATCGCGTGAGTTTGGCTTGGCCCGTGCCGATGGCTGCCAAGAGGGTCGGAGCGGATGAAGATGTCGTCGGGTTCGATGCCCCGCTGCAACGTGACGGTCGCGCCACCGGTGAGCGGCGGCAATGTGCGGACCTCGTTGGTCGCGCTGGCATTCGCGCCGGCGACCAGGGTCGGTTGCTCGGCACGGGCTTCCTCGTTGTCGGCCCGACGTATTTCGTCCCGCACTTCGGGCACGGCGGAAAATCGGTCTGATCCGTTGGATGGGACTGATCCGACCGATGTTTGAGACGCTTTGCCGCAAGCTGCTCGCTGTAGCCGTCCTCCTCAACGAACTGGTTTTCGAGCGCGGTAATCTGGCGGTCGAGCAAATAGTTGGTCTGGTGAATCAGGCAGATGAGCGCATTAGCCCGCGTGAATGGGTCGTCGCTTTCGATCCACGTCTGGTAGAGGTCATGTCGCTGAATATCGGTGAGGTTAGGCCAATCAGTTTGATGATCGCTCGCGACTTTTCGGACAGCCTGTGCTTCGGGATCATCCTTGTTCCACTGTGTTCGGCGGCGTTGGCGGATGTAATCCTCATAATCGAGCAGCAATTCGTCGAGACTGGAGCGGGCCACGTTGACGAGTCGCAATTCTGCCTGGCTGGAAGTGGCGCCTGCCCGTGAGCCTTCGGCGATATTCTGCCGCCCGCTTCGGGCGGCCTGCACCATCTGGTCCACGGTGCGCGACCGCTGGTCGAGGAACTGTTCGCAGAATCAGTAGGTGGCGTCGTAGATAATGGTGGCAGTCTGAAACGTTCGCAGATCACGGTAACCGCCGCTCTTTCGAATTCGGCTCATGGTCGATTACTCCTGACCAGTCCGATCCGTCCGATCAATTGAAACCAATCATAATACGGGCATGACCCTACCCAAACAAATGGACTTGTTCAGAATTCTTACTTGAAAACCGAAAACAGGGTCTGACCCCAACTTGGGTCCCCCAACTTGACATCATTCGCAGGACACGTTCCAGCCGAAAAAAGTTATCCCGAAACAGAAGGAATTCGTCGCAATGCCATTTCTTCTTCTTTTGATCTACGACGGTTGGCCTTGGCTGTTTTGGCGAATTAGAATCAATCGCATGGACGACACTTTTCACAAGATTCAGCAGCTAGTCAACCGAGATCCTTTTCAGCCGTTCACGATTCGCAGTGGTGGTAAGGACATCGAAGTATCACATCGCAATGCCATCGCCTTCCACCCCGAAGTACCTTTTGTAGGCATTTATACACGTGACAACGTGTACCACGTGCCCATCGCAAAAGTTGATCACATCGCCGAGTCCTACTCAACTGCATAGTTCGTCTTCATCAGGCGATGGCTTGCAAAGCTAGCCTTTGTTCCAAAACCCCGTAGCTACCGTCGCCCGACGGTGGATTTCCGCGGTCTGGCGACCGCAGCTACATCAATGCCTGAGTATCAAAACGTTTTGAAACAGAGCCTAGTGTTGTGGGCATGCAGGGCGGCTGAAAAGTAGAATGTCCCCCGGTTTTTGCTCCAACGCCTGTGTCTTCAAGAATGGTGATTCTTCGTTCGACAGGCGTACCAAATCGGGCCATACAACATCGTTAAAGAAATGTGTCTCGAGGGAGTCAAGCACGTGTCGACGTCCATAAATCGTCACGCAATCCGGACCAGGCTCATAAGCATTGTCCAAAAATATCGGCAGCGAAGCAACATGATCGAAATGAGCGTGCGAAATAACGACGTGTTGAATCCGTTCTTGATCGTCCAGCGACGGCAGCAGACCAATGCACCCGGCATCAATTGCCACACAGTCGTTTATTAGAAACGAAACGGAATACTGATTAGCAGCATTGGCGATCGATGAACTCAAGAGTGTGATATGTATAATCCCGCCGAAAACCAAGTCATTCAACTTTGAACCATAGTCAAAAACAGCAAATTACCAAGTCGAGAATCAGTGTACGTGTGATCCCAATCACGATATTTGAAACTCGTTCAAGCAAGCAAACACGCATCGATTGCTAAATCACCCAACCCGCGCATTCACTGCATCATCTTCATAAGTCACTTCAATCTCACCACATCTATGCACAAACAAAGCAATAAACGTTTGCGACGGAGTGGCAACGTACTCAGTCACGCCCAACAGCAATTACGACAGGACAGTGCTTTTAAGGGCCTTCCTCAAGCCACCGGCTCTGCCGGTGGTCATTGACTTGGCGATGCTGGAGCCACTCCTTCTTCAAGTCCATCAATGAAATGCCGTTGCCGTTTTGATCCTGGATCCAAGTCTTGCACAGCAAAAGGTTCGACGAAAGAGATTGACCACATTCGCAATTATGATTGAGCATTGACTTTCGCCAGATGGAGGTTTAGTCTGACGATTCGAAACAACCTTCAAAACACTCATTTCTTGCTTCGCACAAGTCGCACGGTGTTCTTCAGTGTCACAATCCCTCGACACCTCAAAACTGATCTTGCTGCGCAAAATAACTCGAGCGATCTCGGATCTGCTCGGAAAGGAATTGAAGCTGCACCTGTCGACGCTCTCTCCGTTGATGCAACCGAGAGACGTCTTTGGTCAACATCTGGGAAGTGTAAAACAGACGATCAAGGGAGAGGCCGACGCGTTCGAAGAGGTACGCACGATTTATCAATCGTTGGCGAAGAACGGTCCGTTCAGCCTGCCAAAAGAACTGGACCAGCCGCTGGACATCGTCAACACGTCACCGGAAATCACGCCCGCGGATTATCCGCACCAGGCCCGCACCGATCAGGACGGCAAAACGGTTACGGTAACGTCGCCGCTGAAGTGGGTGCTTTCCTATTCCGGTTTCGGTCCCAAGCGGCTGCGCGAGTTGGTCGCCAACAAGGATTCGGCGACGGGAAACCAGTTGCAGCAATGCGTGATTCATTTTCTAGTGATGCACGTCACACTCGCTCGCCGCCCCGGATTGAAGGCGATCTTCGAAGCGCTCCGCTTTCCTGTGTTAACCGGCATTGTCGAAGAATTTGGCGAATTGCCGATCACTTATCTTGAATGTCAAATCGAAACTTTGCGCCCAGACGATGAGATCATCATCGAAAGCACCGAAATCTCCGGCACGCCGGCTTTCGAAGAGGTGGTGCCGCTTGAGGCCATCGAGAATCTTCAGGATCCGCTAGAAGAACGGCTGCTCGAAATTGTCAAGAATTATGACGCGGGGCTGCTCGCTGACGCGGACTGACAGACCGATACAGTTCACGCGACTCACCCGCTTGCGCGAAGCTTGCCTTTCAAACCCGTGCCGGCGTGGCCGTTCATGTTGATAATCGCCTGACCCATGTCATCATTTGAAAGAGGCGACAATGAACTCGGTCGCCTGGGTCAAGAAACGATACTCCTTGCCGACAACGCCTCCCATTTCAACGGTTATTTGTCGCACCAATCCTACCCGCTCGAGTTATACGATCAGAGCCTTCGGTATCTTGAGGTGCAAGCCATGGATAGAAAGCCAGTAGTATCCAAACTGCCGCTACCGCAACTGGCCCCGATGCGAAGGCGACTATTCTTAACGTCTGAACTTACGTTTTAAGAGCCTCAAGTTTTTCATTTTCATTCATATTACGAGTTCCTCAGAAGATGGCGGCGGATTAACCTGCGCGGAGACGCGGCACTTTAGTCGCCGAACAATTCGACGAGCTTGGACAGTTTTTGGACGATTGTGGCGCGATCGCAACTAGCTTCGATTCAAGTACGAGGCAACTGACGACACGCGCCGGAAGGGAAGACGTAGAATCAACCAGATCTCGGGTGGAAAGCGAAGAGGTTTGGTTTGGCGACTCGTGTTGTGCAACCATCTTGGATCACGTTCTTCGATTGATTCGAGGCTTCGACGTAGCGGCTGGCGCAACGAAAAAAGAGCGCCGAAACCAAGGCCGCTCGGCACAGGCTCGCGAAAGCCCACCACAGTCGGGTAGCCAGGGTCTGTTGCCAGACCCCAGCCCCCTCAGCAAGCTGCTGAAAAAGTACAAGGGGTTTGTGGTAGTCTTTTTTGAGGTGGATGGG
>CAYFJO010000446.1:0-8766 GCA_964343305.1 uncultured Pirellulaceae bacterium | reverse complement strand
GCGACGTCCAAGACCCCTCGCTTGCGCGTCGGGTTAGTGAATAATCCACGCTAAGATGAAATCGTGCGATCGATGTTGATGTCCAACGCCCGGATCTTGTTTCTCAAACTGCCGCGTGTGATACCGAGCAGATTTGCCGCTTGTCGTTGATTGCCGTCAGTGTGTCGCAGCGCGAAGACGATCAGTGCCCGCTCCATTCTCTCCAGCGATTCGGCGTAAAGCTCGGTTGAGCCGCTGGCCATCCGCTGGCGTAGAAACGCTTCAAAGGATCCATTGGTTTGGTCTACCAAAGTCGCTGGGCCGGAATCTTGGAATTGGGACGGTAGGAAATCGACCAGCAAGACCGAACCGTTCATTTGCAGCAGGGCTTGTTTGAGCACGCTTTGCAGTTCGCGAACATTGCCGGGCCACGCGTAGTTTTGCAGCCGCCGCATGGCGTCCGGCGCGATGTGCGTGACCTGAACGCCTAGATCATCGCTGAACCGCGAAATGAAGTGCTCGACCAACAACGGCAGATCTTCCCTGCGGTCGCGCAACGGTGGCAAATGGATCGTAAACACATTCAGACGGTAATAAAGATCCTGGCGAAATCGGTCGTCTTGAACGGCTTCATCGAGGTTCACGTGCGTGGCGGCGATGATTCGCACGTCGGACTGGATCGTTTCCGAGCCACCGACTCGTTCGAACGATTGGTCCTGGAGCACACGAAGGATCTTGCTTTGTGTTGCCGGCGTCATATCGCCAATTTCGTCCAGGAACAGCGTGCCGCCCGACGATTGTTCGAACTTGCCGATGCGACGTTGCTCGGCACCAGTGAACGCGCCCTTTTCGTGACCAAACAGTTCACTTTCCAGCAGCGATTCCGGGATGGCCGCGCAGTTGATCGCCAGAAACGGGCCTTGTCCGCGCCGGCTGTGTTGAAAAATGGCGCGAGCAACCAGTTCCTTGCCAGTGCCACTTTCACCTTGGATCAAAACGGTGACGTCTTGCGCGGCGACGCGACCGATCGACTTGTACACTTCCTGCATTGCATCGCACTTGCCGATCAGCGTGTCGCCCTTTGAGGTCGACTTGGCGTCGTCTGGCAAATCGACGGGTGTTTCCATCAAACGGCGAATTTCGATGGCGCGCGTGACCAATTCACGAACCTGTTGACGATCGAGTGGTTTGAGCAAGTAATCATAGGCACCCAGCGACATTGCTTCGATCGCCCTGTTACTCTCGTTGTTGGTCGTCACAAAAATGACAGGAAGGTGCGCATCGTTTTCACGAATCTTTCGAAACGCGTCGATCCCCGAACCATCCGGCAGCATCACATCCAACAACACCATGTCGGGAGAGTGCTTGCGGATCGCCGACAGCCCGTCAGCAACATTTTCGGCCGTCTCGATCGCGACATCCGTGTCTTTGAAATCTTGCTTCAGGCGAAAATGAATGGCGGGGTCGTCGTCAATTACGAGAGCGAGTGGCATTAGAAATCGAGGAACAAGTAGAGGATGTGGAGCAAGCCTTCCGTGAAGCAGTGCGTGAGACACGGCAAAGGATGCTCATCTCAAAACACTTTGTGATGTGATGGAAAGGTCTGTGGTAAACATCGCGACCGATGAGCTGTGCTCGACGCACTCCACAAATCGTAACGAAATCAGACCTCGTGACGCAACGACTCCACGACTTGAGCCATTTCAGATTCCAGTTGTACTAGTCGTCGATCCGCTTGCGACCATTGACTCGATTTTGCATCTCCTTGGAGAGCTTCTGCCGTTGCGATCACCGGTGCCGCGTAGAACGTCGCCAATGATCCCAACAACGAGTGCGTCGCTTGGTACACGGCATCGCCGTCGCGCTGTGCCACGGTGTGGCGAATTCTCTCGATCATCTGGACGCTTCGATCAATGAACATCGATGCCAATCCATCGAACGTCTTCCGATCACCATCCATTCGGGCTAGGGACTGCCGCACGTTAATAGGGGCATGCATGTTGATAATTCCACTCCGCGCGACGCAAGTGACCAGTTGATTCGACGCGATAGTTAAAATGCGATCGCAAGTTTTTTGACGACACTTCGATTAGAATGATATTTTTCTCCCTTTCAATCCATCATGACGTCCCATGAGCGATTCCGTAATCGCGAAACTCTTCTCCGCACTTGATCATGTGATCCTCGAGCCCAGTGAACACGGGTGTTATCGTGCGCTGGTGCAATTACCCGGCTGGTGGTTGAAAGTCGACACGCGCTGCGCGGCTGCGGCTGGCGAGTTTTTGCCGAGCGAGGCACTGCCTTTCTTGAGCGACTTTCTGCGGGACGCAGAGCCATTTTGGAGCGATCAGAGGACCGATTGGCTGCGATCCGGCCTCTGGCAGGAAGTTTTCGCGGACGGAGAATCCTGTTACCTCGAAGCCCTGGCCACAACCATGGATGGCAGATCGATTCTCGTGATCCGCCGCGCCGACGAAATTGCCCACGAACGACTCTCACTGATTCAGAAGGGCCGCGACAACAAGTTGGCGTATCAACTCGACATCGCGCAACGTTGGAGATCTATGAAGTGGATGAATTTCCGTGAGTGGCACAGGCGGTACAACACAAAAGAAGATCTGTATGCTGGGCTCGTTTGCCGTGGGCAAGACCAGTTTGGCTTCCCGGTTTGTCACGGGGCGGTTTTCCGACAAGTACCTGACAACTGTGGGCGTGAAAGTGGACCGACGCGAAGTCGACGTTGACGGGCAATCCGTGACGCTGATTGTGTGGGATCTGGCGGGTGAAGACGAGTTCCACTCCGTTCAAATGACGTACATACGTGGGGCCGCTGGATACCTGCTGGTGATCGATGGCACACGACACGAGACACTTGCCACGGCGATCGAACTGCAAGAGCGGGCCGAACAGGAAATTGGCACGGTTCCATTTCACGTGCTGATCAACAAGACGGATTTGCGTGATGAATGGCAAGTCTCGGAAGCGGATATCAAGACGCTGACCGATCGCGGATGGCATGTCCAGCACACCAGTGCCAAGACCGGCGAGCAGGTCGAAGAGGCGTTTCTCCATCTCGCGCGAGTGGCTCTGGCAATGGAAGCCTGACGACCACCTCGGCTTTTCAGTGACCACCATCATTTCTCGGGCGCTTCACCGTTTTGAGTGAATTGCCGCGACGGCGATCCTCAGTGTTTGCGCGAAATTAACGTATTTCTTTGCAATTTCCACAAACCACCTGTTGCGCTTTCGCGTCGCTTGGCACGGCGTTTGCCTTTTGCCAGGCATCATTCAATTTGAGCGTAAGGTAGACCTGGACAAACAGGTTGTGGCGGAGCGACTTGCTCAAGCCGGAGGTCCTGTCCTTACGGATTTCGTGTTGCCGAAGAACTGGCCCAGGCAATTCCGCGCACCCGCACAAAACATTCGTGCGGCGAATGCAACGTGAGGTTTACATCTTTTGAGTGCACAGGAATCCGTTAAGAAAGTCGCCCTCCTAATAACTGGACTCTCGCATCACGCACGGCGAGCCGAACCGGGCATCTATCGCTTTGCTCGGCAGCGAGACGACTGGTCAATCGTTGACTTTGGATTTGCCACTTTTGGCGATGTGTTAGAACTGGTCGGCGCGTGGCAGCCCGATGGAGTGCTCATTGCGCTGGAGTCGCAGCAGGCCGGTGAATTGAATCGGTTGCGGCACTGCTATCAGCGGATGCAATCGTTGGGAAGCCCCATCGTCAACATCGCATGCGATTCGCCCAGGATGTTGCCCAGCGTGATGGTCGATCCTGATTCCATCGGTCAGCTTGCCGTCGATCATCTGGTTGATTGTGGTTGTGTGAACGTCGTCTATTTTGGAATTGAAGAGCATCTTGGGTCGAACCGAAGAGCCAATGGGATGCGGCAAGTTTGCGAGCAACGCCAAGTGCCGTTTCAGCAGTTCGACGTGTCGTTGCCCACGATAGAACTCTTACAAGGTCCATCGAACATCGGCGATGATCTGCGAACGTGGGTCGACGGTTTGGCAAAACCGGTTGGTGTGTGCTGTCACAACGAACTGCTGGGCGCGTACCTTTGTCGACTGTGCATCCAACTTGGATACAACGTACCCGCCGACGTCGCGGTGCTAGGGCCCCGGGACGAGCCGCTTTGCGAAACGGCTGAGCCAACACTGAGTGGCATCGATTATTCCGCCGACGAACTCGGGTTTGCGGCCGCCGACTTGTTGGACCGACTTATGCAAGGCGGTTCCGTGCCGCAGGAGCCGATCGTGCTGGCGGCCAACGAAGTTATCGCGCGACAGTCGACCTTGGAGCAAATGCCGCCCAACATTGCCGAGGCGTTGAGTTTCATCAGGGAGAATGCCTGTCGCGGCATCGGTGTTCCGGATTTATTGCATCTGCAACCGGTGTCGCGGGTGACCTTCGAACGTCACTTCAAGGCGGTTGTCGGACGCAGCCCGGGTGAGGAGATTCGGCGAGTCCGTGCCCAAACGGCCGGCAAGCTGCTTCGCGAAACGGACATGCCCATCGCCAAGATCGCTGAGCGATGTGGATTTGGCAACAGCTCGAAATTCTCACTGTTTTTCAAGAAGGCGGTGGGCGTAAACCCGTCAAAGTATCGTCAGCAGCGGAGTCTATCTTGATGGCACTCGCCAACCGTCATGTTCGCTGAAAAAAGAATAATGCGAATGACTGCTGCGACCGATACAAATTGATAGCCAGTCTGTGTATTCGCCGGACTGGTCCCATCCCATTTGTCATCCCTTCGAGTTGCCGAGCCGTTCACTGGTCGAATTTGAACAGGCTCAACTCATTCCCACCTGGTGCTTCACTTCGCTACTCCCCCAATCGTTTTATAGAGGACAAAGCCGTGACATCGTCACCTATCATGCGCTATTGTTTGGCCGCGGGATCGATTCTTTTGCTCGGTGTCGGCACCGTTGGTTGTTCCAACACAGACGGGCCTGGTTTCTCGTTCCCTTGGGCCAAGACAAACGCATCCAATTTGCCGCCTTCACCGTCGGAATCCATGATGGGTCCTTCGTCTGGGGAACTATCGGACGCATCCAGCTCGACTGGGTTATCCTTGGCTTCGATCGCCAAGGCACCGCCAGTCGGCGCCAATCACCGCCATCCCTCCAGAGGCAACCGCCCAAGCACGGCTAGCAAGCAGGCATCTTCCGCAGGTCCAGGATTCCGCAATCCGGCAAGCAAGCAACCTGTTCAGCCGACGTATCCGTACACTCGCCAAGGTCCGATCGAGAGCGTTGCACAGCGGGAACACATCTCGGTCGACCCTTCCTATGAAACGGGTCCTCAAGATGACTTTTATAAGGATCCGTGGCAGCATCGCGTGCCGGGGCAATAGCCCAAACACCAAGAACGAAAGACGCCCGGCACGAACCGAGGCAACGCTCGATCTCGCACCGGGCTGTCCGATGGGGGTCTTCTTGGTTGTCGCTTGACTCGCCGCGTCAAGTACTTTCACTTGCGAATTCAGTTGAACTCGGACCAGAGAGTCAAGCAAACACGGATTACCTGTTCTCGCGAGCGGCTCGTGCGGCTTTTCTTTCCTCCGCGCTCAATTCGCCGTCGCCGTCGGTATCGAACTTCTTGAGCAAGTCCTGGTTCAACTTGTTTTCACGCTTCTTGGGCGCTGTGTCTCCAGCGGGCCGATCGAAACCACCTTTGGCTCGATTTTCTTCCATAAACTTTCTAGCAGCGGCTCGCTCTTCTTCACTGAGTTTCCCATCACCGTCTTTATCGAACCGCTTGATAATCTCTTGAAATCGACCAGCTCCGTTGCCTTTCGCACCTTGTTCTTTCGCGCCTTGTTGTTGCATGAAGTGCTGCCGCACGGCGGCCCGTTCCTCTTCATCGATTTTTCCATTCCCATTCTTGTCGAATTTGGCGAGAATTTCTTTGCGGGCCGCCACCATCGCCTGCTTCTCGTCTTCGTCGATTTTCCCATTCCCGTTCTTGTCGAAGCGTTTCATGATTGCCGCGCGATTCGAACCCTGGCCCGGCTTTCCTTGACCGCCCGCCCGGCCACCTTGTGATTGGTAGAACTTTTTGGCCTCGGCCCGCTCCTCTTCACTCAGTTGGCCGTCGCCGTCTTTGTCAAACTTCTTTAGAGCCTCTTTGATTCGGTCGGAATTGCCGCCCGCGGCTCCACGTTTGCGGCCTTTTTCTTCCTCGGCAAAGCTGGGGATGGAAAAAACAAAAACGGCCAAAATGGCCAAACGGATGCTGGCTTTCGTCATTACATGGACCTTGATTGATTTGATGCGTGGAAATATGGGCGGGATCGTTTCCCCGACGTCATACTGAACACCAGCAAAAGTGGTAGGTTTCGTGTTCCAGCTAAAAAATCGAGATTTTTCAATAACTCGCAAGGGCTTGTCTTGAGCGGATCGGGTGACAAAATGACGACCAAACGAGCGGATGTTCGAGGGGCCACACGGCGGCCCGCTTCACGCCCATTTGTTTTCGCCCGTGGCTTGGCGAAAGATCGAGTGGAAGACGTGTCTTCTCGACGGCCTGAGCGCGTCGCGCAAACAGAACAAGCCAGTCATGTTGTGGATCTTCATCGACCGGCCATCCGATTGATCTGGATTGTCCCGTCCGTTACGGTCTAATTGCTGAACCAAATTCAACCGACGAGTAACAGCCCGCACATTTGTCAGGAGATCAAAATGGACGCATCGGAATTCAAAGTCAAAGAATCACTCGACGCAACAGGTGCGACGGATGCTCTTACCGATCGTGAAAAACACTTGATTGGCTTGGCCGTCACCGCGACGCGTGGTTGCATCGCGTGTACCGGCGGCCGGATCGAAAAGGCGCTCCAATCCGATATCGAATATGAAACGGTTCGAGCCGCAATCGATTTGGCGGCTGCCGTCAATGCCGGTGTCACTTTGCGGACCGCAATCGAGGGCGCGGAACGAAATGGAGTCGAAGCAAGCTGCGGGGGTGCCGAGTGCCAAGTCGGTGTCGATTCTTAATCCCCGACATTGCCCGAGCCGGCGAAATCGACATGAAGCGCAGTCCGAAAATCGGCGACACGGGCGAACTTTCCTTCGTCGTCACCGAGCAGCATACGATCGACTTTGCGGATGACCAAATGCCGGCTGTGTTAAGCACGCCGTGGCTGGTTTGGTTTCTTGAGCACGCCGCACGAGAGGCGATGTTGCCGATACTCGACCAAGACGAAAGCACTGTGGGTGCACATGTCGATGTCGAGCACCTCGCCCCAACGCCTCTGGGTCATCGAGTCACTTGTACCGCCCGCGTGATCAACACCGACAGGCGGTTGATCACCTTTCAGTTTGAGGCCCACGACCAACACGAACGAATCGCTCGCGGAATTCACAAATTGCAAGTGATCCGTTGCGACCGTTTCGCCGATCGAGTTGCGGCGAAGACTTCGGGTCAGTAATTCGAAACCGAGAGTGTGAAATGAATGAGAGAACGATTGCGGTCGTACTCGCCATTTTGGCAGCACAGCTTCGCTCTGCAGATGGCGATGAGTAGAACCGGCGTATTGAACTCGTAGTAGGCTTTCCACCATTTGACGCACAAGACAATGTAAATCGGCTACGAAAATATCGCGAAAGCCTACATCTCGGCGGTGAGATTGATTGTGGGTGTTATCTCCCATGGTTTGAAACGTCCCAGCTACCAAAGACGGTCAAACAGCGAATGACGTGTACAGCATCGTCTGAGCAAGATAGATGGCAAAAGTCCTCTGACCTTTGTCCGAGAAAAGGGTCGTTAAATCGGAATCCCAAGAAACGTATGGGTAGATAGGCTTTTGGAATTCGACTCCCGTGAATCGGGGTAGTTTCGATGCAGACTGACGCAAATCGATGCAGATTGCGGCGAGCTGTGTGGTATCATAGTGGGCACCTTTTCAGAATTGTCGGCACCACTGTGGGCACGTTTCTAGTTCCGAGAAACAAAGCCATTGCGGTCACCCGCTATTGCAAGCCCCCCCTCGATTGATGGCGACCTTGAATCCGTAACATCGATTATCGTGAGGACGAATTCTCGCGATGTTATTTTGGACGACAAACTCGGAGCGCTTTGGATTTGTTGAGCTGGATGAAGCAACGCGTTGCGCCCCCGTTTGTTACGCGGTTGCAGATTACAGCGAGCAGTGCGGCACCCTTGCAGAATTGTTGGCACGACGGTGGGCACCTGTTTGAGACGTCTTTGCGGCATGCTGTGTAGTGGGTATGACGGATTAGCTCTATCATACGACGGGCTACCGCGATGCTCGGGCCGCGCACGAACAAGCGTTGGGTTTACGCCGCGTCGCAAAGACCCGAGATTTGACGTTTTCAGTCGAGCGGCATCTCACTCAGCGACCAAGACCGGAAAAGGGTTCATTTTTCAGGACATGCGGAAGGTGGCGATTTGTCGGCTCGGGCCGCGACGGTGCGACCACAGGTTATTTCCAGGTGACGACAAACGTTCGTCTGGCCTCCACCTTGCCGTAGAGCTCTTGCGTGTCGTAACGGACGGTGATCGTGAACGTTTCTTGGGCGCCGGACAGCTCAACGTCCTCTGATACTTGCCACGAGTACCCGCAAGTGCCATCTCCTGCATCGGAAAGACTTTCTCACGCGGCGCACTTGCGGTATTTTCCCTCTCAGAGTATCGGCTTGATAAAAAGCACTTCGGCGCGGTTCATCCACTTCTCGCGCAGGCAGACGCGGAACCAGCCGGCGCTGTTCCGTGGGTTGACGCGCACGCCGGAACGGTCGCCGAATTCCTTCAGGTC
>CAYFJO010000445.1:0-8785 GCA_964343305.1 uncultured Pirellulaceae bacterium | reverse complement strand
TTCGAATCAACCACATCGTTTCCGGTGGAGAGTACGGCTGGCGTTGGGGGACGGGCAAGTGGCCGGCTTATTATCCAGACAGCTTGCCCGGCAACTTGGATGTAGGCATGGGCTCGCCTACGGGCGTCGTGTTTGGGACGGAGAGCCAGTTTCCAGCGAAATACCGGAAGGCATTGTTCCTGGCCGATTGGCAGAACGGCCGGATTCTCGCCGCCCATCCGCGACCTACAGGCGCGTCGTACGGATTTGAGTATGAATCGTTTTTGGACGGCGCGCCGCTGAATGTTTGCGACCTTGAGTTTGGTCCGGACGGAAAACTCTATTTCATTACCGGTGGACGCGGTTCGCAATCTGCACTCTATCGAGTTTCCTGGACGGGAAAGGGCGACGCTGCTCCAGCTGACTCGCCGCTCACCGACAAGCATCGGCGACGACGAAAGCTCGAGGCGTTTCATCGGGAACCGAATCGGTTGGCAGTTGACGCCGCGTGGTCTGATTTGGGAAGTTCCGATCCGTGGATTCGACACGCGGCGCGAGTGGCGGTCGAGCGGCAACCCGTTAGCGAGTGGGAAGAGCGCGTCATTGCCGAGGGCAAAGCGGAAGCGGTACTCAATGGACTCATCGCGCTCGTTCGGATGAAGCAGACGACCGACGACAATCGCCTCGAGTTTCAATCGAAAGTCGTCGACAAACTTGCTTCAATTCGCGATTCCAATGTGAGCCGGAAGATCGCCGTCTGTCGGATTTGCGCACTGCTCTTTGCGAGACATGGACGCCCCAACGAGTCCATTTCTCGCAAAGTTGTCGGGCTGTTGCGATCGCAGTTTCCACACTCTGAAGAGAGCGTCAACTGCGAGTTATGCGAGTTGCTGGTTTATCTCGGGGATTCCAGTTTCCTTTCACACGCGTTCAAATTGCTCGATTCTTCAATCAGCCAAGAGACTCAGATTCACATCGCCCGGTCACTGGCTCACGTTGCCCAACCTTGGCCACTCGAGCAGAATCGCCGCTATGCAATCTGGCTCGGACGAGCCCGGCACTTTCGTGGCGGAAAACTATTGCCAACCGTAATTCGCCAAATGCAGGACAACTTTTCTAAGTCGCTTTCTGATGCGCAAAAACAGCAGTTGGCGACCGAACTGAAGGCACTCAACAAGCCGCTGGAAGAGGTGACCGCCACCGTGTCGCGATCTCTTGTGCAGGAATGGAAGTTAGCCGACCTGCTCGACTTGACCGCGCAAAATACCAACGGCAACACGGCAAATGGGAGGGCCGTGTTTGTGCAAGCTCAATGTTCGCGATGCCATCGGAAACAGGATTTGGGAGGACAAATCGGACCCGATCTCACATCAGTCGGAAAACGGTTTAATCGCCGCGCTTTACTCGAATCGATCATCCATCCTTCCAAGCAGATCGATGCCAAGTATGCCCTGTCGACTTATGTGCTTTCCAACGGCAAAGTTTTTACGGGTCGAGTTGATCAGGTGAACGATCGGCTCATTACGTTGGAGACGGACCCAATCAAGCAGACGAAATTGAGTATTCAGCGCGACGACATCGAAGCGACGGCACCTGCCAAGTCGTCTCCGATGCCAACTGGTTTGTTGAACTATTTTTCGAAAGAAGAGATTCGCTACTTGCTGGAGTTCTTGACATCGACCAACGGAGACAATTGAAGCGACTCGACACACCGACGCCGAGCGGACGCGAGAATGCCCTCAGCGGCTCTCCAACACCATCGCGTTCCAATCGTGTCGCGGCCATCAACCGAAAACGGTGTGATTGTTAACGGTCGTATTTTGGTACGTCAGAGAAAACTTCAGAAATGTCTCGGCCTTTCCGTTTTTCAACTACATCGCCGATGGACTCTTTCAGATTCAATTCAATCCTAGAATTTCTCGATTCGTATCGGCATCGCTTTTTCCGCCCGCAAAATCGTCGAACGCAACGTCCGTTGCCTCGATGATATGTTCGGCAATGAATGGCGCCCCTTCAGCGGCTCCCTGCTCTGGACTTTTCACGCAGCATTCCCACTCCATAACAGCCCATCCATCAAAACCGACCTCGGTCAGGAGTGTGAAGACTCTCTTAAAGTCTACCTGCCCATCGCCCAGAGAGCGGAAGCGGCCGGCGCGGCCGGACCAGGACTGGTATCCCCCGTAGACTCCGACCCGGCCGGACGGATTGAACTCCGCGTCCTTGACATGGAAGCCCGAAATTCGGCTGCCGTAGAGTTGGATAAACTGGAGGTAATCCAATTGCTGGAGCAGGAAGTGGCTCGGGTCATAATTGACACAGATGGCGGGATGATTGTCCGTGTGTTCCAGGAACAATTCAAAAGTCGCGCCGTCGTAAACGTCTGAACCTGGATGAAGCTCGTATCCAAAGACGCAGCCTTTGTCCGCAGCCATGTCCAGAAGCGGCTTCCACCGCCGGGAAAGCTCCCTGAAGGCTTCCTCGATAATGCCGACAGGACGCTGGGGCCAGGGATACACCATGTGCCAGGCAAATCCGCCGGATAGAGAAGGTACATTCCGGAGCCCAAAATTCGCAGAAGCAAGAACGCACTTCTTCAATTCATCCGTCGCCCAGTCCGTCCTTGCCTGACCGGTCAGTCCCGGAGGATGAAAAGCGGCGAACATCTTTTCGTAAGCAGGGTGAACAGCAAGTACCTGACCGGCCAGGTACGCCCCGACTTCGGTCAGTTGCAGGCCCATCGCCTTGAGCTTTCCTGCGTATTCATCGCAGTAATCCTTGGACTCTGCGGCTTTATCTATATCAATCACCCGATCGTCCCAGCCTGGAATCTGAATCCCTTTGTAACCGAGACCTGCGACCCAACGGCCGATGTTGTCCAGGTTGTCATAGGGTGGTGTATCCCTCAGAAACTGGGCGAGGAAGATCGCAGGACCCTTGATATTTCCCATGGCTATCCCCCTTCTCCGTGCCGCGCCGTCCCCAGATTCGATTGCGGGATCGTCTGCTTCGGCACCGACAGACTGCTCCAACGCAAGCTGTAATAGTCAGCGTAATATGCCGGGCGGACGATGTTCAATTCGACCTTCAGATCGTATGTCTGGCCGGCTTCGAGCGCCACAGGACCGTACGACTCGTTGGCTAGCAGCTTGCCGTCGACCCAGACTCGCACCGGGTTGCGATTGTGCTCCCATCCTCTGAAAAAGTACAATAGATACTCTTCGCTATATTCCGCCTTGAGCCGACCCGTCCAGCGCACCGAGTAGGGCACGTCCGGCTTCATCGTCTCAAAGGGGAGTTTTTTTCTCCAGTCGACATCGATATACGGATCGATCCGCTGGCCTATCTTCTTTCCCTGGAAGTCCGGCCCCTCGTAATATTCGGCCCACAGACCGTTGCCGGTGTGGACATAACGGAATGCCGATCGGGCCTTCGGGTTCGTCACATTCGGCTTGGCCGCGCGATCTTGAACGTTATGAACCGTGAGCGAATAGGCGACATCCTCGGCCAGCGGCGATGTGACCAGCGTCACACTCTTCAGGTCGTCGCCCAGCGTGGCACGGCGTACCTTCAAGCCCTCGTCGAATCTGTAATTGATGGTTCGTTCCGCCTCGTCCTTCGCAACCGGCTCGGTGAAGACCAGTTTGATCCGATCGTTCCGGCCGGCGCTGTCGATCCAGGCCACAGCCGGCCCAGTCGTATCCGGCACGACTTGCACAGCAACAGTGGCGACGTTCGAATCGGCCTCGCCGTCGTTGACCTTCCAGTCAAAGCGGTCGCTGCCGAGGAAATCCGCCTTGGGTGTATACACAAACCGGTTGTAGCTCTGCCACTGGACGGTTCCGCCGTCAGGACGTCCGACAAGCTCGAAGCGGTAGTTGCCCGGCTGTTCATCCGGATCGCGAAAAGGCAGCGCGACGTGAATTGGTTGCCCGGCTGTCGCTTCAATTTTTAGATCGCGCGCCTGAGGTGCGACGTTCGGCGCAACGAGCTTGATGGTGACCGAAGCCTCGCGCGAATTATGTCGGCCGTCGTGGACCACCCACGTGAAGCGGTCCCTCCCCAGCGCGCCGGCTTTTGGTTCATACGTTAAACTGGAGCCCTGGCCCGAGAGCGAACCTTTTTTCACGGACTTGACGATCTTAAACGTATACGGCCCCGGACCGTCGACGTCGGAATAGGAAAGCGAGATTGTAGTCGTCTCGCCGACAGGCGCCTCGACAACGTGGTCGTGCACTTCCGGCGGAATCGAGCTGACGTCCGCCCCGAGCACTTCGATGCCGCAGATCACCGCGCTCGACTTGGCGGCCGTCAACACGACCGAGAGTTGATCGGCGGCCTTGACATCGCGGAACTCCTTGACGACGCCGCGCATCGGACCGCCAGCGGCCTGGGCGATGTCGAAATCCTGCAGCACCTCTTGGCCTTGAATCTTCACTGAAAACACACGCTCGCCGGGCTGCTTGCCGGCCGGCTCGATGAAGTAGAGACGCACCGTGTGAGGCCGCTCCTTGGCGTTCTTGGCCGCGCCCAGTGGCACGGTAATCGTCTTCGGTCCGTCCAGACCGGTTGCAAACACCCAATTCAATCCTTCCCCTTGCACCTTTTTGGTCGGAAATTGGAAAGGCTGTCCGCCGGGGCTTGCCAGTCCGGAGAGCCGGTAGGAATAGTCCCGCGAGCCGATGCCAAACCAGAGGGTGCCGTTGGGCGCCTGCCGCTCGCCCTTGGCACCGAAATTCACTCCCAGCCGCTCGACGCTTCCCAGTCCGGGTTGCTCGAGGAAGTCAAGCTTGTTGGGCCGATAGGTCCACGCCTCGGCGTCAGGAACATTGGCAAACGCCATCGACGTAAAGAATTCGTAGTTGCAGACACACTCGTGACTATACATCGGCGAACTCAGCACGCCCCCGGCGGGGATCATGCTGTTGGTACACCCGGTGCGCACCCCAGGAAAGCTGCCAGTGCCAAGCGTGTTCAGATCGACATACGTGGCGTTGCTGGAACGAAAGGTAAGAAAATTTTCACAGGCAACCGCGTGGTTGCAATGATGTCCGTTGCGAATGAACTCCCACGGCACCGGTTTGAGCGTTACCGGATGAGGTCGCTGGATCTGCCGTCCGGTCGCCAGATCGTACGCAAGCCCCGGCCCGCGCTGATCGATCATCCAGTCGTGCCACAAAATGACCTTTTGCCACACACGTCCGGGATGGCCCCGAAATCCGATCCCTTCGCTCAGCTTGTTCCACAGTTCGTGGCCGTCATGGCCCCGAAAGACATGAATGAGTTTCTTGGTCGAAGCTACCAGCAAGTCGCGATCTTCCGAGTAGGAGAGCCACTCGACGACACTGTCCGTCCTGTTGCGCCACAGCGGCTTACCGTCGCGCGCGTCCAGCGCCTTTAACCAGGAAGCGTCGGAGTCCGGTGTGGCCACGCCGCGCCGAGCAGCCTGATCCGCCGCCAGACTGCGGCGGTTTCCGTCCCAACAGAAAACCTTGCCGCGACCGATGGCCACGCTCGACAGGCTAATCTCGGCATCCAGTTTCCAGATCCGCTTGCCGGTGCGGCGATCCAGCGCAAGCAGCGTCCTGTCGCGACCACTGCGTACGATGCTGACGATGAGCGTGTCGTTCCAAATCCTCGGGCGGCCCCACATGTCGTCCTTTGTCGCGTCGGCGGGAAGCGCAAATTCCGAGAGTAGCTTACCCGTCGCCGGGTCGAAGCGAAGGATCGACCGCCGCGTGCCCACATAGAGCCCATCGCTCGCGCCGACCGTATGACAGCCTCCGCGCCCTCGTGTCATCGCCGTGAATATCTTGCTGCGAACCTCCCACAGCACGCGACCGGTGTAGATATCGGTGGCGACCAGTCGCTCGGGTCCAGTGATGAACATACGGCCATCGACCACGATGGGCGACGGCGGCCAGACGTGGCGATCTAAGTACATGCCGCGCCGCGCCGATCTGCCGCCAGTCCAGAGCATGCCCAGCGGACCCTTCAGGTGATCGCGCGACTTGAGCGTATTGGCTGGGTCGCCCCATTCGTGCGTCCAGTCGCCCGATTTTTCTGGTGCGCCGGGACGGACCAGGAGGGTGAACGGGGTGTAATGACGCAACTTGCCGCCCGGCAAGCGGCTATCAGCCACCGCCTGGCCAAACCGCTCTTCGTCACGCGCGGTCAACTCCAGGCACACCGTCCCGCCATAAGGCCGCAACGTGCGGAACATTGCGGGAACGCGAACCGGGTTGGCAGCCAGTTGCTGTGGATCTTCGGAAACGATCAGGCTGGCCATAAACGGCGGGAAAGGGTACGCGGTCGGATCGCCTTGGTAGATCGCAATTCGCCTGCGACGTGGATTGATCTCGCTGGGCGCTGCCATGTCCAGCGCTGTTCCGTCTTGGGTATTCCCAGGAGAATCAAGATCCGACCGAGCCTCTTCTTTCTGAAAAGGATCCTCCAAGTAATTGAGCTTTTCACGCAGCGCTCGCACCAGCTTAGGGTCGTTGTCCATGGCGACGATGTTCAGCCGGGAATTTCGGAAAAGTTCTTCCACCAGACGGCCCGACTTCAGCCCCAGCACCAGTGCGTAGCCTTCCTCGACACTCGTCTGATCGAGAATCATCCGCGCCTTCCCGCGCCACGCGTCGTTCACCTCGGCCAATTTGCGCTCTTCCTTTGGATAAACTGTCGGTGTGGTCTTTTCCCCAGCGAAACAGTAAAGGCCACCCTCGCGGGTAACGACAAACAGCTTCGCGTCGGCCGCAATCATTCTCACGGGCGTGCCCGGGAGTGTGGTGTGCCACGACACCTTCGGCGGCGTATCCTCGTTGGGTAGGTCGACTGCAAACAGCGTCGAACCGCGATAGCCATAAAGTCGCCTGCCGGCTTTGATCTCGACGATCACCAACGCGTCTTTGCCGTCGCGCGGGGATTTCTGTTGGAGCGCGGCGACGATCTGCTCTTTCGGCAACCTCCAGAGTTCTTTGAGGACAAGCTTCGTTTCCGGTTTTCCTTTCCGCGAAAGAATCGGCCTTCCCTGAGTGTCTTTGGCCTCGATGAGCGCCGGCTCGCTGAGGCTGCTGGCGATCAGATCGCCGATTTCCGGACCCGGCTTGTCAACGCGCGACACCGGGGGCTCGGCGGCGCTGTAGTAGACAACGCCATCGGCGATCACCGGGCGGTAGAAACAGGTGTTCGACCTGCCTGGTCCGGAATCGCAAACGGTCCCGCGAGGTGACCCACCCAGTTTCTGCAGGCTGCCCATGCGGAACATCCACTCGCCGCTGGTAGCAATCAGGTGGTCCCAATAACCGGCCCATCCACCCAGTCCGCCAGCCCATTTGCCAGTCTGCCGCGTCAATCGCACCGCGCCGGCTCTGCCGTTAGGGATGTATATCGTCGGCCCGGCCGCGGCGAGATACCCTTGCGAGCGGATACCCTTGGTCTTGTGAATCAGCTCGCCGGTCTCGACGTCGAGCGTGAAGAAGGCCGAGTTTTCAAACGACCACATGCCAGCGACGAAATGCACTTTTCCGTCAACGAGCACCGCGCCTCCGCGCACGGGACAGAGGGTGCCCAGCCGGCCTTCGATAAATCCTTTACGATTGGATAGCGCCGTGTCGAACTTCCACAGCAGTTTTCCATTTTCAGCGTTAAGACAATAGAACATGCCATCGTCGGCGCCGAAATAGATCTTGCCTGCGGAGCCCACTGGCGCGAAGCGGACTGCGCCGTTCGCGTAGAATCGCCATCGCAATTGGCCGGTCTTGGTATCCAGCGCCGTGATCGAATCGTCGTCGGAAGATCCGAAGTAGAGCATGCTGCCCATGACGATCGGCTCGTAGTTTTCGTCGAACCGCAAGTGCGGAAACTCACCCAGCCAGGCGGGGATGAGCTGAGGATAGGTGCGCGACCATTGCAAGTGCAGTTGGTCGGCCAATTGCTCGTCGCTCGAGGCCGTCCGTCCTGGGTCATGACGAAACAAAGGCCAGTCGCCGGCGATGGCCTCAGCGGCAATGCCGCCGATCACCGCTGACAGCAGAATCCCTGCGATTATCTTTTCGCGCCAATCACGTCGCGATCGAGTAGTATTCATCACCACTTTCTCCAAAACGAGGTACCGCCGGTACGGCGTTAGCTAGCCATCATTCCTCTCAAGAGAATACCAGAAACAGCCGCTGGCGGCGCGCCGCCCTTGAAGACTTCGATGCTGTTTTTGAGGACACTGCTTCTTGCTCGCTTGTGCTTGGCCTGCGAAAATAAAAAACGTTGGGTTTTCGCGGTGATTCCAACACCGAAATACGGTCGATTCTTGACACATCCCACAATACGTATGGGCAGTCGGGACACTTCCGCCCGTACGACCATTGCGACGGGTGTCGTGCCGGTGCGAGCCCAGCATGCCGGCCAGTTAATACTCCAGACGCTCTCCAATCTTGAAAACGCTTGAGTGTAGACTTCCGAAGTTTCGGAAAACTTCGGAAGTCTGGTTCGGGCCAACAAGACCAATAGGAGTTAGACAACGATGTAATCGAAAAGGATTACTCGTCTGAGTTAGTGAAAGGTCTGGAGTCGCACGGAATCGACATCCAAGCAATTGATGATTTGACAACCGAACAGAAGCGGAACGTCATTATGGCCAATTGGCGCCACAGTGGTCTTACACCGGCCAAGATTCGCGACAAATGGCAGGAAAAAGGTTGGTTGCCAGGTCTTGGTTCGCAAAGCAAAACGAAGTTGGCCGACAAGGTTAAAATCGAGCCTGTAAGAAATCTTGTGTCAGCTAGCAGAAATTGGTAGAAACCTTTCCTTT
>CAYFJO010000444.1:0-8790 GCA_964343305.1 uncultured Pirellulaceae bacterium | reverse complement strand
CCGCTCAATTGAAAACATACGTCAAAACCAACAGGAGTCAAACTCGCCGCGTGGTGATCCAGCTCTGTGTCTGCCGCGCGAAGCTCTACTTTCGTGCCAACTGATACATCACCTTGCCAATCGGCCAGGAAAACGATTGGAAGCCACAAGGGAATAACCTACGCTTCCACAGGCGTACATTCCACTTGATCTGTGCATTCCACGGGGCCGTCCACATGTCTGAAGCCAATGTCCTTTTGCAACTAGGTCACGACGAAGGAAGTCTCCAGTCCGCCGGCGAAGTTCTTCTATCCAAATTGCTGGCGCATCCGGCGGTTCATGATGCACACATTCTGGCGACCGATAATCAAGCGTCAGCCTGGGTCGTACCAAGGACACAGGTCTCGAAAGAGGCGTTGGTCCGCGATCTTACCGGCGAAATCGGCTCGCCGCCAAACGTACTGCTGATCGACCGATTGCCGTTGGATGAAGATGGCTGTGTCGACACCATCGCGCTGGAGGCGGTGGCCCGTTCCAGAGACGCGACCGATCCGATTCCGCCTCCAATAGGTAGGTTGCATGTTCGCGACCTGCTGGGCGACACGCGAATTCGCAAACCGTCCGATCGACCGGCCGGCGACTCGGCCGTCCGCAAGTTCGATGACGCCCTGCCCAAAGCGTACACCGCCGGCGACACATTGGAATTTCCGCCGGACGCTCCGCGGACTTTGACGCAGGCGATGATGCGATTGGTCGATTCCGACCTGCCCGAGAAACAACTGACCTTTGTCGAACGCGACGACGAAACGGAATCCGTTTCCTACGCCGAGCTGTATCGCGAAGCCCGCCGTGTGCAAAGCGGCTTGTACTCCCAAGGCATTCGCTCGGGCGACCGTGTGATTCTGCAGATCGAATCGTTGCGAGAGTTCTTTTCTGTGTTTTGGGGCTGTGTGCTTGGCGGTATCGCTCCCGTTTCGGTCGCCGTCGCACCATCGTACGACGAACCAGGTGCCGTCGTCGGCAAGCTCTGGAACGTCTGGCAGTTACTCAAGAGGCCTCATGTCATCTGCTCGGCATCTCTGAAAGTACCCTTGTCGGCGGTCCACAAGTTGTTTGTCGCCGACACAGCGAGCGAACCGATTCCGGTGATCGACGTCCCTTCCCTGAGCGACTCCGACGTTTGCTCCGAGGTGTACGCCAGCAAACCTGAGGATACGCTGTTCTACCAGTTGACTTCGGGCAGCACCGGCGTTCCCAAATGCATCACGATCACGCACGGCGGCGTAGTGCAACACGTCAACGGCGTCGCTCGACACAATGGTTATTGTTCGGACGACATTTCGCTCAGTTGGCTGCCGACCGACCACGTAATGTCGGTACTCACTTCTCATCTGCGAGATACCTATCTTGGAGCTTCGCAAATCCACGTTGCGACCGAGTTGTTGCTCGCCGATCCTCTGCGTTGGTTCGAGTTGATTCAGCGGTACCGAGTTTCGCAAACGTATGCGCCCAACTTTATGTTCAAATTGATCAACCAGGCGCTTGCGGACAACCCGGATCGGCGATGGGATCTGAGTACCGTCAAGTACTTTCTCAACGGCGGAGAGCAAGTGACGCTGCCTGTTATCTCGGAGTTTCTGGAGCGAACGGCGCCATTTGGTGTTCCCACTCGAGCGATGCAACCCGCCTTCGGGATGGCGGAATCTTGCACCGGGATTGCGTACACGCGCGATTTCACGCCCGATCGCGGCGTACACCGTATCCGCAAAGATTCACTCGACGGCATATTGGAAATGACCGACGCCGGCAACAGAACATCGGTCACCTTCACCGACCTGGGGCCCGCTATTCCCGGGGTCGAAATTCGCATCGCTGATGAGCACGGAACCGTTCTTCCGGAATGCGTCATCGGGCGTTTGCAGTTGCGCGGGCCGGCGGTCACCCCTGGCTATTTGTTCAACGACGAGGCGAATCGAGAAGCCTTTGTGGGCGATGGTTGGTTCAACACCGGAGACCTGGGATTCTTGAAGGACGGCCGGCTTGCCGTGACTGGCCGCGAGAAAGAAATGCTGGTGGTCCGCGGAGCGAACTTCTACTGTTACGAAATCGAAGACGTTGTCAACAACATCGCCGGCGTTCAACCGACCTGCTCCGCGGCCTGCGCCGTCGTCGATGATCGTAGTGGTGAGGAAGGCTTCGCTCTGTTCTTCGTTCCCGAGACACCCGGTGTCGATACGACGCTGATCCAGACGATCAGCGAAACGGTGACACGGCACTTCGGCATCAGACCGTACCATGTCCTGCCGGTCGTCGAGTCCCAGTTTCCCAAGACGACAAGCGGTAAGATCCAGCGTTCCGCGTTGTCGCGGCGCTTCGTGGAGGGCGAGTTCGCTGAATTGACGACCCAAGTTGATCGCGCCTTGGGTAACGAAAACACCATCCCCGATTGGTTCTTCCATCGAACCTGGCACCCTCGACAAATCGAGGCTCGACGTCCGTTGACGGGAACCACACTCGCGTTCGTTTCGAAGGCTCAACGACTGGACGAACTTGGCCCCAATAGCGTTCGCGTCGAAATCGGCGGCAGGTTTGCGCAGGTTGATGACAATTGTTATCGTATCGACCCGCAACAGCCTGAAGACTATCGGTGGCTGCTTCAAGCAATCACCCAAAGCGGTCGGTGCGTGAGTCAGATCGTTCACTGTTGGGCGGCTCATCGCCAGCAGCAGCATTTCGACACGGTCTCGTTTTTGCGAGCCCAATCTCTGGGTGTGACGAGCGTCCTGCAACTAGCCAAGTCCTTGTCGGATTCGCAAGGACTGGAACGTCCGATTCGACTTGTCGTCGTTTCCGCGGATCTGGCCGAGTCGTCCGAGCACGGTGCGCTGCGGGGCTTGATCAACAGCATTCCTCAGGAGTGGCCCAACTTCGATTGCCGCCTGGTCGAGTTCCCGTCGCCCGTCACGGGAGACATGGTTCTGGATGAACTGACAGCCGCCGATGGGGAAGCGAACGTGGCCTATCGCAACGGCAACCGTTTTGTGGCGCGGTTGGAGAAATCGAGATTCGACGAAAACGAGTCGTCACCATTTAGTACGGGCCAGACGATCCTCATCACGGGCGGGCTGGGCGGCCTTGGTCAGCATGTGTGCCGTTACCTCTTGTCTCAATATGACGCGCGACTGCTGATCGTCGGGCGAACCGAACTGGACCGTGATTCTTCGCGGTACGAATCGTTTCAGCAACTGAAATGGTTGGGCGACGTGCTCTACTCGGCTGTGGATGTCGCGGACGCGGACGGATTGAAGGACGCGATGCTGCAAGCCGAGTGTCATTTTGGGTCGGGTTTTGACGGGGCCATCCACTTGGCCGGGTCCTGCCCAACCAGATGGTTGAACGACGAAACTCCACACGCCATGCTCGACGTTCTGCGTCCCAAGGTGGCGGGTGCTCGAACGCTGGGCGAAGTTCTGGATGATAAAGCGTTCCTGATCATCGCCTCGTCGCTCGCGGGGACGTTTGGCGTTGCCGGTGCAGCGGCCTATGCGGCGGCGAACAGTTTTGTCGACGCATTTTGCGAGCAGCAGCGTCGACTTGGCCGCAAATTCTCGTCAGCCGCTTTCAGTGTTTGGGATGATACTGGACTTAGCCGAGGGGTCAGCGACCAAGGCCATTACAGGCAGCGCGGGTACTTGACGATCAAGCCGAAACAAGGCGTCGTTTCCATGTTGGCGGCATCGCTGAGCAGCCAACCGCTGACGCTCATTGGTTTGGATCCAACCAACGTCAACGTGAGCCGGTTCCTGAGCGGGCCCTGCCGACGGCTCCACAAGCAATTTGCAGAAGCCGCATGCGGAAAGTCTGTCAACGATGATTCGGCGAACGTCACGCCGCCGCGCTCGGAGGCGGAGAAAATGGTCGCCAAGATCTGGCAAGCCGTGCTGAATCTGGATACTTCGAATTTGGATATCGACAAGACGTTCTTTGCCTTGGGTGGTCAATCGATTCATGTCCCTCGAGTCGTTGCCCAGATTAAGAAACAAACGCAACGAACGATGTCCGTCGTCGAATTGTTTCGCTTTCCCACGATTCGGGCCTTGGCGTCCGAGTTAGACCGTGGAGCGGCGCAATCGGCGGGCGACGAAGAACCGTTTCGAGCGGTCAACGAGCGCGCAGAGCGGCAGCGAGCCGCGCGTCAAAAAAGTAAACGGAGGCGAAGATGAGCGAGTCCAACAAACTGACCCCCGACGACCACGACAGTTGGGATATCGCTGTCGTCGGAATGGCTGGGCGTTTTCCGCAGGCCGAGAATCTCGGACAATTCTGGCGAAACATTGCGGAAGGAAGAGACTGCGTAAACAGATTCTCAACGGAGGAACTGGACTCCATGGGCGTTCCACATGCCCTGAGCCGTCATCCGGATTACGTGCCCGCAGCGGCGGTGGTTAAAAAATCCGACTATTTTGACGCGAACTTCTTCGGCGTTTCGCCAGCCGAAGCGCGGGCGATGGACCCGCAGCATCGAGTCTTCCTTGAGGTTGCCTGGCAGGCGTTGGAAGATGCCGGCTACGATCCACACCGATACGATGGACTCATCGGCGTTTACGCCGGTTGCGATGCTAGTCTGACATCATCGGTTCGTTTGACCGCCTCCGCAGCTCAAATGCAGTCGATTCTTGGGAACAGCCGCGACTACTTCGCTACACGGGTGGCGTTCAAGCTGAATCTCAAAGGTCCAGCGCTCACAATTCAAACCGCTTGTTCAACGTCTCTGGTCGCCATCCAGGTCGCTTGTCAGAACTTGCTGAGCTACCAGTGCGACATGGCGCTGACCGGCGGTGTCGGCATCAATGATCCTCGTCAAGCCGGCTACGTTTATGAGGATGGGGGGATTCTTTCTGCGGAGGGTGTCTGCCGGCCATTCGATGCAGAAGCTGCCGGAACCGTCGGTGGTGACGGCTGCGGCGTCGTCATTCTCAAGCGACTGCAGGACGCACTTGACGATGGTGATACGATCCACGCGGTCATCAAAGGGGCAGCCATTAACAATGACGGCTGTGACAAAGCTGGGTACACGGCGCCGAGCGTTGACGGTCAAGCGGCAGTCGTCGCGATGGCGCAGGCCGAAGCGGGAATCAAGCCGGATTCGATCGGCTATGTTGAAGCGCACGGCACGGGAACGTCGCTCGGTGACCCTATCGAAATCGCCGCGTTGCACTCGGCTTTCGCGTCTCAGACGGACAAGCGACAGTTCTGCGCGATCGGATCGCTCAAGTCGAATCTCGGCCATATGATCTCGGCGGCTGGTGTGGGCGGCTTCATCAAGACAGTCTTGGCGCTTAGACACAGACAGCTCCCGCCGTCGATCAACTACCGTCGGCCCAATCCCTCCATCGATTTCGCGAAGACGTGTTTCTACGTAAATACTGAGCTGCAATCGTGGCAGAACAACGGATCGCCACGTCGGGCGGGTGTCAGCAGTTTCGGTTTTGGCGGCACGAACGCCCATGTCGTCTTGGAGGAAGCCCCCCAGGCTTCTTCGACAAACGCCAGCCACGATGAACAATTGATCGTCGTCTCGGCGAAATCGGAAGCTGCGTTGGAACAGTCGACTGCACAGTTACTTGGTTTTCTCGAGGCGCATGTGGAAACCGATTTAGCCAACGTTTCGCACACGCTTCTCGGCGGCAGGCAGCGATTCGCCTATCAGAGAATCGCCGTCTGTCGCGATGCGGCTGAAGCACGCACCTCACTGATGAATCAGCCGCCAACGATCAATTCCGATGCCACGACGCCCAGCGTTGCCTTCATGTTTCCTGGTCAGGGATCACAGTATGCCGGTATGACCAGGGGAATCTACGAACAAGAACCGTTGTTCGCCGAAGTGGTGGATCAATGCGCGGAGGCAATTCAGCCTTTGCTCAAAGCGGATATCCGAGACGTGCTATTTGGCGACGCCTGTTCCAAACAACTGAATCAAACCGAGTTTACTCAGCCGATTCTATTCACGCTGGAGTACGCGTTGGGTCAGCTTTGGAAGAGCTGGGGAATCGAGCCGGATGCGCTGATTGGCCACAGCGTGGGGGAATATGTCGCCGCCTGTCTCGCTGGTGTCTTTGAGTACGACGGTGCCATTCGATTGCTCGTCGCCCGCGCTCGGCTGGCGCAGGGCATGCCGACCGGGGCGATGCTCGCCGTGGAACTACCTGAGGACGAAGCCCGTGCGTTCGGATTGACAATCGCCGCGGTCAACGGACCGAATCTCACGGTGTTGGCGGGGCCCAACGACCAAGTTGAGGGCGCGCAAGAGGAACTGGAACGTCGCGGAATCCCGACGCGGAAACTGAACACTTCTCATGCCTTCCACACGTCGGCGATGGATGGAATGCTTGAGGACTTCCGTGAGGAAGTCAGACGAACCACGCGCGGCGAACCGCAGATTCCGATTGTCTCCAACCTGACAGGTTCCTGGCTCACCGCGAGCGAGGCGACCAGCGTCGACTATTGGGTTAACCACCTGCGTTACGCGGTGCGTTTCAATGACGGGGTCGCTCTGTTGATGCAGGAGGAACGTCGCCTCCTGCTGGAAGTTGGCCCCGGACGCGGATTGAGTTCGCTGGCGAAACGTCACGGCGCAATCGCGCAGAATCGAGTGTTTCATTCGTGCCGTGCTGCTTCCGAAAAGAAGTCAGACCGCGCCGTGTTGCTGCATGCGGCTGGCCAACTATTTTTGGCGGGTGCGAGCCCGAACTTCGAGGCGGTTTGTCACAATCGAAACGTGCGGCGAATCTCGCTGCCCACCTACCCGTTCCAACGCGAGCAGTTCGAACGGCCGCCCTCATCAAATGTGCCTCACGCGGGAGGGCGAGAAGCGGTCGAAGATTGGCTGTATGCACCAAGTTGGACTCGGTCTATCTTGCCAACACCTAGCGAACCGTCGTCGAATGCGAGTTGGATCGTTTTCGAGGACGATAACGCGTTTGCCGTCGAGTTGATCGACCGTCTGGAGCGGGATTGCGGCCAAGTAGTCCGGGTCCGTGTCGGCGACGAATATCGCCAGACGAATGAGAACTGTTGTGAATTGAATCCCCGCTCAGAAAGCGACTTCGCTCAGTTGTTCGACGACGTGCAGGTCGGTGGTCCCTTTCATGTTTTGCATCTCTGGAGCAACTCGCGGCCCGTGACTGCTGACGACGAACAGGCGCGTGGCTGTTATGCGCTACTGAATCTCGCAAAAACGCTCGCATCTCGATCCGATTGCGAGACTCGTGTCAAGGTCGTAACGAGCCACGTCGCGTCGGTGCATGGAGAAGAACAGCTTTGTGCAGCGCGAGCCACACTACGGGCGGTTTGCCAAATCGCCCCGCAAGAATTGCCACACGTGCAATTTCAACTCATTGATGTGGAAACAGGATCCTCGACGGGCGCACTGGTCGAGTCGATTGCCGAAGAATTACAGGCAGAGTGCGATGCCACTTTCGTCGCCTACCGTGGCCGGCATCGTTGGACGATCGATTATCGACGCCTCCAGGCGACCCCGGGCACGAATGCTACGCCTCGTGTTGGCGGAGTCTATCTGATTACCGGGGGCCTGGGCAACATCGGACTCACGTTGGCCGAGGAGCTTGCTCGAAGCGGCCCCGTGAAACTTGTTCTGGTCAGTCGTCGCGGATTGCCGCCACGTGATCAGTGGAATCCTCAAGCCGATCCTCGCGTCGCCCGCATCACAAAACTCGAGCAAGCCGGTTCCGAAGTTCTCGTGTGTGCCGCCGACGCCACCTGTACCGAGCCAATGCAGGGCGTCGTCGCCGATGCACGCGAGCGATTCGGCGAAATCAACGGAGTGATCCATGCGGCGGGGTATTCAGGTAATGAAGTGCTTTGCCGGACGACCGACACGACCGTGCAGCAATGCGAGGAGCAATTACGAGTCAAGTCCGATGCGGTTAAAGTGCTCGATGAATTGAAGTTGCCAGAGCTGGATTTTGTCGGGCTGGTTTCCTCGCTATCAACGGTTGTCGGCGGACCGGGCTTGCTATCGTACGCCGCGGCACACCACTTTCTCGACTCCGTGGCCACGTCCCGTGATGACGCGCGGGGAACTCGCTGGATCAGTGTCAATTGGGATGCCTGGAACGACAACGCCACATGCGGTGTAACTGCGATATTGCCGAACGAGGCAGGCCCCGTCTTTCGGGCCTCGTTGGCCTTGCGAACCCCACAGCTTGTTGTGTCCACGGTAGATCTCCAGAGCCGAATGCAACAATTTGAAGTCATGACGCACCGCAATCAACGGGCCGGCCAGCAACGCGACGCGGTGGTGCCGGGAGCCGCAGCGCCGAAAACGGCATTCGAAAACTCGCTCGCCGAGATCTTTGCTTCTGTGCTCGGAACAACACAGATCTGCGTCGAGCAGGATATGTTCCAGTTGGGCGGCGACTCGCTGACAGCGATCCAGATTCGCAACCGCATCAAGGAGGCATTCGGCGTCGAATTGGCGGTTTCCGCCATCTTCGAAAACCCCAGCGTGCGGATGTTGGCCAGGCATGTCGAGCAGTGGAGCGAGTCTTCACCCGCTCGACCTTTCGCCACGGTCTCTTCGGAGACGGTGATGTCCGAGGCGGCGTCAGAGACGTCGTCTGGCCCCCTGATTACGAATCAACTTGTCAGCGAGGGTGGAGGAGCCAGCGGGGTTTGGGAAGGAATCGGAATCAACGACCAAAACGATGTCCGCCAACTCTACAACAGTGTCAGCGACCAATTGAATCGCGGTGAGTTCGCCGACCACTCGTTGTTCTTGAACTTTGGCTT
>CAYFJO010000443.1:0-8829 GCA_964343305.1 uncultured Pirellulaceae bacterium | reverse complement strand
TCGCCGTCGCGTAAGGCGCAAATAATTCCGGGCAAGTTAAGCCATAAGCCATCATCCCTGAAGGCTGATCTCACTAGCGACTCGAAACACATCGTCTGGCGGATCGTTTCTCCAGATCATGCTCACTCGGTCAACTGTAGAACTTTGGGGCTCCCAGTCAGTGTGGAGATCGTCGATTAGCCGTGCGACTTGATCGTGGCCACGGCATTGTCCGACGCTCAAATGTGGTCGATACCGTCGATTGGAGTTTTTGAATTCATCATCGAGTTCGATCAACGAATTGACGATTGTCGCGTGCAGTTATTCACCCAAAACGATCTTGCTGTTAACCGATCCCCTGCTTGGCGTGATGCAGCGCAAATTTGCCCATCTCCGACGTGAACAGGCTCGGTGGATGCTTCGCATTTTTATTGTGCTTAATCTCAGACAGCGTCTCGCGAATCACCCGCTCGGGAATCTTGGCGGCAACCAAGCGGTAGAATCCCCTGCTTTTGCGATCCCCTAGTTCGTCCAGAATGTCTTGGGTCAGCAAATCAGTTTTGGCTTTGGGTTGGCCGCAGCCACCGGATACGAATCCCATCGCTTATCTGGGACGCTGGCCGGGCGAAGATTACGATGCGGAAGCGGGTCGGCCGCGGTACAAATTTCCAGAAAGTTCCCAGGCGAATCGCATCGTGTATGGCCTGCGCCAGGCGTTGGAGCATAGTTTCGACGATGCGCCGCTGATCGTCGTCGAAGGCCCGTTCAAGGTGTACCACTTGGTTGCGGCTGCGGTCCCAATAGGATCGCAAGAAGTGGCGTTGACGTTGGTGGATATGTGATTGCTGAACTACACAAGCACACCAACGCACTTCAATGCGATCGCGACTCAAGTGCCCGAAAATTAATCGCGAACCTACGAAACCGAAGGCCTCGCCACAAACCGACGGAAAGCCGACGCTCACACCAGTTCTGCGAACACTCCCTTCCTTTCGAATCCTTCAAGAAATGCAGCCTTCAGGAAGTTCGCCTCGTACCATGGAGAAGATTTCGCCGTAGTGATCTCTGCCCGTGCCATCTGCCCAGGAGATCTCTCGTAGTTTTGACACTCATCAAGGACTTTCTTTTTCCAGTAATCTCCACCGCCCTTACTGCAACATTTTGCAGCGTAGCGTTTGGTGATTCGAAACATTTCTGACCATGTTCTTGTTTCAACAACATGACTATGTGATGTGATCGACACAACGAAGTTTTCTGGCAAAGGTCGGGTCCAATCAGTCACATTGACCGAGATTGAAATCGCGATGTCCGGCTGGACATCGGAAAACGGATAGAAAGCCGGTCGACGAATGCCGTTCCTGTCGTGAAGCGGGTCCTGCTCAAGCTTGTTTCCCGAGTTGCATTTGTTACATGAAGGGCAGAGGTTGGCCAAATTCACAGAATTGAATGGGTACTTTCCTTTGGGAAGGTAATGGTCAAAGGCTTCTCGCGTCGGATCGAACTCTCCATCAATGGGGAGCAGGCCGCAGAATGGGCAGACATCGTTGTCGTTGCCATTGTCGCGACGTACGAAATCGCGGTAGTACTCGCCAATCGTACTGCCGACCTCGTCCTTGACAAATTTCAGGTCGAAGAATCCGGACGAATACAGTTGCTTGAAGAAGGTCTCTATCTTCTCGTTGAGCGTTGTCTTAGCTGGATTCAATGATTCGTATTGGGTTCGTAACGATTCTGGAGCATTCTGACAGAGATCTTCGATCTTGTTGTTCTGGTCAAATTGCAGCCGGTACTGGGTGATCTCGGCGGGCTGCAGTCGCTTGAATTCGTTGAAGATTTCATTGACGTGTGTCAGAAAGAA
Organism: uncultured Pirellulaceae bacterium; assembly: GCA_964343305.1. Classification (GTDB taxonomy): domain Bacteria; phylum Planctomycetota; class Planctomycetia; order Pirellulales; family Pirellulaceae; genus CAYFJO01. Next base: position 6,992 of record CAYFJO010000443.1, on the reverse strand, counting down.
CGCTCCGGCTCCTGTCTCCTTGAGCTTTCCGGCCTGATCTTCTCGGTCCAGATGGTCCATGACCTTGTGTAGAGAATCGTTTCCTTCAAACAGGTCGATGCTGTAGTCGACGTTTGGGGCGTTGCACCAGACGTTCTGGAAGATGAATTCGATGAATTCGTGCATCTTCTCCATCGCGTGTGGGATTCGCTTGTAGGGAAACAGCACTACTGATCTCCCTCGGCTTGATCGAGGATCGATTTGATCAGCAGCGTCCGCTCGACCGAGTCTCCCATTGTGCGATTGATTTCATCAATCAGATCCTTCGCCGATTCACCTGCTTTGAAACGGGATTGCAATTCTTCGAGGGCGATTTTGGCCTTTTGTCCAATCGTTTCCTGCTTGTCAAACGTGATGAGCGTTATCTTGTTGATCGAAGCTCCAAAGGTGTTGTAATCGGGGTGCTTGACTTGAACTTCGCCTTCTTCCTTCTCAAATTCCAAAACTCGGTCGGGCGTGCTATCTGAAATCAGAAATGGCGAATGCGTTGTGATCAGCATTTCATGAGTGTCATCGCTGGCTGTAAAACATTCGCGAAGCCGCGTGATGAATGTGGAACGCCAGTCGGGATTGAAGTGAGTTTCGGGTTGCCGAGCAACAACGCAATTCGTTTCTGATCCTCTAACGTCGGCAGCGGGTTTTCATGACGCCAGAACGCGCTCATTTTTGCGCGCGGCATTTTCGCACCAACTACCTTTTCGCTGATCCACTTCACAAAGGATTTCGATCGTAGGTAGTAGCGGCTATGCACCAACGCGGGCACGGTGAAACGCAGGACCTGAGAAGGTTCGACCTTAGCATCAGCAGCCGTAGCCGACGAATCCCACGCGCCCGCGGCACATGCGAAAAGTAGCGTCTTTGCGACAAGCCAATTCATCTTCATCGTCTTTCCTCTCGGAGTTCTGTAGCAAACAGGGACGTAAACTGTTCAGGATCGACCATAATGGAACTTCTTATCATCTTGTCATGGGCTCGTCGCCAAATCTGCCCAACGTCTTTCAAATTCAAAGCAAAAATGAGAAGAAAGTCGCCAAGACTTTCGGCTGAGTACGCAATCGTCGAAACTTTTGGCGAGTTTCGCTACGGCAAACGCGGGTGATTGCCATGCATCTTGCGAACGTATTCCTCCACCCCCTGCTGCCGTCAGTCCCATGCCGGCCTTGACGATGTCACATTTTGTGACTATTCTCAAGTATCTCCCGTGCTGAGGTGATCCATGCACATCATCGCTCGGCCAGCGATTGAGGACGCGAAGCAACGCCACCCGCAATGCAGCAATTGGCTTGACAACTGGTGGCGGACCGCAAGCCAGGCGGATTGGCGGAACCTTCATGACGTTCGGCAAGACTATCCGTCCGCGGACCAGGTCGGCGCGTGCCTCGTTTTCGATGCGACCGGCGCGCGGAGATTGATTTGCAACGTTCATTACGCAAGCGACACGCGTCAAGGAACGTTGTACGTTCGCCACTTTTTGACGCACGCCAAATACGACCGGGATGACTGGAAAGACATTTGCTGTTAACGGAGAGAGTGCCATGTCCACAGCTTACGAGACGCTGCTCCAGGAGTTTGTTCCACGACCGATTTCGTCCCAGCGTGGATATCAGCGGACGCTGAAGCAAATCGACGGGCTGATCCGCAAAGCCAAGCGAAGCCGCGCCGAGGACGATCTGCTGGAGCTCTTGGCCACGCTCGTCGAACAGTACGAGATCCGACAAGGCCACACGACTCCCGAACTCTCCCCGCGAGACCGGCTGGCGGGTTTAATCGAAGCGCGGCAGTTGACGCAGACCGAATTATCGCGAGCTTCCCAAGTCCCGCGCACGACGATCAACGAAATCCTCGCCGGCCGCCGCGGCATCAGCAAAGCCAACGCGCTGCGATTGGCCGACTACTTCGGCGTGCGGGCAGAAGAGTTTATTGTGGATTAGGCGTGAAGCGGACGCCAAAGTACGGCAGGAAGTGACCGCCTTGCAGCGTGAAGTCATGCCGAACGCAACGAGGTCGGGAGACAGAAGGGGACGCAGCTCATTGTTTGCCATCGGCTGCATGGCATTGATGATGTCCGGATCTTTGGCTCCGGCCACCCGCGTTTGATGCCGATGCTCGCACGATTCCTGGAACGATGTCTTCTCCAAGACGAAATAAGAGGGGAAGTTCGTGTAGGCCGGACCAAGCGCAGCGCAGTTCCGGCACCGTCAACCTGACTCGCGACTCATCCCATTTTCCGAAGCAGCGTCGCTTCGCTCCTCGATTCGGCCTACTCAATTCAGGTAGAGTTCCAAGGAACAGGCTTCAATGCTCCACTTGGGTAAACGCCGCCAATGAGTCTGCTGCAATACTCTCCGGAGTAGTCGAACAAACGAAGCAGAATCAGTTCGAGGTACTGCATGCTGAGAATTGTTGCCTGATATTCCGCTTCGCTTCCCACTCTAGAAAGTCGATCACGGTTTTTGGGGCTGGGATGTACATGTGCATTTCGAATGGCTGAAATGGCAGCAGGCCCGTCAGCCCAATTGTCGGCTTTGGCTGCGGCTTTAAGCGACGGCAACTCATCGGGAACGGAGAGATCAATGCCACTGTGGCTAAGCAATAGCCTTAGCTTGTCTGCAGCCTGGAGTCGCTCGTATCCGTCGGACGAAAGTGACTTTAGGTCCTCAACAAACAGAGTCCATCCGAGGGTTTCAAACGCAACTTGGCTTACCATCGTTCCATTTTCGACGGAAGCGCCGGGCGCGTTGCCCATGATGTACCAATAGATGGCGATCCTGATTGCGCGAGACCAAGTGTCGTCAAACCATCTGACAGCAAATCCCTGACAAACTCGGGGAAGAGGATCATCCATTATCTCGTTGTACCAGCTACGTATATTTCGATATGCAGCGGTGCGACGCGCAGCCCATTCGTGCCACACTTCAGTTGCGTCCGAGTCACATCCTTGAATAAGAAGCGGCCCCGTCCACCGACCGTTGCAGAATGAAAGTAACCAATCGAGAGCCTCTACCTGATCTTCTACTTCAGTTGGCGAGAATGATGCACCGTCTGATTTTTGTAACACTCCCACATGCGTTATCCCGAATCCACCGATCACCTTAAGTTCGTTTCGAAGGTCTTTATTCAGAATTTCATCGATCGTGATTTTCCAATCATTCCACGTAAGCTCCGATCTCCCGACCCACATTGCTCCTGCATCGTTGCTGATTGGATCGCCGCGGAATGATCGCAGATTCGGAACGTGGAATTTGGCGAACTCAATGTCGGTACTCGAAGCACATGTCCATTTGTGGATACTTCCCGAAGCGCGCGTATTTCCATGAACGGGTAGCAGCGACGTGCTCATAATTTCGACGTCGACGAATTCACCAGGCCATTTGTCTGTAAATTCAATACTCGTGTCAGACGCAAAAGGATCTAAGTCGACATTTCCATCGACCTCGATCTCAAATCGAACATCTGGAATGGGAAGCCATCGAAGTTCAACTGTGCCGCTGCCGTTGAATTCTCCGTCGCCTTTCTTGAGTCTGATAGCGCCTTCATAGAGCAGGACATTTGTGTTTGCGTTTGGTGTTGAATACGCCGCGTCCAACGCGGTTGGTAATTTACGTTTTGAACTATTCTTAGTGCTCACTTTGCGACCTCGAATTCCTGAATCAGACGCATCAGCCATTGTTGCACAGACACGACGCTTCGCGAATAGTTCACAGCTTCCGCGAGCTGTTCAGAACATCCACACGACTCAATTGAGACGAACGTTCTGGATTCGTTGACAGGCGCCAAACAGGATCTTTCCCATGCACGTATCTACGTGGTACAATTCATAAGACAAGCTGGAGCACAACCCATGAGTCATGTCGTCCAAGCAACCTACGAAAACGGCGTCTTGAAACTGGAACAACCATTGCCCCTGAAGGACCAAGAGCAGGTGCGTGTGACAGTCGAGAGTCTCGCCCGCGGTAGCCACAGCCTGCTGGATATTCGGCCGGTCAATCTCGGTGAAGTGCTGAAGCCACTTACCTCGGACGACGATCTGCTCGGCGAGATGCTCGAAGGTCGCGGATGATTCACGGACTTGACACCGGCTTTCTAGTCGCCGCCGAAGTTGCGGAACATGCTGACCATTCTAACGCTCGTGGAGTCCTGAATGATTTGGTTGCCGCTGGCGACCGCATCGCGATTGCACCTCAGGTTCTTGCGGAATTCATTCACGTTGTCACCGATCCGCGGCGATTCACGCAACCGTTGGACATGGGTCAGGCTCGCGGCGTGGCCGAGCAATGGTGGACAGCCAGCGAAGTCGAACACGTCTTTCCCAACGACGCTGCGACGCAGCAATTCTTAGCGTGGCTTCAACAATTCTCGCTGGGCCGCAAGCGGTTGCTCGACACTCTCCTGGCTGCGACCTATCACGAGGCCGGCAACCAATCCATCCTCACAACGAATCCATCCGACTTTGCAGTATTCGGCGTCTTCAACTGCTTCACACCAAACGACCATCCGTTGCAGCCTTGATCGCAACGGAAAGGCATCGTGAAGGCGGAGTGACATCATGATTCAGAGCGAATCCGAATACAAAGAGGCCGTTCGGCGGCTGAAGGAACAAGATATTCTGTTGAGCGAACACTCCGGCTACGACAGGTTTATGCAACATTAGGCGTTACTTGAAGCTAACCTTTCCATCATCATCCACTTCGCACCGAAATGCCTCGCCGTCGGCGTTCACTTCCAGAACACCGCTACCCCATGCCGAGTTGATCACCGGGCTGCGGTACAGACTGCCGGCGTCGGCCTTCAAGTCGCGACGTGTGCCGTTGCGCCAGACGCCAAGCTCCAGCGGATCTTCGCTGTAGTGGATGCCCAGGTGATTGCCGCCCGTGGCCTTGTAGCGTGCGATCCCCTTGTCCAGTTCGCTGGCGTCAACTTTTGCGGACTTCGCAGCGTTCTTGAAAGCTGCGAAAGAGTCGTGCGATTCTTTCTCGCCGACTTCAACCGCCAGCCCGCAGAAGGTGCCGCCGTCGCCCTTGGCGCTCAATACCTTGTGGCCCGGAAAGCGTGACTTCTCGTTCTCGCTCAACTTCCGGGTCAACGCGCTGTCCGCCCTCACCGTCGTGGCGCCGAGCGGGCGGATGGCGACCCAGGTGCGGTCGCATTCGAGAAAGGTGATACCGTTTTCGCTGCTGACCTTGACGTCGTCGGGAATGACCCACAGCCACGGTGAGGCGCCGTCCTTCACCAGCCATAGCGCCAGGTTCTCCTGCTGGGCGACGCGATTCTGGGCGGCGATCACGCCTTGCTTATACATGGGCGATCCCGGATAGGCGGGGTTGGCGCTCGGCGCGGCGTGCAGCGCCACAGCGCCGTCGGCCTGATCGTAGGCGAGAATCTTGAAGCCATTGACATCACCGCCGTCGACAGACGTGCCTCCCGTGAGCGAGCCTAACTGATAGCTGTTGGCGATGTACTGTGTCTCCAGATATTCTGGCTTGCTATCGGATTGGTACTTGGTGGTTGCCGAGTACCCCGGCTTGGCCGCGAAGATCTCGACCGGCCGCTCAAACTTCTTGCGCGCCAGATTGACGACAGCCAGGGGAGGACGGTACGCACTGGTGATCTGGTGCACCTCGTCGGATTCCCAGTGATCGGTCTTCCCCTTTGGATGGTCGCCAAACCAGACCCATAGGCCGTTGGCGGCGCTGCCACCGAACGGCTGAGCATGGTTGTAATCGCGCTTGGTCGGGCCATTGAAGCCGCCCCGCCAGTATTTCACCGCGCCGGCCGCACAATAGAAGTCGAGGCACGCCTTGGCCGCTGCCTTTACGCTTCGGTCTTTGGCGAAGTCGTAGAGATTTAGCAGCGGCGCGATCGAGTGGCCGTGGTAGTTCTCCGAATCCCACTCGCCGATGCCGATTCGGTACAGCGTTTTGGTGTAATCGAAAATGTGCTTTCTGTATGTCGCGGCAGTCTCTTTGTTGCCCGTTTCTTCCGCCATCAAATAGACGCTGGTCACGCGCATCAGATAGAGGTTCTCGGTGCTACGGATGTCGACCCACGAGTTGCGCGCGTCCGGTCCCCAACCCTGTTTCTTGGCGAAGGCGTAATGCGGCCGCCGCATCGGATCTTTCGCGGTCCACTTCTTCGCACCGCTGAACATCAGCTTGCGATAGTCCGGTTCAAGCAGATCGCCGAAATAGAAATACTTGCGCATCTGATGCTTGATGGTGAAGCAGGCATAGTAGTCGATGCCGTCGGTCTCGCGGTGCCACTCCGCGTGCTGGTGGTCGCGCGCTTGTAGATACTCGAGAGGCTTATCCAAGTTGCCACCGAGGATGTGCGCCATCAAATAGCCATACGTGCGTTTTTCGTTCTCGAAGTAGGTGTTGACTCCGGCTTTCTTGGTCTCGCGCTGGTTGGTGATAATGGCGTGGGCGCGCTTCTGGAACTCTGCTTCCAGCTCGGCCGGCCACGGGTTGACGAGGTTGGCGGGGACTGGCAACGCGTTGTAGCGAGCCTGGCCGTTCTCCTCGGTGACCATCTTCGAGTAGTCCCATTCTGCCCGGGCGGAACTGACGACGAGGATGAGGATGACAAGTGTGTATTTCATGAGGAATCCCTAATTCTGTTCCTGCGCTTCAAACGTAAGCAGTGGCCCTGCGAATGTTTCGTGCTCGCGGGCCGACAGGTTCAAAACCTTATGGCGACCTGTCACCGTCGAGAGCATCAGCGTTACCGTGCGGTCTTCCTGAAGGAAGGGGGCCAGTGAAGGAATCGTAAAGGTGAAAAACGAACCGGCGCGTTCGGTTTCCGGATCCACCCGAATTTCGCCCGAAGTGATCAAGGCCGCTGCGGTGTTCATTTTCACAGACGCGTTGACTTCGTTGCCCGGCGCGTTGTTCCAGGTGAGTTTATTGTCCTTGCGATGGGTCTAAAACCCTCGCCTTCAGGCGAATCCTTTAGGT
>CAYFJO010000442.1:0-8852 GCA_964343305.1 uncultured Pirellulaceae bacterium | reverse complement strand
TGAGCAATTCGCGATTCAGCGCGTTCGGCTTCGTATCCATCTTCAATCGCGCGGGCGTGCTTGAGCCGGTGAGATGAAAGCCCTCGGCCTTTCGATCCGCAGGCACCACCATGCGAACCGGCACGCGGTAATCCTGGCCGGGCCACATGTCACCGACGTTGATGGTGACGAGTTTCTGGCGAGTGACGATCTGTCCCTCGACGATGTGCCAATCCTGGAGAACCTTGACTTCGAGCGTGCCCGGATCACGAATGGCATCCATATCGAAAATCTCGCCAGCGGCTGAAACGCCGCGGCTTGCAAGAAGAATCGCGATCAAACGGGGAACGATGCCTGGGCTAACCCTGTTGAATCGCCAATTCCAGATTGTTGAATCGCTGTTTCTCATTCAGCTTTGCCTTTGAGACTGTTCAGGTTTTCGGTTTCAACTCGAAATCATCCGTTCGAAACGGTCCGACGGGCAGACCGTTCCTTCCAAACAAGTTTACCATCGGGTCATTCTTCCATGCGTAACGGACGGCGACAGGTTCACTGACGTTGGGACGTGATACGACAACCGTGTTGCCAACGATCTTTGCGTCCGCCGCGACGAACTTGCGATCGGCTCCGCAGATCGTGAACTCGCGGAGCGGCTTTCCGTCGTTGGACATCAACCCTTTGCCCACGTGCTCAAACTGGATGACGATCAGTGCCCCCTGAACTTTGGCGCTCTTGTAAACCGCTGAAGCGTGTTCGGCGTTTTTCCCGTAGACCTTTGCTTGCGCCAGCTTTGCCAGTCGCTGCCCGATCGGGCGTTTCAGTTTGGGATGAAGACTTGCCTCGCCAACGTCGAGCGTCACGACCATGCCAGTGTTCTCGACGTTATTCGCCGTCCACATCTGCGACTCGCGAGTGGGAGCTGCGTCGCGGACGTCTCTGGCCCCCAGCTTTGGGAGTTGCACGAAAAAGAACGGCATCTCAGGCTGGCCGAATGCATCGCGCCAAGCGTTGATCATCAGCAGGAAATAAACGCGGTACTCAACGGCGTCTTTCGTCGTCATTGAATTTCGCTCGCCCTGATACCAGATGACTCCGCGGATTGTGTAGTTGCGGATCGGGTGAATCATCCCGTTGTAGTACGCACAGGGAACACGGCCGAAGAACGTCGGGTGCGGGCTGGTCTTCTCGCCGGCTTTGCGGTCGTTGGAAATCCACAGGGAACTCAGATTCACATCGGCGTTTACATAAGTGCCAGGTTCATCGGGGGCCATCTTTACCAGCCGCCAGCCGTCCTGTTTCGGGAGTTTGATGTCGGCTTTCGCACCCGTGACGATGTTCGACAGCCCGTAGCCGTGCTCGCGGAATTCGGTAATCATCCAGTCGGACGATTCGCGGTCACTCGGTAGATGGTTGCGCACCCACTTGGTGGGCCATGGCAGATAACGCGAGTCGATACGTTCAGCTTTGAAAGGACCGAATCGCGCCAAGCCGTCCGTTCTCAGCACATAGCCGGGCGAAGTGAGATAAAAGTACTTGCCGTCGTCAGTGAAGTTCGGCGTGCCTGGATATTGCAGACGCGACTGAAGCCCCTGCGACACGAGCCAGACTTCCGCTCCGGTCCACGTGTCCTCGAACTTCTCGAATCCTGTCTGATCGGGATTGGGGGACGCCTTCAACGTAGTCAGTCCGTGAATCGGATCGACCGGCAGGTTCTGTCCCCAGCGATGATCCAGCCGCGTGTCGCCCAGCCGGATCAGCTCGACCGAATCCAGCTCGATGGAACCAACGCGTTTGATCTCGATCGACGCGGTGATCGTGCGCGGTTCGCTGCCGTTTTCAATGACGAAGGGGAGTCCGCGGACGGTGAACTTGTCCGACTGCGCGAACGGCATCGTGTAGCTGCCGTAGTACGGCGCAGTGAACGGCGTTCCTTTGGTGTCGTAATCCAACGCGCCCTGCACGGACATCTGCGCGACGATCGCATCGCTCTTCGCGCGAGCGCGAAAGACGTAGTGGCCGGGCTTGGTCAGTTTGATTTCGTGGGTGAGACGCCTTTGGTTTTCATTCAGAATTCTGTGGCCGGGGTCGGGAAACAGATTCGCCCGTGCCGCCGCGTCAGGCTTCTGCAACGGCCAGACCTTCACATGACCATACCGGCAACTCAGCGTGTGCGATGTCTCGTAAACCGCATGACCGAAATCGACGTCGCTTGGAACGAAACGCTTGACGACTGAATCATGTGGCTGAAGCGTTTGCTGTGCTTCAGCAATTGCTGGCAGGAGCAGGAATGTGATCAGTGTAAATGTCGTTTTCATGGGAGTGATGTCTCTATCGCTGGACTTTACCACTTGATGGATTCCTCGCCGGTTGCCTCATCGAGCGGTCTTGACCTTGAGATCCACGACCTTCACCCCGCCCATACTGCTTTCAAGTCCGAGCTGCCCACCCTCGTACTCTCTGCCCCTGTAGGAGAAGGCGAACGCATCGTTGATAAAGCATTCCATCAGCGACTCGTTGACGAACGCTCTGATGGTCACGGGCTTGTGCGGATCGAGCTTGATCCTGCGCGGGAAGGTCGATGTCGGTCCGGTGATGCTGCCTTCTCCCGTGCGTTTGTTGACGGAGAGCCTGTAGCCGCTGTCGGCTTGGTCTTTGTTCTGGTGAAAGATCATCACAAACTCGGCGTGATGCTCCATCTCGACAGTTGCCTCGACCATGTAATCTGTCGGCACCTCAAAACTGCAGCGTGCTCTCTCAAATGGCTGAGCATTCCAGTTCACCAGCGTGTCGGCCTCGTACTTCCATCCCACCGTTCCCTTATCCGCTGGCTCCCAGGTGCGCGGGAGGAAACGTTGAACTGGCTCTGGTTTCGTCTTGAGATCAAGAACCGTTTTGCTGAAGACATCGATCACTTCCTGCACAGGACGGATCATTAAATCACCGTCCGCGTCGACGTATATCTCCCTGGGAATCGAGCATACGTGTACGTTCTTGAGGTCTGAGTAATCCAATGTCGCATACAGGTTTCGCAGCCCGCCGATTGAGATTCTTCGCTTGCCGTCCCACATACCCTTGGGCACAACCCAGTAGTCTGATTCAAAGCGCTGGGGATGGCTCCAGGGGCCGGCGAGGTCTTTGGCTCGCCACCAGGTCACGCCGCTTGTCCGGTACCACCAGTCGCCGAACTTGAAGACGTCCGTGCAATCACCGGTCGCAAGTCCCTTGATCGGCGGAACCTGTTTCCACGTGATCAGGTCGTCGGAAGTGGCGAGGGCGCAGGACGAGCCTTCCACGCCAATCGCTTCACCGGAGAAGAACATCCACCATTTCTGTTCCTTCTCGTTCCAGATAACAAACTGGTCTTTGAACATGGGGTGTTCGACCGAGCCGTGATGATCCGACTGAGCTTTGGTCTTGTAGTGAATGCCGTCCGGCCACCATGTTCTTTCGGGGTGCTTTGTGAAGTTGACCATGCCCTTGCTGGTCGCGTGCATCATGCACATGTTGCCTCTGGGGTGCTTCCGGTTAACGCCCGGATAGAAGATGTGGAACGTACCCTCGTGTTCCATGATGTGGCCGGTGAAGCACCATTCGCCGTCCGTCTCGTCCGGCTTTCCTTTATCGAGTACGGGTTTGAGTGTTTCCCAGTTGACAAGGTCTTTGGATTTGAAATGGTCCCACCCACCTTTGTTCAACATGAGAAGGTGATAGTTACCGTTCTCGTAAAAGGTGATGCAGTCGCCCGTGCAGGGAGAGTAGTTAACCGGAGAATGGAACGGCCGACGCCCCTGCGTGTCTTTCTTCATCTTCACAGTCCCCAGAATGACTGGTTCTGCAAGCGATGACTCCGACGACTTCGTGGAGGTGGATGCCATCTCTTTTGTCCTCGCCGCGACCAGTGCGGCGTCCCGCACGAGTACAAGCTTGCCGCCATCCAGTTTTGCGCCGCCTTCCAGTGTGCTGTGCGTGTACTGACCCGTGCGATCGACGACTTGTTCCCCTTCAAAGTCCCACCACGCGTAGGGCTTGAGTGCCGATGCCTGGTTCGGCTTCAGCCCCCTGATCTCATCCGCAGTCAACGCCCGATCGTAGATGCGCGCGTCTTCAATGGAGCCGGCAATACTTCCATTGCCGCCGAGATGCCTCAATCCGAAGACGGCAACATTCTCTTTGCTGCTCAGCAGGTCGATGTTCGAGGCTTCATAGGAAGCATAGAGCTCAGTGTTCCGATAGATGGAGATCCGGTTTCCGTGGTAGACGATGGCCATCTGCACCAGCGTCTCGCCGTCGGCGGTCTCTTTCGCAGACTGGTCGCGAACTTTCTGTGTACGCTGGAAACCGTCACTGCCGCCTATCCATTTGTTGGCATCTTTCTCAGCGAAAACAATGCCGTCGAAGCGAGTGCCGACCTGAACAGTCAGTACAGTTCCGGCTCGGACAGACTTGTCCACCAGGGTCACCCAGGAAACGAGTGTCTTGTCCGTTTTCGGCGTTTGTGCATGACACACCGAAGCGACCAATATCACCCCAACGAAGAACTGGGGCAGGTAGTGTCCTGGCAACGTCTTCCTGCCAAATACTGTGTTTGCGGGCGTACTCATTGGCTGCTTTTCCATATCGATCTCAATTCGTAAGCGGACAGGCTTTCGATCGTCGCTGTGCCGTCTTCGACGGTTAGATTCAGTTCTTTCACTGCTTCGTTCTGGATGCGTCTGGGTTGGAGGAAGTAGACGGAGCCGTGTTCGGCGAACTCAATGTCTTCCTTGCGACGCGCGATGTTGGCCCAGAATTGATGGACCAGCTTTCCATCGACCATGATTCGGAATGAGTTGCCGATGTGGTCTTTGCCATCAGGTGCTTTCCGTGGTGCGATCGGCAGGAGCAAATGCTGCCCCGTGATCTCGATTTCACGAGACGGGATGCCATTCGATACGGCAGGAGCTTTCCTGAGAGTTCGCGTCTTTATGGAAGTCGAAGCTGACGTGGCTGACTTGTTCGCAGGAACCGGAGCAGGCGGAGTTCCCCAGACAGACTTCAATTCGTTAACGACGAGCGAGTCGATCTGCAGCTCTTCGTTGCCGTCGATGGTGATCCGTCGATCGCCTACTTTGGGAACCACAACGAAACTGGCCGCGGCTTGCCCGTCATTGACGAACAGCTCCAGCGATGCACGATCGACGAGAACTCGAAGCGTCACCTTCCCATTGACCGTCGGAGCCGGAATTGCCCGCAAACCGCTGTCGCGGTACGGACGCTGCCGTTCTTTGGGCAGCCTGAGCATTGCCGCCTTTTCGCCTTCGACGCGAGCCTTGTTTGTAAACTGAAACTCCTGTGTCGCCTCGTTGTAGTGAATTGCCAGACCGCGAACGTTCACAGCAATATTGCCCTTTGGCTCAAATGTCAGCGACATGTCGACCAGTTCGGGAGTCAGCGCTGCAAGCTTCGCGTTGGCTTCTTTTGCTGACACGTCGTCGAGCTTCGTGCTTTTTGAATAAAGCTTTTCAATCTCCGCGACCGGATTGCGGAACATGCGAATGCCATCCAGAGTCGTCCGCAACGTGATTTCCGCGGGAATCGACATCTGCTGCGTGAACGGCATGTTTGCGTCGAGGAACGGTCGATAACCCGACTGTTTGCTGCGCAGCCAGCCGACGTGAACCACACGTCCATCGGGTGCCTGGTTGAAGACCTGTGCCGCATAGTAGGCGTCGCCATAGTCGAACCGCAGAGGGCTTTCCTGTTCGTCTTTTGCGCCACTTCCGCGCCACGTCTTCCCATCAAAATCACCAACTTCGTAGTGCGCGCCGGCATCCGCGATCACCCACTTCCTTTTCGTTGGATCGCCGTCGAGCGAAACGTGATACATATCAATGCACTCGGCGGCCTTGTTTGGGACATCACCGAGGATTTCCCAGTTCAAGAGGTCCGTCGATTTCCAGAGACGCACGGCGCGGTCCTTGCCACCGACCATCATGATGACGACGTAGTATTTCTCTGGTGCGTAATAGAACACGCGCGGATCACGCTGCCCGCCAGCACCATCGGGCTGGTGATCGATGACTGGTGTTCCGCCGTTGATCTTCGTCCACGTTCGGCCTTTATCGGTGCTGAAAGCGGCTCCTTGGAAGAAGCCGGCCTTCCCGTCTTCACCAGAATGCGTCGCGGTATAAATCGCGTAGAGCGTCTTGACATCACCTTCTTGCTTGCCGAGCGCATTGAGTTCGTCCACCACGGCGGAGCCGGACCAGATCGCGTGCAGCTTTCCGTCTTTCCACTTCACATTGGCATACGGATTGATCGCATGCGGCAGTTGCTTCCAGTGCATCAGGTCGGTGGCGACGGCATTCCCCCACGACTTCGCCCCGCTCGTGTTGCCCTTGGCATAGTGCTGGAACAGCATGTGCCACTCGCCATCGTAATAGACCATGCCATTCGGGTCATTGAGCCAGCCCATGCGCGACGTAAAGTGAAACTGAGGACGAAGCGGCTGGTCGTAGCCAACAGCGTCATACAGCGGAAAGGTCGACCACTCGTCCTTCAGCGTGACACCCGGTTTCGGTGGCGGAACGAAACCGGCGGAGTTCATTGGAAGCGGCGATGTCGCGGGCCGAGCTCCAATCTGATTCGCCGTGAGATTCGCAGGTATCGAGGACGGCATCGGCTTATCAGACTGGAAGATGTGATCGACAACCGTATGGCCCCAGCCGCCTGAGTGCTTGTCGACGACCTTGAGAACTGCCTGTTTGCCGATGAACTCGGAAACATCCAGCGACTGCCAGTCCATGATTTCCTGGTTCTTTGAATTCTTGAGCGAACGCCCGGTCGCATAGCGAACCGCCTTGTCGTCGACTCGCAGTTGAATGCCCGCGAGGCCGGAATGATTCCCGCCGCCAATCAGTAAGTTGATGTGCTTGCGTTCGATCTGGAACGGCGGAGAGATCAACTCGCCCGTTTTCTTGTCGCCACCGAGATACGTATTGATGAAGCCCTTGCCGAGATAGCCGGTTGCCCGGTTCTTGTGCGTGTTTTCCAGAGAAGGACGATCGCCCATCGCCTCACCAATGACTTCCCAGTTGCCGTAGTCCTCACCCTCAAAATCTGCGATGAGAATGTCGGTCTCGGCCGGTTTGTACTCGACGGGAGTGACGTCGATGCGAAGCGGGCGATTTGCGTGACGTGAGCTTCCACCTTGTGGCTTTGGCGACGATTTCAAGCTGGAAGCTTGCCCGACTGTCTGGCCGTGACGCTCAGCCAGTACGGCTTTGTGTTGCGCGATAACTGAAGCGTGCTTTGGATCAGAGGCGAGATTCGTATGTTCCCACGGATCGTTGTCGTGGTCGTACAACTCCTCGGTTCCGTCGGCGTATCGAATGTAACGCCAGCGATCGCTGCGGACGGCATGATTACCTGCTCCCTGAGTCATCACCGGCGGGCGATTCCACTCAACCTTTGGATCCATCAGTAATGGAACAAGGCTGACGCCGTCCAGACCGTCCTTCTTCGGTAAACCAGCGAGATCAACAAGGGTCGGGTAGATATCCAGCAGACTGACCGGCCGATCGACCACCGTTCCGGTCTTCGTCACTCCGGGCGCAACGATGATGAATGGCACATGATTGGCCTTCTCCCAGAGAGTGAACTTGACGGTCGCGTTCTTGTCGCCGAGGTGATACCCGTGATCGGACCACAGCACGATGATTGTATTGTCGGCGCGTCCGGTTGCATCCAGTTGATCAATCAGGCACCCCACCATCTGGTCGGCATAGTCGGCCGACGCCTGATAACACTGCACCATCTTCTTCAGACTGCCCGGCCGGTCTTCAGGCGGCTTGATGGCATTGTCAAAAATGAAGGACTCGGTACGCGACATCTTCACGCCGAGCGGCGGCACATCCTCCAGATCACGGTCAGGTCGAGGCGGCAGTTGCAGTTTGTCGAAGGGATATCGAGTAAATGACTCCGGCGGCGCCCAGAAGGGAAGATGCGGACGAAAGATTCCAGCGGCGAGAAACAGCGGCTTCTCTCGCGACTCGGACTTCATCACGTTCGAAACGTACTCGACGGTGTATTCGTCGGTCTGTTTGTCGACGTCATGCACACCCCAGTCCCAGCCCGGACTCGCCAGCCCGCCGGTGTTTCGATCGCCGCGCACGTAACCGTTGTAGTTTGCCTCGGGTTTTCCGGAGTGAATCCGCAGTTTGAAAAACTCATCAAACGACGGGTTGTCCTTCCGATCGGTTCCCGTACCGCCATGATGAAAGATCTTGCCACCGCCCTTGGTGGTGAAGCCATGCTGCCCGAAGTATTGCGGCAGCGTCACGACGTCCGGCAGCAACTGTTTCCACGACTGGCCGTTGCTGTAGACACCGGAAGTGACTGGGCTGAGTCCGGTCAGAATTGCCGTGCGAGACGGATTGCACGCAGGGACGGTGCAATACGCTTTGGAAAAGAAGGCCCCCCTCGCCGCAAGTCGCTTCAGGTTGGGTGTCTGGATCGGGTGCTTCTCATCGAACAACGTCGTCCAGTCGTTCATATCATCGATGGCGATGAACAGGACGTCGGGGCGTTTCTTTCGTGGCACAGGCAGCTTGCCTGTATTTGCTGGCTTCTTCGCGGATTCGATTACAGGCAAGCTGCCTGTGCTACGGTACTCCGCCAGCGTCGGCAGACCACTTGCGTCCGGCAGCAACGGCTTCGGGTTTTCCACGAATGCTGCGGGGCGGGAATTTTTTTCGATCTCGTCAACGTGCGCGTCGAGCGCCATCTTCATCGCCTTGACGCGATCAGGATGCTGATCCGCGATGTTGTTTCGCTCGCCGAGGTCCGCTTCGAGGTCGTATAGCTCCGTGAACCAGTCCGCTTTAACTCTGTAG
>CAYFJO010000441.1:0-8865 GCA_964343305.1 uncultured Pirellulaceae bacterium | reverse complement strand
AAGTTGGACTGCCGAATAGGAACTTTTTTTACACACTGAGATTTGATTGACGCGAACATGTGCAACAGGCTCCCAAACTCACTGGGGTGTTTGTTCGCAGCAAATACAAGGAACGAAAGCATGACAAAGAACCGCTTAACCCTATTCGCTACGATGTTGCTGTGCGCACCTGTACTCTGTTTGATCGTCATGCTGGACGGAACAGAATCGGGAGTTTCCGCAGCTCCTTCTTCGTCGAGAAATGGCGACTCACCGCGCAGACCACTACGAGTCGGACACCCCACCTTTTCGAGCCCACATGCTTCACCAATTGCTGTTCACGACGGCAATGTTTTCGTCGTGAATACACCTGCCGACACGGTTGACGTGATTGACGGCAAAACGCGCAAGGTCCGAGAGCGGATTAACGTCGGCGTCGATCCGGTCAGCGTCGCTGTCCGGCCCGATGGCAAGGAAGTCTGGGTGTCGAATCACGTCTCGGATTCGGTCAGCGTCATCGACAATGTCGCGGGCAGCCGAACGTACTTGCAAGTCGTGGCCACGATTCAGCAATTCGACGCGAAGACGAAAGCCACCACGTTTGATGAACCTGTAGGAATCGCTTTCGCTGGAAACGACAAAGCATATGTCGCGTTGTCTTCGGAAAACCAAATCGCAGTCATCGACGTGGCCGCGCGCAAGGTGACCAAAAGACTCAACGTCACAGCCCAGGATCCGCGAGCGATCGCAGTACACGGTGATCGCCTTTACGTGATTCCGTTCGAGTCGAACAACAAGACGCAGCTCTCAGGTGGTGCCGGTGACAAAATCGATGGCCAGCTCGTGACATTCGACGCCTGGGAGCATTCCATTCGACACAACAACGTTTTGTCGTTGGGCCATGTCGTCGATATCGTGAAACATCCCAAAGTCCCCGATCGGGACTTGTACATCTTCGACACAAGGACGGACGAACTCGTCGAAGTGGTTGATACTCTCGGCACGTTGCTGTATGGACTCACGGTCGACTCGAAAGGTCGCATCTTCATTGCCCAGACCGACGCGCGCAATGATGCAAACGGTCGTTCGGGTACGCAGAAACACGGATTGACCGAGTTGGAGAACAGGGCGTTCTTGAATCGGATTACGCGGGTCAATTTGTCTGAGCCGAACGCGCTAGCGTCGGGACCGGGTGACGCCGCCCGTCAAGAGAAACCCGCGGCTAACGCCGTCGGCTCACACGTCGATTTCATCGATCTGGAGCCGCTGCCGCCGAAACATCCTGGCAAGGACAAGGCACTTGCAACCCCGTTCGCGATTCAAGTCACAGATGACGACTCGACATTGGTAGTTTCGGCCGCTGGGTCGGACAAGTTGTTTACGGTGGATGCCGCGAGCGGCGATGTACTCGGTCGTGTCGATGTTGGCGCCGTGCCGCGTGGAATCGCGTTGGCGAATGCCGATGGTAACGAGGCATCACACGCGTGGGTCCTCAACGCGGTTGCGAATACGGTTTCGTTGGTCGATGTTTCGGATGCGACCAAATTGAAGGTTGTCGAAACAATAGAACTGAAAGATCCCACGCATCCCGTGGTCAAGCGTGGACGCATTGCATTCAACACCGCTGCCGCATCGACGACGCATACTTTTTCTTGCGCGAGTTGTCATCCGGATGGTCACACGGACCAGTTGCTGTGGGTCCTGAAGACCCCGATCGTGACGGGCGGCAACCAGATCATGCCCCGCTCGACGATGCCGATTCGCGGCCTGCGAGATACGGCGCCGTATCACTGGGACGGCATCCCAGGCGATCCGTACGGCGGCAACAACAGCGCCAACATTCGCCGTTCCGTTCCGCCGAACAGCAGCATTGATGACCCAACAAGTAGCGCGCGACATCTGATCGATGGTAGTCTGGCAACGACCATGTTCATGGATGGTGACAAGACGATCAACGATGAAGGAAAGGCCGGCGCGTTTTCGGCAGCCGAACGCGATGACCTCGCAACGTATCTGCTGAGTGTGCCTTTCCCGCCTGCCCAGCGGCGAGCCTATACGAACAAGTTGTCGAAGCGCGCTGAGGAAGGCTTCAAGATGTTTCACATCGTCGGCGACGCCGGCGGAACACCGGGAGGTAACCTGTGTGGAAACTGCCATCGCATGCCTTTCAGTGTCAGCACCAATACACCCGGCACTGGCATGGAAGCGCCCACCTGGCGCGGAGCCTATGATCGCTTCCTCATCCTCCCGCAAGGCCGCTTGAACATTGTTGAGTTTCCCTTCTTCAAGAGAGTGGCGGAAGCAGGCAACGATGAACGAAGTATCTGGCGTTTTACCTGGGGCGGACGTCAGTCTTTCGATTCCGTCTGGGACATGGTACTGGAGGGAAGCACCGGTTTCTCTGGCTCGTTTGCCCGCCAGGTGACTCTCAATACATCATCAGTGAAAGAAGAATTGACGGCCGATCTATTGCAAGCTTTGGAAGTTGCGGCTGCAGAGGGTGGCATTGTTCTCGAAGGTGAAGGCGTATTTATCGAGCAGGGAGAATCAAAGCCGATCGAGTTGCAATTCGATCCCGAGTTTCGCGGTGGTACCTATGTCAGCAAAGCTCGCAGCCGCGAAGCGTTCACTCGAGAACAACTCGTCAAGCTTGCCGCCAGTGGTAAGTTCGTTGGTACGTTCACTGGTCGCCATGGTGAGAACGCAGACGTTGAATCGCCCCAGCCAGCTCTGTGGACTCTTGGCAGCATCCACGAGCAACGCGGCCGACAAGAGTTTCCGATCGTGCACGAAGGCAGCAAGAGCATGTCCCTTAGCGGGCGAAATTTCGACGACTATGCGAGCATCTACGTCGATGGTCGGCGCGTGAGCGGAGCCATCACGGTGACCGAAGACGAACAGGAACAGGTTCTCATCGGGCTGGATACCTTGCCGGAAGCCGGCATGCATATGCTGCAAGTTCAGGCAGAGAACGGTTTGTTCAGCAACGATTTTATCTTTCACACCGCGAAGACGCAGGAAGAAGCGGCCGAGTTGAAACGTCGTCTGGACGAGGCCCACGTGGATCCGCGAGATGCCTTGGCCAACGCGATCGCGCGCGGCGACGTAGATGAGGTTAGACAACGACTTGGGCGTCAAGCTCGACGGATCAACGACCGGCAACGATCGAGCGGCTCCACACCGCTCAGCGACGCGGCCTTCCGCGGCAAACTGGAGATCGTCAAGCTGCTGATTCAGCGAGGAGCAAAAGTCAACGGGACGAACACAGACGGCAACACGCCGCTCATCGCTGCGGCGTTCATGTGCCGCACCGAGGTTGTCCGCTTTCTACTCGACAAAGGTGCCTCAACGAGTCACAAGAACAATCGGAGAGAAACTGTTATCGACATCCTCTCAAGGCCCTGGAACGACGAACTGTCAGGCTTTTATACAGGCATCGGAAACTCCGCGGGTCTGAAAATGGACCTCGACCGGATCAAGGAGGAGCGCCCGAAGATTGCGAAACTGTTGCGCGAGCACGCTTCCGACGAAAAGCAATAGAGTTCTATCAGAGTTGAGTTCTTGGGGTAGCTGAAAGTAAAAAGCCGGTGAGTCGTGATTAGATTCTGCGTCCTCAATCCTCAGAAAGTTACCGTCGGTGTGATCGGCGTCGTGCTGTTCGGGAGCATTGCGCTCTGGCAGATTCCCATTCAGCTCACGCCCGAAGTAAAGAAGCCGACCATCTCCGTGTCGGTAGGCTGGCCCGGTGCAAGTCCCTACGAAGTTGAGCATGAGATTGTTCAAGAACTGGAAGAGCAGCTCAAAGATGTCAAAGGCATGACAAAAATGACGTCTTGGAGCCACTACTCTCAAGGCGCCGTCACGCTGGAATTTCCTGTCGGCACGGATATAACGCAGGCGATGCTCGAACTGAATTCACGAATCAATCAGTTGCGAGATTTTCCAGAAGATGCCTTTGAACCGATCATTTCTACCGCAAATCTCTCCGACCGACCCGTCTGCTGGTATGTACTCAGCCCTCGTGTTCCAACCGACGTAGAAATGCAGGACTTTGTGCGGCGGCACCCCCACTTAGAAGACGTTTGCCAGCCGCTGCTGGATGCACATAAGTGGGATCTGCGTTTGTATCGATTGAACCAGCTTTCTCAGCAACATCCCGAGATTCGCACGCTCCTTACGGTCACTGACGTCAGGAAGACGCTGCGGTTTGTGGAAGAACACGTGAAAAGTCGCTTCGACCGTGTGCAGGGTGTGGCGGATACGTTTGTGTTAGGCGGTCAGGCGGAAGAGATGCAGGTGATCATCGATCCGGAACGTCTTGCCGCTCGTCGGCTGACAATTGACGATCTTCGACAAGCCTTGCGGGTTCGCAACAAGGATACCTCTGGCGGTGAAATTTGGGACGGGAAGCGCCGCTATGTCGTCCGAACGCTTGGACAATTCTCCAACCCAACGCAAATCCAGCGGACGATCGTCGCCACGAAGGACGATGTGGCGACCTATGTCGAGGATGTCGCCGACGTAAGACTTGGTTACAAGCGGCCCACAAGTTCTTACCGCCGTGGCGGCAGTGAATTAATTGGCCTCGGTGTGCTCGCGGAATCCGGCGCCAATGTACTGGAAATTGTTGACGAACTGCGGACGGTTTCTATCGAACTCAACGAGGGACTGCTGGCGCAGCGAGGAATGAAGCTTAGCGAGGTGTGGAGTGACGCCGATTACATCGACTCGGCTGTCGGCCTTGTTAACCAGAATATTCTCATCGGTGGCGTGCTGACGATCCTTGTTTTACTGTCTTTTCTGCGAAGCGCCCGCTCGACGATCGTCATCGCCATCGCCGTCCCTACCAGTATCGTTGGCACGTTCCTGATTTTGCGCCTCTTGGGTCGTTCCTTGAATGTGGTTAGTCTGGCGGGCCTAGCCTTCGCGGTGGGAATGATCGTCGACAATTCCGTTGTGGTTCTGGAGAACATCTACCGTCATTACCAGCGAGGAGCGACCGCCCACGAAGCCGCATTGCGCGGTACTCGCGAGGTTTGGGGCGCCGTTCTGGCATCCACGCTGACTACCCTGGCCGTCTTCGTGCCGGTGCTGTTCACACAAGAAGAGGCAGGCCAGTTATTTCGCGATATCGCTCTGGCGATTAGTGCGGCAGTCGGATTGTCTTTGATCGTCGCGGTCACGCTGATTCCGATGGCATCGGCTCGCTTGCTGGCTTCAGTGCCAACCGGAGACCCGGCACCTTCCAATAACCTAATTGATCGGACGGGCATGTCGTTTGTTCGATGGGTTGTCGGGACGAATCAATGGCTCTTGGCCAGTACTGCCCGGCGGCTCGCGGTGGTTATCGCGTTTGTTGCCGGGTCTCTGATCGTCTGTTGGTCATTGTTTCCCGACGTTGAGTATCTGCCGGACGGCAACAAGGCACGTGTTCAATGCAAGTTGTACACTCCACCCGGATACAACCTTGGCGAATCCGAGACGATTTCGCGAGAGGTTATTCAGAAATTTCTCCGCTATTGGGAAATGGACCCCTCATCGCCTAAAGCCGATCAATTGGATCTTCCGGCGCTAAAGGATCTGTTGGTTCTCGCCACGCCGAGCGATGTGATGGTCCAGGTGCAGACCGAAGACCCAACTCGCATTCGGGAGTGGATTCCCGTGCTTCAGTCACTGACTGGCGAGATACCCGACATGCGCGGCAGCGCTTATCAGCTCAGTCTGTTTCCAGGATCTTCGCGAAAGATTGATGTTGAGTTGACAGGGCCTGATCTGGATTCGGTAATTACGCTGGCAAACGACGTTCAAAATCGAGTCGAAACTGCAATTCCCGATGCGCAGGTTTCTGCGGTACCGGGATTGTGGAAGTCGAATCCGGAGTTACACGTATTGCCGCATTGGAATCGGGTAGCGGAATTGGGAATTGACGCCACGCAGCTTGGATACATCGTCGACACTCTGGCAGATGGAGCTTATGCGGCCGACTATGCGACAGCAGGCGAAAAAATTGATCTGCGCATCATCGGTGCTGATAGCTACGCCTCGCACACTCAGGATCTTGGCAAGCGAACGGTGGTCACGCGCGACGCCAGTCTCGTGCCGCTTTCGTCGCTTGCTGAATTCAAGATCGGCAGCGGCCCGCCTTCGATTCGTCACATCGAACGACGTCGCGCCGTTACGCTTGAAGTGCGCCCTCCGGCTGGCCTCTCTCTCGGGCGTGCTGTCGACTTGGTCAGGCGTGACGTTATCGCCCCGATGAAAACTGACGGCACGCTGCATGCCGGGCTACAGGTTGCTCTGGGCGGAACTGCTGACCGCCTGGCGGAATCATGGCGGGCCATGCGGTTTAATCTGCTGCTGGCCCTGGTTGTTACGTATCTGTTGTTGGTCGGCCTTTTCGAATCGTGGCTCTATCCGCTGGCCATCATTCTGACCGTGCCGCTGGCTGCCGTGGGCGGAGTCGCCTGTCTCTGGCTTACAAATCGTTTCACGGACCAACCGCTCG
Organism: uncultured Pirellulaceae bacterium; assembly: GCA_964343305.1. Lineage (GTDB taxonomy): Bacteria > Planctomycetota > Planctomycetia > Pirellulales > Pirellulaceae > CAYFJO01. Next base: position 2,381 of record CAYFJO010000441.1, on the reverse strand, counting down.
ACATTATCACCATGCTAGGTTTTGTCATCCTAATCGGGACCGCGGTGAATAATGCCATCTTAATTGTGCATCAGTCAATCAATCATCTTAGTACCGGACGAATGTCTTCGCGCGAGGCCGTTGTGGAAAGCATTCGTAGCCGCATTCGGCCGATTTTCATGACAACGGGGACCACGGTCCTTGGGCTATTCCCTTTGGTCGTCATGCCGGGCGCGGGCAGCGAACTCTACCGCGGGCTAGGCAGCGTCGTGTTAGGCGGGTTGGCCGTTTCCACCATGTTGACGCTGTTTCTCGTCCCCAGCCTATTCAGTCTGATGATGGATGCTCGGAAGCTGATTTCTCGAAGGATAGTAACCGCCTCAGAATCAGTCCGAGACGTCGACGATTTTCGTACGGTCGACACGGGAGCCCTGGTATCAAACGAACCCTTATCGCAAGTGAATCCTTTATGACAAGGCAAGTCCATAGCCGCCGTATCCTTGGAGTCGCTGCAGCGTATCAGTCGCTACTGCTAGCTTGCGTCACTTTTCCACTCCTCTCCATGGTTGGGTGCAGTTCTCCGATATCGGACACTGCAGCAGCAACAGTGGCTCGTACTTCGCCGCCTCCGGTCGCAGTGCGAACGGCACCGGTGATACGTAGAGAGGTTGTACCTGAGACGACTCTAGTCGGAACTGTAACAGCAGTTCGTCGTAGCATTGTGGGTAGCCCGGTTGATGGCCGAGTCACAGACGTGCAAATCGAAGCCGGCGATTCTGTCGAAATGGAGAATCCCAAGAGCGGCAACCAATACTCGGGCAAGCCAATCGTTCAACTGAGCACGGAAACAGTTTCGGTTGAGATCGCGGCCGCGACCGCGGAGTTGACCCGCCTCGAGCATGAATTGCAAGAACTCGAGACAGGCAACCGACCGGAAGAAGTTACCCGTGCCAAGGCAAAGTGGGAAGCCGCAAAGGCTGCTCTTGATCTTGCGGAATCACAGCTCAAACGCACCGAGAGCCTTCGGCGATCAAACGCCATTTCGGCCGCGGATTTCGAGACGGGCAGGTCGACCGCACTTACCGCAAAACAAGACTTGATCGCGGCGGCGGCAGACTATGAGTTAATGAATACCGGTCCGCGCAGTGAACAGATTGCGCAGGCGGTTGCTAAGGTATCAAAGCAGAAGCAGGAAGTTGCTCGTTTGAATATCTTGCGTCAGTACCACACAATTCGTGCCCCGTTTGGCGGTCACGTCGTTCAGAAGCATACGGAAGTGGGGCAGTGGCTAAGCCGCGGTGATCCGGTTGCTGAAATCGTGGCGCTAGATCCAATTGACGTGATCGTTCATGTTCCTGAGTCTCTAGTCAATCAGCTTGAAATCGGCAACAAGGTACCGCTGCACGTCGCCGCACTACCAGAAGGCTTGGAAGCGCTTCAAGGAACCATCCACGGAATTGGTCCTAGTGCCGATCAGCGGGCACGAACATTTCCCGTTCGAATTCGGCTACGCAATCCTGCCCGGGATGGTAATTATCTGTTGCGAGACGGAATGCAGGCGAAAGCCGTCGTTCCCGGTACGCCGCGCTCGACTCTGTTGATTTCGAAAGACGCTTTGATCCTCGGTGGACCGACACCAGTCATGATGATCGCCAGCCCCAAGGACGACGGGCAGACAGTCGCCGTCCAAGTAGATGTCGAAACCGGAGTCGCTCGCGGAAGCACAATTGAAGTGCTCGGTGACCTTCAGGCTGGGCAGCAAGTCATCGTCGACGGCAACGAGCGCATTCGGGCAGGGCAGGTCCTACGTGTGATCAATCGTACACGCGGCACCGACAAGAGCTATCGTGTAGTCAGGACGATGGAGGCTGGCGAATGAGTGACGGAATAGCGAAAGACGTTGGCTGGAAAGTTCCGATTCCTAACGAAGGCTGGCAGTTTGAAGTGGGATTGATTCCGCCCAAGCATAAGGTCCACGAGGCGAAATGAAACTTATTCCAACGGAGATCGAACCAACGATGCGACGATTCACGCGATGCGCCGGCCTCTCGTCGATTGCACTCATTGTCGCTCTGTTTCAGTCGAACGAACGGGTCTACGCCGCATTGGAAAAGAGTCGTTATCGCGACAACACCATCGTCGTCGTCGTTGTTCTCTGGGGCGATCACGGCTACGAAGTCGGCGAAAAGAAGATTGGGAAGTTGGCGCTCTGGGAACAGACGACCCGCACACCGCTGATCAACCAAGATGGAATTGAAAAAGTGGCTCCCCAATAAAAATGCCCGTCACTTTGGCGCGCCCAAGAGGAAATAACATGAAACCCATCCTCACATTTTTTTGCTTCCTGCTGCTGGTTTGCCCCGGTTTTGCCGACGACAAATCCCCCGGCGATGTCAAACTGA
>CAYFJO010000440.1:0-8884 GCA_964343305.1 uncultured Pirellulaceae bacterium | reverse complement strand
TTTGCCGCGCGATCCCATCTCATCGACCTGCTTGCCTTCACACAACTCGCACTGACAAATCGAACCGTAAGCGTCCGGCGGCATGATCGAGACAGTTTCATAGTCGTAGACATCAAACTGTGCCCGCGCCCACTTCACGATGGCGTTGAAGAGTTCTTCGTTCGAATAGCAGAGATGATTGAGCCGCTTGCCGGTTTGCGTGTCGCGTTTTCCGCCATACAAGGCAAACCAGTCCGGATGCTGCTTCTTGAGTGCATCAGGATGCGTCATCGTGTGCATCCCGTGAGCAATCATCAGTCCATAGGTTTGCCGAATCCCCAACCGCATCGCCCAACGCATGACTTCGTCATCCGCCGTCCCGAACCGCACGCTGAACTGCCTGATCTCAAAGTCCGGTTTGGCAGTCTTATCAATCTTCGGCAGCGGGATGCTTGCCATCTTCGGGACGACTTCACCCAACTCGCCCGGCAAATACCAGCGAACCCCAAGTCTTCGCAGAAAGCCGCAAACCGCGTTGTACGATCCGCGTTCATCGAACGCCCACAGATACTCACCGTCTTCCTTCGCCAGCTCTTTGGGCATGCGTTCGCGGTTCTTGTACATCCCGCCATTGGGCACACCAAACGGCAGCCCGCTCGCCCTTTCCCAGCGAGCCTGAAGCGTCTGGCGATCGCCATTGTTCTTCGCCCACGGCTCGATGGGAACGAAATCCGTGTCGTCGCCAATCAGCACCAGCCAGTTTTTTCCCGACACAATCCGATACGCCCCGTGTCCCAGCCCATTGGCGGTGACACCCAGCTTTTCGGTGTGCGGGCTTGCTCCCACGTAAATCTGCACCGGCATATCCGCGTCGGGCTTCGTCGTGATGTTCAGCTTCGCACCAGAAATCTTTTCGATGGATGTCTGCAATTCATGAGCCGCCAGCCGAGTCGAACGCGGCGCATCGTCCGCGATCACGATCTCTGCCCGCGCTTTTCCTTCCTTGATAAGATAATCCTCAGCGGCAAGTCCGGACGCTGCCAGACACAATAGCGTGGCTGCGATCAGCGCTGGCCAACGTACATTACCTCGTTTCATTGGTTGATACTTTCTTATTGTCAATGACCGCCGGATTGCTGATTCGCGAGTAGGCGCTCGTCAAGCCGGAATGCTCGCGGGCGCGGACGGTGTAATAGTATTGTCGTTGCGGATCCGGGACATTCGTGTCGGTGAACTGTATCGCGGATAGGCTCCACACCCGAGCGCCGCTCCAGTGCATGGCCGGCTGGCTGGAGTCCACGCCGCGTTGGCAGTTGAGAAACGTGGTTTCGGTCTTGCCGGTATAGGTCACAATCTCCGGCGCGGCCATGGAGTGATTGCCGGCGATCAGCAGTCTGCCGCCGTTGGGAAAGCCCTCGGTGGATTCGACGGTCAGTGTCGTGGTCTTCGCGTCGAGGTGTTTGCCGGTGAGGATGGTATCGACAACAGGAACGACGCCGACCTCTTCAAAGACGCCCGTGCGGTCGAGTTTCACTCCCTGCAGATTCGGACGCGGTGAAGGAACGCTGCGCATCACGACGTATTCCTTCGTTTCGGTGTGGCGACTCGCGGGTTGCCATGTCAGCAACGGTCCGTCGGCGCGGTTGTTGGCGACGTGTGGCTGACGCGGCGCTTCCGGCTGTTTTACAACCGCGAGATACATGTCGCCCTTTTTCTTATCCGGCGAGTCCTTGTCGGAAATGAACAACAGCTTGGTGCCATCCGGGCTCCAGTGAACCGTCGGATGCGTGATGTGGCCGGACTCCCACGAGGCGTGGTGGTAACACAGCACGCGAAGCGGAACCGAGCCGTCCAGAGACACGATCACCACCGCGCCGGGATAACTGTGTCCGGCGTTGTCGGCGGCAACGAAGCGTCCGTCCGGACTGATCGCGGGATGACTTCCCAACCACGTCAGTTCTTTAGTGACATCTCGTCGCAATCCGGTTGCGAGGTTGTAGATTCCCGCGGAACACTGGCCGAGCCACTTCGACGCATCACCGCCTTTCGGATCGCAGATCAGGATGTGTCGGCCGTCGGGAGTGAAGTATTCGTGGCCGCCCTCACCAATCAACCGGGCACCGGAGCCGTCTGGCTGAACGACATACTGCCGCCGCGAGGACTTCATACGGCGAATATCCATGCGACCGGGAATCCAGCCGATGCGGCCGTGTTTCGTCTCGCCCGTGAAGTCGAAGAAACCCGTGCCGTCCATCTTCACAAACGACGACATCACGACGTCCTGCTTCTCGCCGTCCGGCTGTTTGATGACACGTGTGAAGAGAACGCTTCTACCGTCCGGACTGACGCCCATCTTGTTCAACTGCGATTCAAACGGGCCGGCAATGCGGCGGGCACCGAACGTGTTGACGTCGATAGCCTGCAACTCGTACTTGCCGTCCATCAGCGGCGTGCAAACGATTTCCCGACCAGAACGAGACCACACGCCGTAGACTGCAGGCCCCTTTCGATCGGTAACGCGAGTCATCTTCGATCCGTCCGCCGCCATCACGAACAGATGCCACGCTCCAGATCGCTTGGACCGAAACAGAATCTGCGAACCGTCCGGCGACCACGGATCCTTGATGCGATCCGGAATGATCTCGACTTCCGGATCCGTCGTCAGCCGCCACACTTCCGCGCCTGTAACTTTGTCGCGGTAGTCGTTGCGCTCTGACTTCCAGACGCGATTGTCGTCATTGGCGGAACAGGCGAACGTCATCCCCGCCAGGAAGGTAAGTAAAGCTTTGATTCTCATGGTCATCATTTCACCTCTTTGACGAGTCGCTCAATCGTTTCGAACACGCGTTTCTCGACTGTTTCGGTGAATGGGCCAGGAAACTTGGTATAGACCATGTGGCCGCCGCCTTCGTAGCCGCCCTCTTTCAGAACTCGAAGCGTCGGCAGGTAGCCGAAGACGTCGTTCGAGTAACCCGCGACCCAGATGGCCGGACCGTCATCGCTGGAGTACTGAGTTTTGGTTCGCAATGAATAATCGACAACGCATTCGCCGCCGATGGCGACAAGCAACAGATCGTTACCGAACCGGATGGCCTGAACGGGAAGCCCGTACTTGCGCGAAACCGTTCTGCCTGCGTCTAATTCACCCAGAAGGTAGTTGGCCTTCCAGCGTTCGTATTTATTGGCGGACTCGACCTGCTTCTCAAGAGTTTCCCGATCGGCGTGTGGCTGGAATTCCAGCGGAGCTTTCGCGAGTGCGGCGCGGAGCGAACCCGTGACGCTGCGCTGCTTACCGGCGAGAGCAGCTTCTACAGCATCGGCCAGCGCACGGCCGTACTCGTGCAGGTATTTGACCTCGCGACGCGGCAGCGGATTCTGATCTCCACCAGCGCCCATCACGAACATGGCGACCGTTTCGGGATGTTTCTCTTCGATGTATTGCTGTGCAAAGCCAGCGTAGTCTCCCGATGTCTGGTAGAACGACATCACCGTGTTGTGACAAGCGTAACCGAACAGGATAGCCAGCATCTCGCCATTGCTGTCCGTTACTTTCATCACGGGGACGGAATGATCAACCGGACCGACCAGCGCGCCTTCGCTCCGTAACCGAGGCACGTCGGCCGCCGGGTTGTCGCGCCGATTGACAGCGAACGATGCTTTCTGCTGACTGAAATCCAGTCTGGCGGGAACCTGACTGGCGATTGCTTTCCCCACAAGGTCCACCAGTTGATTTTCAAGTCGTCTGACGTACTCGTGCATTCGACGAGCGAACTCAGTCGGGATGTTGTGCAGCGATTCACGATACAACCGAAGTTCCGGTCCACAATGGGTATGCGAACAATTCAACAGGAGACGTGATGCGGGAAGTTTGTATTTTTCGAAGACTCGCTGTTTAACGGCCTCACCCAGTTCGCGAGTGATCACGAGCAGATCCGTGGTGACGATCACGACTCGCGAGCCGTCCGCATCGTCGATGGCAATTGCTTTCGCGTACAGATCCTGAAGCGTTCCCTTGGAAGGCCGCGTGCGTTTCGCGTAACCGCCCATCCAATAGGGGCCATCGGGAGTAATCTTCGTCCGGGCCGCGCCGGCTCGCCATGATGGCTCCGCGGCCATGCCGATTGAAGCGACGCCGATGAGCAGCCATAAGATGGGCGCGAGGTATCGCATTGTGTAGTGGTTATTCAACATTTGTACGTTTCTCTTGTAGCTGGACTCATAAGGGCCAACCACTTATTGTCAGGCTATGATGCCTTTGGCGACGTTGCCGTACACGTCGGTCAGTCGAAAGTCGCGACTGGCGTAATGCCAGGTTAGTCGAGTGTGATCCAGGCCAAGCAGGTGCAAAATCGTAGCGTGCATGTCGTGCAGGGTCATGCGGTCTCGGATGGTGTAATAACCGAACTCGTCGGTAGCGCCGTAGCGAAAGCCGCCCTTCACACCGCCGCCGGCCATCCAGATGGTGAAACCGTCGGTGTGGTGGTCGCGTCCGATATTCTTACCCGTGCCGGCCTGCGAGGTTGGAGTTCGGCCAAACTCGCCAGCCCAGATGACAAGCGTCTCGTCGAGAAGCCCACGCGCCTCCAGATCCTGAAGAAAACCTGTGATTGGCTGATCCACCTGCAAGGCGTTGAGCGCGTGGCCTTTCTCAAGATACCCATGCTGGTCCCACTGTTCGTTGGTCGGAATCCCGTGACTCTTCAAGGAACCCGCGTGGTTGACCTGAATGAAACGCACGCCGCGCTCGACCAGTCGCCGAGCCATCAGACACTGGCAACCGAAATCGTCGGTTTCCTTTCCGCCAATCCCGTACAGCTCATGCGTCGCCTTCGATTCTCTCTTGATGTTCAATGCTTCGGGAGCCGCCATCTGCATGCGAAACGCCAGCTCAAACGATTGCAGCCGGGCATCTTGCTCCGCGCCCTGTTCGTCCTGCTCGGCGGAAAGCTTCCGCATCAACTCCAATTGAATGCGTTGCAGCCGGGGACTCTTAGACGAGTTCATGTACTTAAACTTTGCTGACTCGACCTTCGCATTCGGATACCCGGGCGTTCCCAACGCGACGCCCTGATGAATCGAGGGCAGAAATGCCGAGCCCCAGTTGTTGACTCCGCCGTGAATACTCGACGGACAGATATTGATATAGCTCGGCAGACTGTCGGACTCGTTGCCCAGTCCATAGCTGACCCACGAACCAAGACTCGGCCGGACAAACAGATCGCTGCCGGTAAACAGCTTCATCGTCGCACCGCCATGAGCCACATTGGTGTCGCAGACCGAATGCACCATGCAGAGTTCATCGGCCACATTAGGCAAGTGTTGCCAGAGTGAACTCATGGGGATGCCGCTTTCGCCTGTCGGTCGGAACTTCCACGGCGACTTCAGCAGATTGCCGCGTTTGGCAAACTTCACGCGCGTTCGCTGGAAGGGTGGCTCCTTGCCATCGTATTTGTCCAAAGCCGGTTTGGGATCGAACGTGTCTACATGCGATACGCCTCCCTGCATGAACAGGAAGACAACGCTCTTTGCCCGCGGTCTGAAATGCGGTTGAACGGGTTCCAGCCCGCTCGCGGGCACAGTCTCCGCAGCCGCGCTGTTTCCGCTGGTCATGGCCTGAAATGCGAGCCCGCCGAATCCCAGTGCAATCCGATCCAACATGGCGCGCCGGGAAATCTGTGGAACGGTTTGTGAGAAGTCAGACATGATTACCTCAGATAGACGAACTCGTTGCCCGCAAGAATTGCATGACTGAGGGCCGTCCAGGCGGATTGTTCATCCGGGGTTTCCAGCTCGGCCTGATACGACCGGATAAAGTCCCGTGCGATCGTCACTTCCGATGACTTCGGGGCGCGAGCCAGTAGTGTGAGATACAGACGATGGATGCGGCGGCCGTCGTCCGGATCCGATTTGATAATCCGCCCGGCAACGCGGCCTGCAACGTCCTTCACCAGCGGACTATTCATCATCAGCATGGCCTGAGTTGGAACCGTCGTCGTGACACGGTTTCCGGTGGGCAGATCGGGATTGGCGAAATCAAGCAGCGTCAGGAAGTCATAAACATTCGTCCGCAGGACCGGCAGGTAGACCGTCCGTCGGTTCGATGCGTCGTAGTATTTCTGCTGCTGATTCAGAATCTCAGGTGACAGGTTAATCGTCTTGAGAGTCGGACGTGCTCCGCCGATCTGACGATCAAGTCGTTGCGACACCGCCAGCAGGGAGTCGCGGATTGCTTCGGCCTCCAGCCTTCGCGACGGATACTGCCAGTAAAGCGTATTGTCTGGATCGACCGACGCAGCCTTATGTTTCGAGTCCGTTTCAGTCGCTCCCATCTGCCACGTGTCACTGAGCATGATCTCGCGATGCATGGCCTTGATCGACCAGTCGTTCTCTACAAACCGGCGTGCGAGGTAATCGAGCAGTTCCGGGTGGGTGGGACGCGCGCCTTTTAGCCCGAAGTTTTCTGTTGTCGCGACAATCCCTTTGCCAAAGTGCCAGCGCCACAGTCGATTCACCATCACGCGGCTGGTTAGCGGGTGATCGGGATGCGTCATCCATTTTGCCAATTGCAGTCGACCACTGGCATCAGCGGGAATTTCTGACTGCGGTTGAGCGTCAACGACTCTAAGAAAGCCTCTAGCGACTTTATTTCCTGGCTTGTTGGCATTGCCGCGAGTCAGCACTGCCGCGTCATCAATCTTCCCCTCCTGGACGGCCATGACCGTAATGGCCGGTTTGATCTGCTCCTCAATCCGGCTGACCTGTTGATCAAGTCGATCCTTGCGAAGAAACAACTTTCCCAGATCAGTCTCGGGGCGAATCTGCAACAGCCTCACCCGGTCGATATGCGGCATCACGGCTTTGGATTCGATGCGGACGACGGCTGTACCTTTTTCGAATTCATGAACGCCTTCTGAATGCCAGCGCTGTGACGGTGGAAACCAGTCGCCTGTCACTTCTCCCAACGCCCGTTCATTGCTGATCTTCCCGTTAATCGAAAGTTTCATCGGCCGCGACACTTTCGCCGCGTATCGGAACTGCAGCAGATATCGTCCGGCTGCCGAAATGTCGAAGTCATATTCGGCGAACTGGTCGAGCGATTTGTTGTCACCAATGATGCCAATGCCCTTACCGTAATTGGTACTCTCAATCGATGGGTTTCCCCGCGCAAACGTTTCGGCTTCCTGCTCCATCGCGGTGGCGTTAGAGAGTTCCTCTTCAATCTGTTGTTCAAGCTGTTTCTGCGACTCCTTCAATGGTGGCAATTGGCCTCCCAAATTCTGCAAAGCCTGCCAAGACTCTCGCGTGTGAGCTGGCCGCTCGACCCATTTGCCATAGGAAACAAGAGTGGTTGTGCTGCGAAAGATGCCCGCCAACGCGTAGTAATCTTCCGTCGGAATCGGATCGAAATTGTGCGCGTGACAGCGAGCGCAGGCAACGGTCAGCCCAAGCATGGCTCGACTGAAGGAATCGATTTGTTCGTCGACCAGATCCGCGATGCGTTTCTTTGCATCCAACTGAGTCAGAATCTTGGTGCCGATGGCTAGGAAGCCAGTGCCCACAACGGGTTCGTAAGAACCTTCGCCATCGTATTCGAGCAGATCACCAGCAAGATGTTCGGTAATCATGCGGTCGTACGGCACGTCGCGATTGAAGGTATCAATCACGTAATTGCGAAAGTGCCAGGCATTGGGGAACGGGCGGCTTTCGTCTGCGCCGTTACAGTCGCCGTACCGCATGACATCGAGCCAATGACGGCCCCAGCGTTCTCCATAAGCGGGTGACGCCAACAGTCGATCGACCAATCGGACGAACGCATCTGGCCGGTTGTCTTTGACAAAATCTTCAACCTCTTCCGGCGATGGCGGCAGTCCGATAAGAATCAACGAGGCTCGCCGAATCAGCGTCCGTCGGTCTGCTCGCGCCGCAGGCCGCAGTTCGGCATCAACGAGCTTTCGACGCACAAAGGCATCGACAGGCGACTGTCCCCAACCATTTTCAATGTGTGGCGGCGGCGATCTGCGCACCGACTGAAACGCCCAGAACCGACGTCCCGCCTCGATGCTGGTCGTCGTCGATTCCGTTGTGGCGTCCGTGTCATCGATGACCGGACGTGGATCGGCGGCTCCCATCTGCGCCCATCGTTCGAAATCACGAATGACCTCTAGCGGCAATCGCCCAGACGGCGGCATCTGCAAGTCCGAGTTCCGGTAACGCAGAGCGGTGATCAGCAGACTGCTGTCGGCATCACCTGGCGCGATCAGCCGTTTGACATCCGTGAGTTTACGGTCCAGCCGCACGCCACCACCTTCGTCAGCCGTCTTTGCGGAATGACACTTGAAGCAATGCTGAACCAGCACAGGACGAATCTTCTTTTCGAAGAATGTATTTCCAGCCTCGTCCGCAGCACACCGCTGACCCGAAATGAGCAACACAAATGCAGCAAGAGGGTGGAAAAACTGTTTGACGGAAGCTAGCTGTTTCATCGTTGTTGCTATGTCACTCTGTCCTTTACTTCTTCGCTTAACGGCAAGCCGCAGGCGTCAGTGCCATAGAACGCGGGCGCCTTCTGCGGCTTGCCGTTAAGAACGTGGGAAGAAGAACTTCGGTATTTGAACGCGTGAAAGATAGGGGGCTTTCTCCATCCACTTTGCCAGTTCTGTTGTCAGGAGCCAGAGGAGTCCTCGTTCCCAGGCTCCTGCCTGGGAATGACCTGTCTTGCAGGCTCCTGCCTGCCCGTTTCTGACGGGATGCAGGAGTCGGCAGGAGCCTGGGAACGAGGGCGGGAAAAGATGGAATGACCGATGTTATTTTTCCCGCGATCTAAACGAGGTTCTATCTTTGACTTATTCCTTATTGTCCTTGCGATGGGTCTAAAACCCTCGCCTTCAGGCGAATCCTTTAGGTT
>CAYFJO010000439.1:0-8892 GCA_964343305.1 uncultured Pirellulaceae bacterium | reverse complement strand
TGGGAACCATCAGGATGTTCTTCCATAGGATGTTCACCGGTGTCGGGATTTCCGTCAAACGCTCGTTCGTGGCCATCACTCTTCCTTTCATAAAAAAACAGTGCGCGTGCCCACATTGTCGCACACGTGAAACTCCTACTGGCCGACTTTCGACTCGGAACCGGCACGGATTTGCGGTTATTGCTCGCGACGGACCTCATTCGGATGATGATACGAATTCACATTCAAAGGTGACAGTACAACAACCAGGATTCTACTATTTTCTCATCGGCGTCTAGATTGGGTCGCTGGCGACCTGTGCCAATTGGCGGCTCACCGCAAACGGACCATTGAGCACCTGCACCGCTGAACGGCTCGTTTTTTCTTTGTGGAGCGACAGGCCAGGATAATCCCTATTGCGAGGGGGAAATTTCCTATTCGAGTTATGCCTTTGCATCGCTGTGTATCCGGCACGAGCACTCGTTGACGATGTTCCGGTATTTCCTGATCTGCTAAGCCCAATTTCGTGAGCTAGTGTTGTTATTGCGGCCGGCCAACGAATCACGCATTCATTCACCCCACGCCAATCCCAAATCTGCTGGAACAATTCCCGCCCCATGTTCCGTTGGTGCTCATTGCCAACCACGTCCGTTGTCATTGCAACAATTCATTTGCTTTGCCAGTCAGGAGTAATCCCATGGGGAATTCAATCCCTATCGGTTGCGCGACCATTGATCGTGCATGCTTCCCGGAAACATATTGTCCCTTGATGTTGTGTGTTGATGACGACCCTGAGATTTCGCAAGCCATTGCGCTGCGGCTTCGCAATTATCAGGTGAACGTGTTACGCGCGTTTTACGGTGCACAGGGCATGTGGCTGGCGGTAACCGAAAAACCAGATTTCGTGATTACCGACGTGCGGGCCGTCGGGTGCCGGTGATCACCTCGTCCAATGCCTCAAGCGTAATGCACAGACACAGGATATTCCAATCATCGTGCTGACCGGCCAAACCAAGGAGAGCCTCAAACAACGAATGCTTAATCTCGGAACTGCGGAGTTTTTTGGAGAGCCAATCGACGGAAGTGAGCTCGTTACCGCGATTGCACAGTACATCCCGTTGAAAGAGCGCATTGATGACGCCATTTCGTTACGTGGTGTAATTTCAGCTCCAACTCACAGAAAAGAAATGCACCATGCAACTCACATTCCAGCAGCCTACATATCAAATGCAACAAAGTTGGGATTTGCGTAACTGGCTGGCTCTATTAGCCGCTGCGGGTCGTAATGGCAGAATAAGAGTGTATCGCACGACTGATGGACACACTCTTCGAGATGTTGCTGTTCACCGACAGCGCATTCGTGCACTAGCCTTTGCCAGTGACGGAATTCAGCTCGTCTCTGCCGGTGAGGACCAAGCAAATCGTGTGCAGGATATTCAAACCGGTGAGGAGACGACTTTGATATCGACCGGCCGCACGAAGATTTTCTCGTTAGCGATTTGCTCCAAGGACAGAGTTGTAACGGGGGGCACCGATAACCTGATTCGCTTGTGGGATCTCAACACGAAGCAGCCGATTGAGACGCTCGCAGGGCGTACGGGATCAGTTTGTTCACTTGCGAGCCAAGGCGATTTTTTAGTGTCAGGGAGCTTCGACACAACATCTGGTGTGTGGAGTTTTCCTCGCTCCGGCACCATTGGCCGTTCTGCGGCCGGATGAAAAAAAACGGTCCTCTTCACCGGCGGCACGCCCGAAGGCCGCGGTAAGGAGGACCGAAAAGGGGTTTTCCAACGGGAATGTCCCGATACTGCCCCGGTCCGCCCCATTTCTGCCCCTGATGGCTCAATCGAGCCTGAAATTAATAATCGGCCGAAGGGTGGTCATTAATTAATAGGTCAATACCTTGTCCTGGTAGGAAAAGTCGGTCGTGAGAGTTTGATAACTTGATAGAAAGTTTTTTTGGCGGTGATGGACTGAAATCTCACTTGTCACTTTCTCTTTCGGCCGCCATTAGCATCGTTTCACGAAGACCTGGTTTTCGAGCAGTTTCTCCTGCAAACTGTCGAAGCATTTGCAGTGTGCATTCCAACTCGACATCCGTACACTCAATCTCCTTTGGTACAGTACCAATTCGTTGAAGCATTTGCAAAACACACTGCAATCCAATCACGACATCCGCGGTAGTAATGATTCCACAAAGCCGACCGTCTTCTAGGACTGGCAGGCAGGAAATCTGGCGATTCAACATCTGGGTCAATGCTGGACTCAGCGCGCTGCGGGGCGAAACTGTGAACAGGGCGCGCGTCATCAGGTCCGCCGCCGTCTCGCCCACATGCGAATGACAGTCGCGGTTGCTGATTATTCCAAGCAACCGATTGCCCTTTTCGCATACTAACAGATGGCGAACGTTGGTTTCATCAAAAACGCGACGCACTTCATCGCGCGACGCGTTGGGCGAGATAATTGAAGGATGGTCTGTCATCAGATGTCTCACTTCGATCTCGGTCGCGAACACAGTTTGGGTATTGCGCAAGAAGAAACTGAGAATCTGTTGCCTCTTCCGTTCCAACATTGTCGAAGGTGTGGACGACATGTTGTCATTGCCATCTTCTGACTCAGCCGGAGACGGTTTAGCATTCGCACGGCCGCGACGAACTATGAGGACGACGACGCCAACCAAAAGAAAGCCAGCCAAAACAAGTCGTGTGTTTTGCAAACTTACATGCAAGTGTTGTTCGTGTAACTGAGCGCCCGAACCGCTGGGGTTGGACAATTGCGGCGTGTCATCTGAAAACGATTCCATGCCCGTGGCGAGTTGGTTGAATCTATCACTTACAACCATGCCAAGATCATTTATCACGAATATGCATGCCAGCACTACGGATGCCAGGAGAATTACGGCCTCAATCTTGGCTGCGCCGTCTTCATTGCGAATGAACTGGTGCCAACTCGCGTGGACGAGAGATTTGGTCGACAATTGATTGCCCCACATTCCCAGAGATCCTGATCGTTTTGCATATTGCCGCAACACGAAGCGACGACCTGCTAGTGTAACTCTAGTTCAAGTTTCTTTAGACCAATCAACTTTCAGTCACGCGGTGAAATTCAAAGTCGATTAATACTGATTGCTGGCGTGTCAGTATTGTTTGATAGGGAATTTACCGATCGCAACTGGAAGATCTTGCCGGCCAAGTTGTTTGGGAGTTTTGCCTATCTCGATCAGGATTTTTCTGATCGGCATTTATCAAATTGCCGTCCTAGGTTTCTAGAACAACGTGATGTAATTCACATCGCAGCCGAACGATATTAACTGGTGTGAGGAAGGGGCAGATGGCTGACGATACCACCGCCGTTTTGTTAATCGAAGTCAATCCAGCCGATGTGGATCTAATCAAGATCGCGCTGCGCTCGGCAAAGACACACTTCGCAGTTTGCTGGTCCGAATCGATGTCGGACGCATTGCATCAACTTGCCGAAACCGACTTCGATGTCATCCTCGCAAATCTCCGGCTTCCGGACTGTTCTGGGCTGGAAGTTATTGCCGAGATTCGACAACGCGCGCCCAGCATTCCTATCGTCGTGCTAACAGGCTTGGCGAGCGATGAAGTTGCGCTGGAATCTCTCGAACAAGGCGCCCAAGACTACCTAGTCAAAGACAGCGTCACCAACGAAGTGCTGCAACGCACGATTCGTTACGCGATCAGTCGACAACAAAACGCCGAGATGCGTCGACTGTTGGCACAAGTGAAAGAAAGCCAGGAACTACTGAAGAAGAAAAATCGCGGGTTAGGGCGGCTCTACAAAACAGCTCATCGGTTTGTCGACAACGTGTCACATGAGTTTCGCACTCCGCTAACCGTCATCAAGGAATACGTCGCATTGTTGAGCGAAGGGCTGGTTGGCGAAGTCAATGAAGAACAGATTCGCATGCTCCACACGGTTGAAGATCGTGCCGACGATCTAAACACGATGGTGGACGACATGCTGGACGTGAGCAAGCTGGAAGCTGGCATGTTGGGCATATGTCGAAAAAACAGTGATATTGCAAAAGCCATAGAACATGTACGACCAAATCTCGACAAGAAGGCAATTGTAAAAAATGTCAACCTTGAGATCGACGTTGATGACAACTTGCCGGAAGTTTACTGCGACGCCGAAAAAGTAGGCCGCGTGATTGTTAATCTCACGGTCAACGCGATCAAGTTTAGTGGCCAGCCAGGTCACGTGCGGCTTTGGGCGAAGCAAGATGAATCGTCGCACGATGTGGTCATTGGGGTAACAGACAATGGTCAAGGAATTGACCCTCAAAGCCTCGCGGCAATCTTTGAACGATTTAGGCAATTGGTGCCCAACCCGCGTGGTAGCACAAAAGGGTTTGGACTCGGGCTGAACATCGCCAAGGAACTGGTCGACCTGAACTTTGGACAGATGAACGTCGAGAGCGAAGTGGGGCGCGGCAGTACGTTCTCGTTCACCGTGCCGATCGCTCAACCAACGGAAATCATGCGTCGGTATCTCGAGCGCATCGAGCACCTGCATAATGGTTCGTCCGTGGTGTCGCTAGTTGTCGCCCAGATCGACGACTCATTTGATCCCACGGTCGCCGACGATGTGGACTCTTTTTTGAATTATCTTTTGCGTCGCAATGACCTGCTGTTTCGAGCGGACACGCACCGCTGGCTAGTCGTGTTGCCAACCGCCGAAATTGAATTGGACAAATTCTTCGCTCGTGTGACCAAGGTTCGCGATGAAGCTAATCGCAACCGTCCACATGGTCCGTTGCCGAAAGTCGAATCACAGGCAATTGGCACTTGGAAAGCGACCGACCACATGTCAGAGATTCTGGCCTGTACGAGCAACATGCTAATGCCCTTGGAGACAATTCATGTCTGAGACAGCAACTATTTTGATTATCGATGACGACGGCGACATCTTGACCGCCGCCGGTCTTCGTTTGACTGCCGCCGGCTTCCACGTGCTTTCAGCGCACGATGTTCAAACAGGATTAAGCATGGCCGTCGAGCATCTCCCCAATGCCATTCTGCTGGATCTCCAGATGATGGCGCTCGACGGCCTGGAAGCACTGGCAAGTCTCCGGCAATGCCAGGAGACGGCAGAAATACCCGTGGTTGTGTTTTCTGCCGATCGCCGAATGAGGCGACAAACGCTGCCGATGGGCGCACGAAACTACATCGACAAGCCATACAATCCCCAGACGCTTCTGGAAACGGTGCGTTGGGCAGTCGCCGAATCAAACGATCGCCAACAGCGGGCGATGCCGTCGATTCAAAACGCTGCACGCGATCTGCAGCACGACCTTAGCAAAACACAAACAACAGTAGCGTCGTTCAGCACACACCAAAGCGGTCCGAAGCAACCGCATCTCAATTCCAGCGGCAAATTGAAAAAGTACGAACGAACGCTAGCCGAACACTCTGGGAATGCGGCCGATGAGTAAACCTCGCCAAGTATTACTAGTTGACGACGACCCAGACGTGATTCGTGGTGCAAGTTTGAGGCTCCGCGCGGCTGGCTATGACACTATTTCGGCGGCTGACGGAGCACAAGGAGTTGCGACCGCCGTTGACCAACACCCGGACGCAATCCTGTTGGATGTGCGCATGCCACGTATGGACGGCCTGGCTGCCTTGGAAAAACTCCAGGAGAACGAGGACACCAAGAGTATTCCCATCGTGATGCTGTCCGCGAGTCTGGTTGATCAACAAAAGGCACTGGAAGCGGGTGCACGATATTTCTTAACGAAACCGTATCAGGGAAACACCTTGCTCACAGCAGTGGAATCAGCCATGACCGAACACAACATCTCTGAGTCGGAGTAACTCGACATGAACAAAAAGAGCATCCTCATCATCGACGACGACAAAGACTTCGTTCATGCCTTGGCACAACGTTGCCAACACATCGGTTTGGAAGTGCGCAAGGCTCACAATGCGTTTTCGGCGCTTCACAAGATGGACCGGGAACTCCCAGATCTGGTGTGCCTTGATGTAAACATGCCTACCGGGTGTGGTTTGACCATCTGCGAAATGATGTCCGATGACGAAAACGCATGCAGGGTTCCCGTGATCATTTTAACGGGCAAACAGGATATCGATACAGTGCGACATTGCCGCAAACTATGTGCGTACTACGTGCATAAGTCACCGGGAATGTGGAATCGGCTAGAACCCGTGATCTACGAACTGGTCGACATCGAACGACCGGAACCTTCGAAATCTTGTCACGAATCTGGTCAGCTACGATTAGATGGAAAGTGAGTGATCATATGACGACCAAGAAAATCATCATTGCTGACGACGACAAAGAACTGGTGGACGTTTTGGCGATGCGCTGCCGTCAACTTGGCCTCGAGGTTATCACCGCGCACGATGCGGCCAGCGCGTTGACATCGATTCGCGACAACGCTCCAGACCTCGCCTGCGTTGATGTCAGCATGCCGGCCGGCGATGGCCTGGGGATCTGCGAATTGCTCACGAAGGATCCTCAATGGTCGCCGATTCCCATCATCATTTTGACAGGTCGAAAGGACGAGAACACGATAAAGCGTTGCCACGACCTCTGCGTCTACTATGTGCTGAAGGGTTCTGACGTTTGGAGCCGAGTCGAACCACTCGTTCGTGAACTCCTGGAAATCGACGACGATTCGGCTAAGCAAGAAACGAGTGCTAAGGCAATAAGCGAACCGCTCGTGGAAAATGTGTTTGCTTTACTCGGCTGCGACGGGCACTTCCTGGACGAACCCGGCCAGAATCGCGGCGACAAAGAAGACAACACCGACGAGGCATCGCTCCCCTGGATTTTGGCGATCGACGACGATGAGGATTTCTCCTGGGCGCTGAAACGTCGCCTCGAAACACATGGTGTGGCGGTCGTCCGGGCATTCGACGGAACGGAAGGATATCTTACCGCCTTCAGCCGCCCCGCTGATGCCATTCTACTGGACTACGAGATGCCGAACGGTCGAGGTGACTATGTGCTCGGACGGCTGAAAGACAATCCCGTCACGAAAGACATCCCCGTATTCGTTATTACCGGTCGAAAAGATCGGGCGCTTGAGCGAAAGATGCTCAACCTCGGCGCAGCAGAATTCTTAACAAAGCCGCTCGACTTCCAGAAGTTGATAAACGAACTGAGCCGACACGTCGATGTGTTGCCGCAACCCGCAATGTAGTAAGTCAACGATGGCAATGAGGAATCGGCAGAATGGCTCAGTTGAGTTTTCGAGCGTTGGTAGTTGACGACGAAGCAATTATTCGTCAATTGACAATGCGCGCCTTGACCAGCGAAGGATTTACGTGCGACGAAGCGTCGGACGGCAATGAAGCACTCGAACTCGTCAATCGGGCACAATACGATGTCGTGGTCACGGACTTGCGAATGCCAGGGCGACAGGCGCAGGTGCTCGCCTTGGAATTATTGCAGCGAGAACACCGTCCCCTGGTCGTAATTCTCACGGGTGTGATCGATCCCCGGATTACGAAAGACCTGTTGGCTCGCGGTATCGACGACATCGCCTACAAACCAGTGAACTATGACACCTTCGCCGCAAAAGTTAAGGCATTGATCGATCGACGTGCAACTCCAACTGCGCTGTATGGCGCACCCTTCCAGCAACTCCACAAAGACCATGTAATTGAAACGTCGAGCGAAACACCGCAGGGAAGTTGGTGGGACCGCCCCGTGAGCATCTCCGACATCGAGACCAAACTGCCCTACGTCAGCAGCATGTTGCCCGTCTCACACGCGGCTCTCGATGTTTTCAACATGACCAGCACGCATGTGTTCGATTCGCAGCAAATTGCTACCGCAGTTAGCCGCGATGATTCTTTGGCAAGGGAATTGCTTCAATTCACCAACTGTTCATTTTGCAATCCTGCCCGAATTCAGGTATTAGATTTGTCAGACGCCGTAGCCCGAATCGGTCAACAACGCGCGGGCGAATTGGCGCTGGCTACCAGCGCATTGGATGCGTTAACAGCAGGGTTGATTCCTTGGATGGATGTTGGTTTGATCTGGAGACGAAGTCTCGCAGCGGGAATCGCCGTCGAACTACTTGTCGCACAGGGCGGTCATCAAAGAATCCAAGGCGGTCTGCTGGCCAGCGCGATGATGCACGAACTGGGAAGGACGATTCTCGGCGCGCTCTACACCAAGCAGTATGAAGCCATGATCGAAGCGTGCCAGGAGCGCGGCGAGTCGTTGCTGCAACACGAAAAACGGATTTTTCCGGAAAGCCATGTCGAGGTCATGGTTCGCTTGCTGGCCGACTGGGACATCTCGCCGGATATTTGTCATCCCCTGAAGTTCATCCTCGACGAATATGCGTACCTCGGAAGACTCGCTGAACCAATGCGCACACAAGTTGAACTGATCAAACTCGGTGTGCTGATCGGCCAGATTGCCGTGGGACAATGGAAACCCTGGGATTGGATCGAGTTCCCGCCAGGTAACCTGTTAAACCGGTTGAAGATTCATTCGATGGCAGCCATTATCGATCAAACCAAGATGGATTTAAACGAGATTCGCAACGTAGAATCACCGCCACTCACAACACCCAATTGGCAGTCGTCAAACACAGAACTACAACAGCGCGAGCTTACCTACTGCAACCTTTCGCTCGAACCGTTTGATTTTCTAGCACCAATTGTAGCGTCGATGGGTGCCAGGTTGATCCAAGTGGACAAACACAATTTGGCTTCGACAGACAGTCTGGTGCTGAATTGTATTGGAGAGTCTTCGCGTAAATCCCTTTCGCGATTGCACGAAGCAAAAGTGCTGACGGTTTATTCGGCCGCCGAACCATTAGAGGAAAGCCCTCAGTTCGGTAAAGTGCTACCCGTTCCAACGAGCTTCGCTGCGCTCCGCTCGGCCTGTTGGAATGTGTTGCCTGAT
>CAYFJO010000438.1:0-8947 GCA_964343305.1 uncultured Pirellulaceae bacterium | reverse complement strand
GTTCCGAACGTGCGGCGCAGGTCATGGGCGCTGGCGAATCGTTCGGCTTGGCGATCGACGATGAGATTCGCTGCACGGCCGATGTCAGACAACTTGCGGCCAACTATTTTGACGGTCAGTTGCTTTCCGTCCTTGCCGACAATCGGCATCACCAACCCGGTTCGTTCGTGTCCGGCACTTGATCAACCCAGTCCCAAAAGTCCGGTGTCATCGGCAGCAGTCGGTCTTTGAATCCCTTTTCACCTTCGGAAAGGATTCGAAACAGTGGACGGTCTTTGCTGGTGTCGATTTGAAACGAGCCATCGGCCCAACTCATAATCTGCGATTCTTCAAGTCGGACGCCGCTCAGGTTGATTCCCTCAATTAGTCGTTGCCATTGGGGGTAATCGCGCGGTCGCAACTTCTCGCACTGTTGGACATATCGTTCGACTTCCGCATCTCAGCAGACACACCAATTTTCCAAAACCCGACCGTCTTGAAAGCCCGTGAGCGATGAGGCACGTCAAAAAAGGACTGGATTATGCTCTGCGCTGGAGGACACCTGCGATGTAGCGTAATCTGCGTACGAGTCTGCCCAGTCGTTGCACCAGTTCTTGTTACTGTATGTTCGAGTCCAATCACGAGATTGGTTGATCAATCAAAGAACAGACTCCAACACGCCGCCAGTGTTGGAGTCTTTATTGTGCAAATCAAACGCGATGTAGGCTCGCACACTACGGATGCGGGATATGAATGGGCGGGGCAACTTCGATTCTCCACCGCTGTTGGGGCTCATGGTTTGGAGACCAAACCAAGAGTCGTCCACCGTTTCTACGAATCTGACGAAGATCGGCATCCAGAGCCAGTCCGCTCGCACGGTTTATCTGTTCAAACTCTCCACGTCCCACGGGTACCAACCTCCATTGCTGATGCAGTCCACCATTCCAATCCCATAACTGAAGTCGACCGCCATTGCGGTGCACGTAACGCGAGTCGGCATCAAGAACTAGGCCACCCGCTTGATTCACGATTTTGACGAATCCACGTCCAACGGGCACCAACACCCATTTCTGATTCGCACGACCATGGAGATCCCACATTTGAACCCAACCACCGTTTCGGTGAAGTTTGTGGATGTGCGCGTCCAGCGATCTGCCGTTTCCCATGTTGATAAGGCTCACCGGATAATTCAATGGAACACCGCCACAATGCTGATTGGGGTCGCTTGGGCCGAACTCAGGTGTTTGGTGGCCATGATTTGGTCGAAAGGCACCGGGGTGCCCGCGCACGAGATCGGGCATCTGAGTGCCGCCGTTAGGACGTTCTGCAAACCGAAATTGTCCAATTTCGGTCTTGGTACCGAATGTCGACGTTGTGCCCCGTTGATGGTTAGCCAAAACAGGACCAGCGAGTGCGAACACAGTCAAACAAGTCGAGGCGGCGATTCTGAATGCTGGGATTCTCATTTTCATTCTCCTTTATTGCCGAGACGCTCTGATCTGGTGCAGATCCGAAACCTTCATTCCCATATCCATATAGAAAACGGCGTACCATGCAACGCTTTGGGGATCGTCAGAAGTGCGCAAGCTGTTGTTTTCAACTGATGTGCGCCGAATTTATTACGCGCTGTGAAGTCAATTGAGTCTGTGGGCGTCCTCAGTTCACGCTTGGACCGTGCTCGATATGATGACGGCCATCTCGCTCAAAACACTAACGTGCAAGTCCGAAATCCATCCCCAAACATTTCCTTAGACCGGCGCACCTGACATGGTCTCGTGTTTTCGGAAGAGTACGGCAACATCCAAAAAACTCCGCCTCGCGGACAGCAACAAATGTAGGCAACGCGAGTTGGGTCTGATATCATCACCCGTGTGGTCTGCGTTCGCAGGTTATCTTAAACTCTAGTGGGTGAAAGAAACCCTGGTGGTAAAAAACGAATCCCACCTTGTATGGAACAGCGTTATCGCCACCCTGTTCGGCGCTGCAATGATCAGTCTGGTGATAACGCTAATCCCGAATGGCTGGCAATCCATCTTTTCGTTCACTGGAAACATCATCGATTGGCTCATCAATTTCACTTCAACTTCGAGTTGGATACTCGTCATCCTCGGATTGTGTACGTTCGCCTTGATCGTACGACTTCTCCTCATGGCCTATTCGGCATCAAGTAAGGCGGATGAATTGCCTGACATTTCTACGCAACAAACCCTCTTTGGCATTGTTTGGCGGTGGCGTTTTACAGCACAGGGCAAGATCCATTCGCTCGCTCCGTTCTGCCCTGATTGCGGAATCCAAATCTATCCAGGGGATGCCAGCGGTTTCGCACCAATACACAGGACTGTCTATCACTGCGACGATTGCCAACGGGACATTCAATCATTCGAGTGCCGGCCCACGGAAGTAGAAGACCTGGTAGTCCGGAAGATTGAACAGGAACTTCGTCGTGCAGCGCGGCAACATGATCCCAATACCGCCTAAAACAAACTGCTGTTCAGTTTACTCGTGCGTTTTGTGATACGTTTCGAAGTTCCACCGTTTGTGAACACCAAAGTCGAGATTCCATCTGCGATGGCCGCCATCCGAACAACGATGTTATGTGTCACCGACGGATCCGTCAGGCCACTGCAACGTCCCGCGAGTCTTAGCAAACGGACGAGCCGGACGTTTCTTCGCCGCTTCTTCGTCGATGTCGATCCCCAGACCCGGTCCGGGTGGCAGCTCGGCGTATCCGCTGGAGTACTTGATGTGGACGCCGCCGTAGAGTTCTTCCTCCCAGTAGGCGTATTTGCGTGCCTGGTTGAACTCGTGGATGACGCAGTTCGTCGTGCATGCATTGACATGTAACCCAGCCAATGTCATGACGGGGCTTTGCGCGTTGTGTAGTGCGACGTCGATGAAGTGCGCTTCGGCCATCGACGCGATCTTCTTGCATTCCGTGATCCCGCCCGCGTGAATGACGTCGGGATTCACGTAGCTGGTCAAATGCCGGTCGATCATTTCTTGAAGACCGAACTTCGTGAATTGGCTCTCGCCCTGACAGAGCGGGACCTTGACGCGATCGGACAGCCACTTCATTTTGCCGAGGTCCGACGTGAGCATCGGTTCCTCGACAAAAAACGGACGCAGTTCTTCCACGCGTGTACAGAATTCAAGAGCCATCTCGGGCTTAAACTGAGTGTGTGCGTCGTAGAGAATATCGAAGTCATCGCCGGCAGCGTCGCGCATTTGCCGAAGGCGTGTGATTTCGGCTTTTACATCGAACGGCTGCTTGATGACACCACCCGCGGCGAGGCGGGGACCGGTCTTGACCGCCGTAAAGCCCTGCTCTTTGGCCCGATGGACGTCCTCGGCCGAGCCACCGCCAATGTAAAGTCGGATCTTCTTCTTGGCCGCGCCTCCCAAGAGTTGATAAACGGGAGCATCCAGGACCTTGCCGGCGATGTCCCACAACGCGATGTCCACGGCACTCACAGCACTGTTCAGGATCGGCCCGCCGCGCCACCGCGGCCAGCGATACATCGCTTGCCAGTGTTTTTCGATCTCCATCGGGTTCTTACCGACGATATATCGTTCGTGCTCTTTGATTGCAGCAATCATCGTCGCGGCCCTACCACGGATGCCGCCTTCTCCCACACCGGTGATCCCATGGTTTGTGTAGAGTTTGACAAACACGTAGTTCATCGAGCCGGTCCAGACCGGAATGACTTTCAGCGCGGTGACTTTCAGACCGTCCGGGATCTTTGCCCGAAGTTCTGTTGGGAATAGTGAATGTCCGAAGACGTGGGCGGCGGCACCAGCAATGCCGGCTTTGAGGAACGCTCTGCGGTGCATAGTGATCTCCATCGTTTCTTGGGGATGGGTTGGGCTCAATACGTGTGAACAGAGACGACTCGTAACCGTTGTCCTGTTTGATTTGGCCATGTCGCTGTTTCCGAATCACAGCGACCGTCGCGAGCCGATTGCGACGTCGCAGTCAACAACATCCCTTGTCAGACGACGACCTGCAAGCGACTACGGCATACCAACGACACTCCGTCTTCCGTGGCACATCCGATAAACTACTCAAATTATTGCGGGATGCCCGGTAATTCGACGCATTTTCGGTTTTCCCCTAGATCAGCGACGCCCGCAGCCAGGCAAAGGTGGACGACGTCAGCCAACGATAGGTGTGTTGCCAGCTAACGACCGAGCCGTCATAAACGAAGGCAATGAACGAGCCTCAAGTCACGCACGACAAGCCGCCGTTTTCCACCGCGCTCATGGTCCTGATCTGCCTATCGATTTACGGCTTGATGAGTGGTTTCATGTTTGGCGTTGCGGGTCGGATCGACCTGCCGTGGGTCTGGGCGACCATGAGCGTGTTTTCTACTGCGCACATGACGTGTTTGATTGTGATCCGGAGAGATTCAGGTCTGATCCGCGAACGACTCAAGCCCGGCCCAGGAGCGCCGCTATGGGACCGCATCTTGCTTTCCCTGCTGGCCGTTGTTTTTCTTGCGAACATGCTGGTCACACCACTCGACGTGGGACGATTCCACTGGTCGGACAAATTGCCGTTCGTTCTCCACATGATGGGGCTCGTAGCGACCGCAATCGGCATGGCCATCACGACATGGGCCATGGCGGTCAACACGTTTTTTTCCAAGGTCGTCCGGATTCAGAGCGAACGTGGACATCGTGTCGTTAGCTCAGGCCCTTATCGATTCGTCCGCCATCCCGGCTACGTCGGGATCACGCTAATGTGGATCGGATTTCACTTGGCGATTGGTTCGTGGTTGGGTGTCGCTGTCGCGGCCATAGTCGTAATACTCCTTGTCTACCGTACCGCCAAGGAAGATCAACTCCTCATCCGCGAACTCGACGGTTACGAAGAATACGCGAACAACGTTCGCTGGCGTCTTGTTCCGCGAATTTGGTAAACGTCGACAGCATGAACCACGCGAGCGCCGCGATCAACGTCAACCAAGACCAGAAAACGGGATGTGGCTATACGGGCGATTCAGCTTCGTCTGTTCTTCCAAATGCCGACCACTAACGTGTGGATTCGACTTTGCTTTCCCATTTGGCTAGTAGTTGTTTCATGTGATCTACGGTGTCCTTGTTTTCTTCGAGCAAGTCGTTCTGTTCACCTATGTCGCAAGCCAGGTCGAAGAGCCATTCTTGGGTTTTGCCTTCCTCGACTTTGCGAACAAACTTCATTTTGCCGTCGCGGACCGCCGACCATGTTCGATCGCCACGCCGGCCTCGCCAAAATAACGTCCGCGAAAAGTCGTGACGCTTTTCAGCAACGTGATGGACGATATCGTAACCATCTAATTGGTCCTTGCTGGTTTTGGCTCCCGCCAAAGTAAGAAATGACGCAGTCAGGTCAAACGTGGCCGATACTTGGTCGCTCACGATACCCGGCTCGATTCGTCCCGGCCAGCGAATGATCAACGGGACACGTATGCCTCCTTCAAATGTGCTGCTCTTTGCACCGCGAAGTGGTTCCATGTGTGCCGCGCCCTTGAATCCGCCATTGTCCGAGGCGAAGACAACCACGGTGTTCTCCGCGACGCCAGCTTTGTCAATTGCTTTCAGAACTCGCCCGACTTCTGCATCGAGATCTTCCAGCATCGCCACATACGATTTGGCATCTAATGCGGTCCAATTGTCCGAGGTGACAACCTTCTCATCGTCATCCGGCCCTTGAAAGGGAAAGTGCGGACACTCGTGCGAGATGAAAGCAAAGAATGGCCGTTCCTTGTGTCGTTCGATGAATGCGATGGAGTCGTCGGTGATCAAGTGCGTCATGTAACCCTTGCGATAAACGGGCAGTCGCCCTCGGAAGAGTACATGCAAGTCACTCGTTTCTCGATGGTTGAAATAGTGAACGTTGCCGCCGAGGTATCCGAAAAACTCATCCCATTCATGTTCCATCGGATTGAACTTCGGCTCGTAGCCAAGGTGCCACTTGCCAAACACGCTGCACACATAGCCGGCCGGTTGGAGCGCGCCCGGGATCACGGTTCGTTCGGCTGGCAGTCCCAATTCCCGTTGCATGGCCAATCGAATCGCATCGTCGTATCGCCCCACGTTGCCCGTACCAATTGCACATTCCAGACCACCCACACGCTGCTGATACCGCCCAGTTAAGAAGGCCGTCCGCGTCGGACTGCACTCTGGCCCGTTGGCATAGTGCTGAGTAAACCGCACGCCTTGCTCCGCAAGTCGATCAATGTTAGGCGTTTTAGCAACAGGATGACCGTAGCAACCAAGATCCCCATATCCCAAATCATCCGCAAGGATGAAAACGATGTTCGGAGCAAGTTGATCCTTTGCCGAGGTCACGACGGTTGACGCGAGAAAGATGACGACTACGAAACAAGTTACAAAGTAGCGCATTTGCAGTAACTCCGGTCTGAATTGCAAACTAGTTTTGGAAACCTGCTCCAGTATCGATGGCACGCAATGCCGAGTCAACTTTCGATCGGCGATGCATAATGAATCTGTGGACTAACCGCTGACGCCAGCGCGGCGTCGATTCACGACATGTTTCCGTGCCGCCCGCAACGTTTGACGATAAACGTCATTTGAGGCACCTGGACCCGTAGCGTAAGATGGTTGACCTGGCGCTACTACCTAGGAGATTCCATCAATGCCTGACGAAAACGGCTCGCCGATTGCGACGCCCGAGACATTTCAGTTCATTCGTGATGTTCGCGAGCGGGTGGCGACGATCGTTGTGGGACAAGATACGGTTGTTGAACGGCTGTTGATTGCACTATTTACGGGTGGGCATTTGCTTTTGCAAGGTGTTCCCGGGATTGCCAAGACCTTGCTGGCGGCAACCGTGTCGAACGCGATTGATCTTGCATTCAGCCGCGTGCAGTTCACGATCGACTTGTTGCCGTCCGATATTCTGGGGTCGGAGATTCTCGATCAGAAGACAAATGAATTTCGCACTCACAAAGGTCCGATCTTTACCAATCTTCTACTCGCCGACGAAATCAACCGGGCGGCTCCGAAGGTACAAGGGGCTTTGCTTGAAGCGATGCAAGAACGCAAGGTGACGATCGGCAACGAGACTTATCCGCTGCCTGCGCCGTTTCTAGTGATGGCCACGCAGAATCCTGTCGAACAGGCTGGCACATTTGAATTGCCGGAAGCTCAATTGGACCGGTTCATGCTGTGTCATCGACTCGATTATCCGACACCTAACGAGGAACGCGATATTCTTCGGCGTAACATGGCGCTTGGTGTTCGTCGTCAAGATCGCGGGGCGATTGCACAGACTGAGTTTGACATGATCGACGACACTCCCGTCGGATCAAACGAACAGTTGGTCGCCGCAATGGAAGCCGTTCACGATGTGCACGTCAGCGATACGTTTCTCGAACATGTGGTCGAGATTGTCAATCGCACACGCCAGCATCCAGCCATCGAATTGGGCGGAAGTCCTCGTGCGGGAATTTCGTTGATCAAAGCGTCGCGTGCTCGGGCGTTGATCCATCAACGTGACTATGTAATTCCTGAAGATCTGTTTGCACTGGCCGAAGACGTGATCCTGCATCGCATTCGTCTCAACTACGAAGCGCTGGCCGATGGACTGACTGGTGCCGGTGTGCTGCATGAAATGTTGAACAAGATCGGCGCGACAACCGCGAAAGCGTAGGAATTGTGATGGAAGGTTTCTTACAAGACCTCGACACGCTGGATTCACGGCAGTTCTTGATTGCCGTGAAGAAACTTGCCAGCAGTCTTAGCTATGGTACGGATAGTTCGCCGTTTCTCGGAGCTGGAATCGAATATGTTCAGTCTCGGCAATATCAATACGGAGATCCGATTCGGACGATTGACTGGCGCGTGACCGCACGAACCGGCAAAGTCTTCGTCAAGGAGTATGAAGCACCAAAACGGCTGCCATGTTACTTGCTGCTTGACACGTCAGCTTCGATGACGATCAGTTCCGTGCCGCGGAGTAAATATGCGTTGGCGGCCCACATTGCCGGTGGTATTGCCTTGGCATGCCTCGATCGTGTCAGTCCCGTCGGAGTAGTTGGAGTCGGCAGTCGGGACTTTCGTGTGAAACCGAGCTTATCCAAAGATCAGATCATGCAGTGGCTGCACCGCCTACGTCGATTTCGATACGACGAAACCACGACCCTTGCTCGCCGAGTTGCTGAGTTGAATCCTAGTTTGAAGAGTCGCGCGTTGGTAATTGTTTTCAGCGATCTACACGACTCGAATGCGATCACGGCGTTGAAGCCATTTGCTCAAATGCACGATGTTGTCGTCTTGCAATTGCAAGATCCTGCCGAAGTCCACCTGCGTGGGAGTGGCTTGTTTCGAGCGCAGGAAGCAGAAACGGGACAAGGATTTGTCACACATGGCCGCCGACAATGGCTCGACCAGGAAACAATCGAACATGAATTGAAGCGTGCCGGAATCGACCACCTGTTGATCAAGACCGATCAACCGCTCGTCCATCGGCTGAGGTATTATTTTGAGTCGCGCGATTTGTTGGGCCGAGGGGCGAGGTGATGCAACGTACAAGCGTTCTTCCGCCCCAAAGGGGCACCAACATATCAGCCCAGGGCAACGCCCTGGGACTTTGGGATAACGGCATTTGGAGAGCCCTGAAAGGGCGAAACAACGTAACCCACATTCGGTTGTTTCGCCCTTTCAGGGCTCTTGATGTTTTGTCCGACGAAAACCCAGGGCGTTGCCCTGGGCTGATTTGTTCGGCCCCTTCGGGGCGTTGGACAGCGGCTGGCGTCTTTCTCGTATTGTTGACGTTTTGCCAAGGTGGATTTGCCGACGACCAGCGAACGGCAACCGTCGGCATGTCGGCGCGGATTGACCAGATCAAATTGTCCGGAAGCGAACTGGAAGCTAAACCGCTGGACAATTCCCGAAGTCCAATCGTGTTGCGCGTCGCAGGCAGTTTCGCGCATGGCACGGATTATCGCTACGACCTTGTTTACTA
>CAYFJO010000437.1:0-8947 GCA_964343305.1 uncultured Pirellulaceae bacterium | reverse complement strand
TTTTCAATCCGTCCGGAAGAATTATGATCCACTCCTACCGGGACTGGTTCCCTTGTCTGCGGCGGCGTCCTTGCGATCAGCGCGATATTTGATATCTATGTTGCGTGCGGAGTGCTCGTATCCGTCGGAATCGGGTGGCTAGTACATTTGAAGATAGTGACGAAGCAACGCGCCAGCAGAGTTGACATCGGCAAGGTGATTGGTTTTCTCGTGTTCGGACTGGTTGGGATTTTTGGGTAGTGGGTGACTTTGAAGAAAAGAAGCCCGGCTTTTCCGAAAAAGCCGGGCTTCTAAAACGCAAAATCACCCACTACCGATTTTTGCGTTCCAGTGCTTCTGCTGCTCGTACGTCTATGATCGGGAGTACAAGCGTGGGCGTGCAGACGTGCGGCGCAGGATCAAAGACGGAAGCATACAAAGATATGGTCACATCCTGAGGGGAGGCGGCGGAGGTGGCGGAGGAAACAACGCGCAAATGATCAGCGACGCTGGTGCGAGGGGCTATCGCGTAGGTGCTTTGTCTCTGCTCCCGAAAACGGCCGGCGACTTGATACACGCAAAGGAATGGCTGGAGAAAAAAGGCGCGCGCATTGATGATCAACAAAATGAAATAAGATTCCATCCAATCGCACTACTCTCGAATACTCCTGAGCAAAACCTCCCAAAGAAACTCATTTCGAATTCAGATCTGCAATACTTCCAATTGTTCGAATTTTACAAAATCAGTCTATTCGGGCAAAGCAAAATCGACGATGGCGCGATTCGTTATTTACGTCATCTTCACACAGCAAAGATGATTAATCTTCGCGGCACCAGCATTAGCGAGGATAAGGCGAGAGAATTGGCTCGTGCACTGCCGCGATGCTCGCTTTTGGGGCCGAATGGTCACTGGTATTCCGATTGAGATCCCCAATGACACCACGAATAGGATGATGTACTCATGTTAAGATTGCTGGTCTGTCTAGCCAAGCGAGTATTGTCCAGAGGACGGGGGTCATTTGCGCGTCCCCTTCGCCTATCCAAAGGCTCCCGTCCCCGGTGCGTTGCGCAAGGCAGCGACGTGCTCCATCGAGATCCCTTCGCTTCGAGTTTGACTGGCTTGCGGGACGCACCGAGACTCGTAACGCCTCGCTCCACGCACCCTACCGATTCTTGGCCCACTCGCGAATTCGCTCGAAGGGTGCTTGTCGCTCTTCCTTCCTCTTGTAGAACCAATAGCCATTCGTCCACAACCGATTCGGGTCAGGAGCCCCCATCGCAACAAAAAAGAAAAAGCCCGCGACCGATGTGACGGCATCGACCGCGGGCGTACGTTCAAGACCCTACGAACGTTGTATTGATGTTATGCACTCTTGGTCTCAGGCAATTTGAATAATGCCTCTCGACCTTCGACGATGTCCTCGTTGATCACATAGTTGCTGCCTTTCTTCTGGTCGGGCAGTTCGTACATCACGTCGAGCATCACATTTTCGATGATCGAGCGGAGACCACGGGCGCCGGTGCCTTTGTTTAACGCCTGGCCGGCGATGGCTCGAAGTGCATCTTCGGTGAATTGCACTTCGCTGTTTTCCATCTCGAACAAGCCTTGGTACTGCTTGACCAGAGCATTTTTCGGCTCGGACAATACTCGTACCAAACCCTCTGCGTCCAGCGGCGTGAGTGCCGAAACAACGGGCAAACGACCGACGAGTTCGGGGATCAGACCGAATTCGAGAATGTCGTCCGTCGTCACTTGCGGCAGCAACTCGGCAATCGACGTTTCGTCTTTCTTGCCGGCTTGATGTCCGAAGCCGATCGAACGCTTGCCCATCCGTTTGCGGATGATGTCGTCGACGCCGACAAACGTCCCGCCGCAGATGAACAAGATATTCGTCGTGTCGATCTGGATATACTGCTGCTCCGGATGCTTGCGGCCGCCTTGTGGTGGCACGTTGGCCACCGTGCCTTCGAGCATCTTCAAGAGCGCTTGTTGGACGCCTTCGCCCGAAACGTCACGCGTGATCGACACGTTTTGGCTGGTCTTGCCAATCTTGTCGATCTCGTCGATGTAAACAACGCCGCGCTGGGCCGCTTCGATGTCGAAGTCCGCGGCGTGGAGCAATTTCAACAACAGGTTCTCGACGTCTTCGCCGACATAGCCGGCTTCGGTCAACGTCGTCGCGTCGCCGATCGCAAAGGGCACGTTCAAGATGCGCGCCAGCGTTCGAGCCAGCAGCGTCTTGCCCGAACCGGTCGGACCGACCAACAGGATGTTGGACTTTTCGATCTCGACGTCCGTACCTTCCCAGTCCATCGACAATCGCTTGTAGTGATTGTGGACGGCGACGGCCAAGACCTTCTTCGCGATCGCCTGGCCAATGACATAGTCGTCGATTTGAGCCACGATCTCACGAGGTGTTGGGATCTTTGAGAACAGTTTCTTTGTTCCGCCGCGTCGTCGCTGTTCCTGTTCCAAAATGGACTGACAGAGGTCGATACATTCGCCACAGATATAGACGTCGCCCGGGCCTTCGACCAACGGACCAACGTCTCGATAACTCTTTCGGCAAAAAGAACAAAACGCATTCTTCTTCGAGGTGCTGCCTCGGCGTGTCGCACCGCTTTTTCCGGCCGGCATATGAAAACTCCTTTCCGAACCAATTTAGTCAAAACATGGTGTCGCTCGAGCCGGCCGTTGGTGCGGTGGTTACTCATGTCTTGCGAATTCGGCTTTCCAATCAAGACTTCCGAAGTCTTGGAGGCTTCGGAAGTCTGGTCAAACTGAATCCGCCCACGCGGGCCTTTGGGTGCATCCCTGTCCGCTATGGTCGAGCTTGGTTACTTCATCTCCAGTAGTGTTTTATGGGAGTGGATAGTGGTTCGGTCTCCCAGACCGAACGAGTCCGGATAGCGGTGAAATTGACAGAATCGACCTTGCCGGAACGTCTCGTCCTTGTCGGTCTTCAGTGTTCTAACCCGTTTCACCGTTATCGTTTAGTGGTTGCTGAGGTTTGTCACTCAGAACCGTTCTTAGTTTTCGGAATTCGGCCTCGCTGATGTCACCCTGGTCACGCATTTCTTTGAAATTCAACAGCAGATCATCACTCCTCAGTACGTCGTCGCCGGTGTTATCGCGAAACTTTTTCAGGACCACGAGGCTCAAGACTATCATAATCACTAACATGATCATCATGAGAATGGCTTGGCCGGCCGAACTCATGAGAAAATCCAATACTTGCATCCGACCCTCGATCGGCAACTGGCTGTCCGCAGAGTTTAACTAACGTGACTCTTCTGAATATTATGCACATTGCCAAAAGCGAGTCCAGGAAACGCAAGCCGCAAGGCTCAAACTCCATCAGACTGGTTACTGCGGTTAAACGATGGGGTTCTGGGGCCTTAGAATCGGTCTAGTCCAACGACGACCGAATTGCTCCCTGGCGTGAAAAAAACGGCGCACGTGATATGCTGGGGGTTCCTGCCGCTTTGAAGTGTTCAATTGAAGATACGCAGCACAAGATCCACGAGTTCACCAGCGGACGAAGAATCATGGGAAAAACCGGAAACTTACAGCGCGTTTTTGATAGCGGCATCGTTGCCGTCATTCGTGCAACCAGTGGCGATACTTTAGTAGATGTGGCCGAGGCTCTGCTGGCCGGTGGCGTGGAAGTGATGGAAGTCACGTTCACCGTGCCGCAAGCTCATCGTGTTCTCGAGCGCGTTGCCGAACGCTTGGGCGACAAGATTCTGCTGGGTGCCGGGACGGTTCTCGACACAGAAACCGCCCGCGTCGCGATTCTGTCCGGAGCCGAGTTTATCGTCTCGCCTTCCACCAACGTGGACGTCATCCAACTGTGCCAACGATATGACAAAGCGGCCATGCCGGGTGCATTGACACCGACCGAAGTCGTCACCGCTTGGGAGGCGGGAGCGGACATTGTCAAGATCTTTCCAGCCGACGTCGGTGGTCCACCTTATTTGAAGGCGATCAAGGCGCCGTTGCCACAAATCCAGTTGATGCCAACCGGCGGAGTGGATTTGAATACCGCGGCCGACTTTCTCAAGGCGGGGGCTTGTGCACTCGGCGTCGGTGGATCAATGGTCGAATCGAAGGCCGTCGAAGCGGGCGACCTGAAACGAATCGAATCGTTGGCACAACAGTTTGTCGAGGTTGTGAAGCAGTCGCGTAGTTCAGCCAACGCTTCTTAAAAACGTTTAATGGTTTCCATCCCACGGAGGAAGTGAAAGAATGACACAACCGCAAAAGAATACCGCATTGGTGATAGCCATCGTTGCCGGATTGGTTTCACTCCCTCTCGCGTGGATGACCATTCACGGGGCAAGGATGGAAGGCGGCTTAGGTGACATGTTCAACTCGGCGTTGGGTGAAATGACCATCACTCTAACAGGACTCAACGGCCACGTAACATTGTTTTTCCAAACGCCACTTTGGTTTATCATTGGCATTGCGATCGCATCCAGCGTGCTTCAACTGATGGGCAACTCCGAGATGTTTGCAATCCCGCGTATTGTCGAATGGATGACCGCAATCGTTGCCGTAGTCTGGATCGGTCTTACCATCGTGCTTGCTTTGTCTAGCGGCAAAGCGACTCTCGGAGTTGGAGCGTTGGTTGGATTCGCTGCTGCTGTCATTCCGCTTCTTTGTCTCACCTTTCCGTCGACTGATCAGCAACGCCCCCAATCCGACGAGTCAAAAGCTCAAGAATCGCTGTCGTGAGCCAAAGCGAGGGTGTCTGGACGCCGATCAACAGCGATTGAGAGCGACTACAAGATTTCAAGCCTGGTAAGTCGAAGTTCATCTGAGCCGCTAGCCGCATTCCTTGGAGCATCCGCGAACTCCGTGGATTCGAGTGTCATGAGGGTCTGCCGATGTTCTATGTTCAAGTTGTGCGACAGCTACGCGCTGCCTCTGAGCCAGCCAAGGATACGTTGCGGCCAATCAGGTTCAATGTCGATTGAGGGGTCGGCAATAATACGTTCAACAGTGTCCACCAAGGTTGCGTGTGATACATCATCGTGGATTGTGGCGTTGGGATGCGCGGATTGAGCCAACGAACAGATTGCGCGTGCCGCACAGTTACGGACTTCAGGATCGTCGGCATCGAGAGCGTTCAAAATCGTTGGTAGTTTTGATGCGATGTGTTCTGGGTAACGACCGAGTGCCAGAATTGCGCGTAATTGCAATTGCAAATCCTCGCCGTTGGCAGCATCGATCAGTGGCGGGATCGCTTCGCGGTCAATGGAGCCCAGAGCCCAGACAACTGAGTCCGTGACCGGATGATGCGGATCACAAAGCAATCCAATGAGGTCAGGGATGAGGGGAGAGGCGTCGGGTCCAAGCCTTACAATTGCGCGGGCGGCCCAAAAACGAACGTGATCGTTTGCGCTGTGGAGTGCCTCTCGCAACTTTGGAATGTTGCCAACAGTTGGCTGAAGCGTGACGATTGCCGTGCCAACCCAAGGGCACGCATCTGGTTCGGAAAGTAGCGCCTCCAGCAATGCTGGGACAGCGGAGTGTGCATGTGCGCCAACGTTGTGCAGAGCTTGAGCGGCCGACTCGCGCGTAGAATGGTCGTGTGACTTTAGGTTCTGAATGTGGGCATCAAGCGATTCCACACTGAGTCGCCCGACGGGTTGAATGCCCGACACCGCCCTCATCGAAGGCAAGGAGCGTCGAACTAAGTTGATTTTCCAATGGGACCAGCATTGAAGCAAGAGCGAAGGTGTGGCCGAAGGGCCTTTGCGACAATGCTGTTTTAGGGGCCTTTGCCGTTCAGTGCTTGTGAGACATAGCGAACGATAGAGTCGAAAGTGCCGTCAATTTCACCTGGAATGGTCTCGAGTGGAATCGCGATACCAAACTCGCGTTCCATTCGAAAAAGCACGTCGGCAAAATCCACATCCTCAACTGCGAATGCGAGATTATCGCTTGGATACAGCGAATCGAGACCCTCCCCCAGTGCATCGATTAGTTCACGGCGCACACGACACGGAATGTCACGGCGAATTCCTGAACCAACATAGAATCGATCGTACAGTTCTTCGTCACTCAAGTGCGGACGCGCTAGCCATGCCTTGCGTAGAAATCGCTCGTACTCGGTCATGTATGAGAGAGTGAACATCTCGATAGCTGGCCCGCTAGGGTGTGCGGATGGGCGGCGCCGCGCTTGCCATTGCTGAGTGGAGTTTGAATTCTGTTGAATTCTACCGAATTGGATCCGTCTTCACTACTCAGCGGCGACCCCGATAATCTGAGTGGCCCGCCTATCCGCAAAATCAACTCCGCTCTGCGGCCGTGCCGTTGGGCGACTGACTTGCGTTAGACCTTCAATTTCGTATGCTCCTGAAATGGCAAAGAAGAAGAAAACTGCAGACGTTACTGTTACTCGCGAAGAAATCGAACAAGCCATTCACGTGGTTCGTGGACAACGAGTCATGCTCGATGCAGATCTGGCAAGGCTTTACGGTGTCACCACCGCCGCGCTGAATCAGGCGGTCAAAAGAAACGCGGATCGGTTCCCCGAAGATTTCGCGTTTCAGGTTACGTCACAGGAGTTTACGTCTTTGATATCACAAATTGTGATATCAAAGACGGGTCGTGGCGGACGACAGAAACGACCCTGGGTATTTACCGAGCATGGCGTCGCGATGTTGTCGAGCGTCTTGAAGTCGCCGACTGCAACACGGGTGAACATCGAAATCATTCGGACGTTTCTAGAACTGCGACGGTTAATGGCAACGCCAGGGGAACTCGTGGAACAGCTCATGAAACTGACGGAAACAGTTCAATTCCACGATGACCAGATTAAAGCGATCACCCAAGTGCTGCGGCAACTGATGGAGCCTCCGCCCGAGAAACCAAAACGAAAGATCGGGTTTCACGTCGGCGATGACGACAAAGAGTGAGAGCTACGCCCGTCCAACGGGGACGCATGCCCGACGCCGCCCCGATCGAAGCGGAAAACGTCGAGTAATCGAGATCATTGTGCCACACCGGCGGTTGGAAGTGAATCCGAAGGCGTCCGCCGCACGGATGCGGCGGCTTAGCGGGCATGCGGTGCAGCGCGTCAACTAAGGCCCCACATTGGCTCCGAATAGATTGGAAATGCCTAACGCGCGTTTAGCTTGGCACGTCGTAAGAAAATTCAATGTCGAGAAGTCTGGCTGGCGAATAAGTTTCATTCGGCAACTCAATCGCTTGAAAAGGAGTAAGCAAAGGTCGAGAAAAATCAACATTATGTAAGAAGAATGCTAATCGAACATCGCCATGCCAGACATCTGCATGGTCATCGACCGTGAACCAATCCGCGACGACATTTCGACCGGAATGATCCAAAAACTGTTCAAGGTACGGTGCCTCCCAGTTTTCGCGAGGCTTACCTTGGATTTCTTGGGTAAACTCGCCGACATCAAATTTCGCGTTACAGTTGTGGACAATTACTTCGATTAGATGACATGGATAGTCGTCGTTCGCCGAAGCAACAGGATGCGCACCAACTACCTCCACCCAGGAATTCATTCGGTTTTGTTCGTCCAACGTATGCGGATGGGCGGCGCCGCGCGTTCCATCCTTCGTGGTTGTTGAATCAGAAATGATTCTATCGGAGTGGATCGTTCTCCACCACTAAGCGGCGCCCCGGATCCTCCAGGTGGCTCGCCGATCCGCAAATCAGCTTGGGGCCTTGCGCCCATCCACTGATGACCCGGCGCCACGGGGAGCCGCCGCGCCGTCAAAGGGAAGTAGTCCGTGACCCGAGGTCAAAGCTGCACGGCGCAACACCGCACTGATCCAACAAATAGGCGGCGTCCATCCGCATTCGATCAACGGGCAAGGAAGCCCGGTCATCGGTTGGCACGGCCGTCACCGCCCGTGCCGAAGGAATAAACGGTTGAATTACGCTAGATTGTATTACGCCACCGCCCATTGCACTATGGCGAAGGTGACTCCGCTGTGCGGCCGTGTGTTGGCCGACGTAGATCAATCGCAGATCAGATACAAGTTGCGATTGGATGAAACTGCGGATTCACAGGCGTGGCGAAACTGTTCGAGCGTTGAAATCACCGCATTGTTCGGCGGGAGTATAGCAATGAGAGATTGGATCTCCTCGACTACCTTCGGCAATTCGGATGTTGCGAAATCTGCGTCAGCCCAATAGTCTCGCATGCGCATAAGCATGGGAAAGCGTTCTATCGGGACGTTGTCTCGCCAGAAGATCAACTCGTGGACGTTAAGGGCGAAGTAGCACGATGGTTCGTCTTGCCCGGCGGCCTCGAAAGAATCCGCTATGTGAACATCGAGCATTTGAGCAATTCGAGCGGCCAAACGGGAAGCATTGCCGACGCCGCCCCGAACGAAGCGGAAAACGTCGAACAACACAAGAACCAATTTTACGCGAGCGCCCGTGGAATGAAAGACGAAGGCGTGCTCGCAGGGCCTTTGCGGCAGATGCTGTATTGTCGGACTTGAAGCGGAAACACGTTATGTGTTCTGGGTCAAGGATTCTGGATATTCGATACCAAACGTTGAACGTAATGCGAATACAAGAAAGGCATAGCGTTCAGGTTCCATCGAGGATTTGGTTGGATCGGCAAATGAAGGATACGCGTTGCCACCGCCAGATTTGCATTCGCGACCAGCAATCGAAGCTTTGAAGGACCAAGACATGCCATCGCAGACCGTGTGTCCGCATTCCATAGGATTGTAGTCCGTTCTCCATTCCCAAACGCGGAGAAAGTCAAGGGCGGCAACGAGACGCTCAATTTGTTCGTTGCGTGCTGGAATCGGTTGGCACGCGGGCAACGGATCATCAGCGGAATTGCGACCGCGAAAGCGAATATGGTTGCCCTTGAGACGCCAAGAAAAGGAACCGGTAAACGCGTGATGCTCGATCAGTTCAAAAGATGATTCGCGCGTCAAATCGCAACCTGCGGTTATGTCCCACAACGG
>CAYFJO010000436.1:0-8987 GCA_964343305.1 uncultured Pirellulaceae bacterium | reverse complement strand
TTCACAGAGAACATTACGTCGTTTGGACGGCGGTTCATGAATAATCCGGGCTAAGAATCGGGCAGTCAACCTGGACATGGGGCAACGGATTTCAAAGTTGTCAAAATAACACACAACACAAAGTTATCGGGGACGACAGATTGTGCTGAGTGATAAACGAACATGTACTCGGATGTGATCGATAGGCTGCGCAGGCCAGCCAAGGTATGCTTGACTAAATGTCGTCCGAAGACCTTTCTTCCGATCCCGTGCGTCTGGTTGTCTCTAAAGACGACGCGGGCACCAGACTGGATGCCTTTCTAGCAGGTCGATTCGCGCAATTCAGTCGCGTGAAAATTCGTACGATCATTAATGCCGGCGGTGTCACTGTGCAAGGAAGGCGTACCAAAGCTGCCTATCATTTGTCCGTCGGCGAGCAAATTGAAATTGTTTTGCCGGATTTCCCCGTCGAAGGTCCACAGCCAGAAAATATCCCGCTGGACATTTTGTACGAAGATGACCATTTGATCGCGGTCAACAAACCCGCCGCCATGGTTGTCCATCCGTCCAAGGGGCACTGGTCGGGAACGCTGGCGGCGGCGTTGGCATTTCATTTTGAACAACTCAGCAGCGTCGGTGGGGCAACTCGGCCAGGCATTGTTCATCGACTGGATCGTGACACCAGCGGCGTGATCGTGGTCGCCAAAACAGACGAAGCACACCTTCGCCTGGCGGCGCAATTCGAACAGCGCACGGCAGAGAAAGAATACCTTGCCATCGTTGCCGGCGTCCCCGACCGCGACCGCGATGTGATAGACGAATCGATTGGAGTACACCCGTATCACCGCGAGAAGATGGCGATTCGAGCCGATCACAAAACGTCACGAGACGCCCGTACGTTTTACGAAGTTACAGAGCGATTCAACGGATTCGCATCGGTCAAGCTGTTACCCAAGACAGGACGCACGCACCAAATTCGAATTCACTTGGCTCACATTGGTTGCCCTGTGCTTTGCGACCGTTTGTATGGAGGGCGAGCGGTGATCACGCGCGACGAGATTTGTCAGAGCGGTCATTCATCCACGGTGCTGTTGGATCGACAGGCATTGCATGCTCGCCGCCTCAGGCTGAAGCATCCCGCGACGAGCGCGCCGATCGAATTTCAGGCATCTCTGCCGACGGACATTTCGAACACTTTGACAGCCTTGCGGGAATCTGCAAGTTGAATGTGTTAGCTGAGAAGTCGGTCGTCTTCAAGATCACGATCATTTCGATTGTGACGGTCGTG
This sequence comes from uncultured Pirellulaceae bacterium, assembly GCA_964343305.1. Lineage (GTDB taxonomy): Bacteria > Planctomycetota > Planctomycetia > Pirellulales > Pirellulaceae > CAYFJO01. Next base: position 7,720 of record CAYFJO010000436.1, on the reverse strand, counting down.
GACGCTCGCCACGGCTTCGCTTTCCCATCAAACTTGCCGATCAGCAAAGATGTTCTGCCTGCGTGTGCTATGTTTCCAATGGAGCATTGTACTTGCCAACACCTGGCGCTGGTTCTTGTTTGCCCGTTCGCGGTTGTGGTCAGGTGGGTTAATTCAAGATTACAAGTGAGGACCCCACATGTCACGTAAGCATCCACAACAAGCTGCCCGCCGCGGCGCGATTGCGGTTTTGGCGGCGATTCTCATGGTTGTTATGGTCGGAATGGTCGCCTTTGCCATCGATCTCGGTATGATTATGGTCCATCGGACAAACATTCAAAGAGCCGTGGACGCGGCAAGCCTCGCGGGAAGCGATGTGCTTGTCAGCGGTGGCAATCGAAGAGAAATCAAGGACGCGGTTGAATACTATCTCACCGCAAACGGAGTCGATGTCAGTGCGTTGGGGAGGAGAAATCTACGCATCCAAACAGGGACTTGGGATTCGGAAAATCGTCAGTTTCAGTCAGCGCCGTTGGATGAATCCCACGCGATTCGCGTCTTCGTCGAGACAACAGACAACCGCTTTTATTTCGCGCCCGTACTTGGTCGAACGGATTACAACGCAACTGCGGAAGCGATCGTTGCCTCGCAGATCGGCGGGCCACAAGACGTCCAACTTGTGATCGACCGTTCCGGATCCATGCGGAGTAACAATCGGATGCGATACACCAAAGGCGCGGCCAACGTGCTGTTGGACACTCTCGGTTCGAACAGCCGGGCCGGTTTGGCGCTCTACAATCAGCAGGGCTGGTTGGAAACGGGTCTGGATTATGACTTCGATGAAACCAGGGACATCATTGACAACTTGCGGACCGGTGGCTACACCAACATCGCGGGCGGCATGCGAGCTGGGATCGAAGAACACCAAAACAGCCCACGCTCGGGGGCCAACAAAGTGATGGTATTGCTGACCGATGGACGAGCCAATCGCACCGAACCGCCGGGAACGGACCCGTGGAACTCGATCGAGCATTACGCAGACGTCGCCAAGGACGAAAACATCACGATCCACACCGTCACACTAGGCAGCAATGCTTCGGGAGGAGCCATGGAAGACGTCGCCGACACAACGGGCGGCACCTATCACCACATCCAGGACGGAGATTACTCCGCCTTGGAAGAACTGTTCCGCCAAATCGGCAGCGGATTGACGAGACCCACGCTCGTTCAATAGGAAACAAGACCCGCTATGCCGATGCCAGAGTCCGAGCGTCCTTGACATCGCGGGTCAGTTTCGCCTTTACGATCCGCACGCCCGATTCGTCGTTCACTTCGACGTACACATCATCGGCATCCGCGTTCTTGGAATAACGTGCTAACAGTCCCGCCGCAAACGAAATCGGTGCATCGTCGGACGGTCCGACGATCAGGCCGATTGGCCCGGTGAAGTTTCCTGGCTGCACGATTGCCGTGCTGGCCGCATCCGGTAGTTTGTGCAAGTATTCAAGTTGCGTGTTTTCGGCATGATTTCGCCCCACCAGAATTTTCGTGTTCTCATCGAAACGAAAATGCCGCGCCACGTTCAGCGACTCAAAGTCCCAACGGCGGCTGTCCGGCTTGATCTGGATCAGGTCAAACACGGTCTTGGAAAACTGCGGCTCGGTAAGCGAGCACCCCGTGGACGGTGTTGGGATGTTTTTCAGGCCGTACTTCTTGGCCAACTCGATCAATACTTTTCGGCTTCGGCCCTCGATGTCGTAGAGTCTCTCACGGTCGACCAATCCATCCCGTTCCGGTTTCGTGGGCCGCAGAAGCTTGGCCGATAGCGGACGCAGTAAAATGTCTTCGCAGTCGGAGTGGTGCGAAATGATCTCAAGATCGCGCTTCTTTTGACTCATCGGACGCTGCCCAACTACTTCGCCGCTGGCCATGAACTGAGCGCCCACCTGGTCCATGAAATGCTTGGCCTTGTCGAATATGTAAATCCGGCAGTCGACACAAGGATTCGCTCCTTTGCCTCGTCCGAATTTGGGACGCTTGATCAGGTCCAAGTAGTCGTCCTCTTGCCCAATGACCGTTAATCGCACGCCCAGGTCATGAGCGGCCTGTGCCGACGTGTCCTGACAGCACGTGAACACCGTCTTGAAATTCAGCGCTTCGACTTCAATGTCCTGCTCCTGCATGATGCGGATCGCCAGCATGCTGTCGAGGCCGCCGGAGAGTAGAACGACACATCTTTTTCGCATGGGTTTCTCTCACAACGGCGGCCGGAAGCCAGCGATACGTCATTCCGCTGGAAACGGAACTTCTTCTCCCTTGATTTCAGACAGCGCATTGTTGGCAGCTCGTTGCTCGGCTTCTTTCTTGTTGCGTCCCCAAGCCGGTTCGTAGCGATTGCCGCCAACCTGTGCCGAAATCTTGAAGCATTTGCTGTGGTCGGGTCCCTTTTCGTCAATCAACTGATAGACCGGCGTGGAGCCAAACTCGCGTTGCGCTAGTTGTTGAAGCGTGGACTTGTAGTTTCCACCCGTCTCGCCAGCCACCGCCAATTCAATTTCAGGCAGCATGTGCCGTTCGATAAAGGAGCGGGACTCGTCAAATCCGCCATCTTCATAAATCGCGGCAATCAACGATTCGAAGACGTCCGCCAGCAAGGAATTCGGTACGGTCGGATTGGATGCCATGCCCTTGCCCACGATTAAGAATTCCTGCAGTCCCATCGACTTGCTAACCTTGGCGCACGTCTGGCGGCTGACAACAACCGACTTGATCTTTGTCAGGTCGCCTTCCAAATAGTCTTCGTACTGGTTGTACAGAGCATCACAAACAACAAAACCGAGGATGGCGTCGCCAAGGAATTCGAGACGCTCATTAGAAGCCAGCCGATGGTCCGCCCCGGACGCGTGCGTCAACGCCGCTTGCAAACGAGTTTTATCCTGAAATTCGTAATCGATACGTTCTTCGCATCGGTGTAACTGGCCGAGCAATTCGTCGGTGATTTCAGGAAGAGATCGTTTGCTCATCGTGGTGAACGGGGTCACCCGCGTTGAGCCTATCTCAAGACCCGGAACGGCTCCGAATTTGAAGGTGCCTGTCCGGGTTTTGAGAGAGGCAATAAGACTTTTCAAGTTATTAAAAGTAAACCTATCCAGCCGCTGACTTTTTGTCAACGCGAGGCGCGTTATGCCAAAGCGTAAACTGCGATGTGACGAATCGCGGATCCACGTATAATGTAGCACACACCAAGTAAACTCTGTTTTCCTTTGCGCTATGGAGACATTCAATGCAAAAACGAATGCTTTTTCTGCTTGCCGTCGTGATTCTGACGGTCAACTTGTCAATCATCGGCAACCGGGCTCAAGCACAGGATCCCCAGTCGGCAATCCAACACGCAAAAGCCCTTTCGCAAGCATTTCGATTCGGGGCCAGCAAAGCTCGACCATCGGTGGTGACCATTATTTCCAAATCGCGTGTTCCGGCCCTTGGCATGCGTCGCAGGGACTTGCCGGATCTGTTTCGCGATCCCCGTTTTCGCGAGTTGTTTCCTGATGGCCTGCCGTTTGAAATTCCCAAAGATAGAGACGAAGACGACGATGATGATGCCGAAGAAGGGGAAGGAGCACTGGCCAATTCGGTTGGGTCGGGTGTGATTATTGACTCCAGTGGAATCATTCTGACGAACAACCACGTCGTTGCCAACGCGGACGAAGTCGTGGTGCGACTGCCGGATGGCCGCGAGTTTCAAGCGGCCGAGATTAAGAAGGACCCGCTCAGCGATATCGCCACGTTGCGAATCAAAGACGCGGGGATGTTGCGTGCCGCACGGCTTGGCGATTCGGACAAGCTGGATATTGGCGACTGGGTCATGGCGATCGGCAATCCCTTTGAACTGGAGTCGACGGTGAGCGCGGGGATCATCAGCGGCAAGGGGCGAGGCATTCATCAGATCGTCCGCGGCACGTTGATTCAGACGGATGCCGCAATCAATCCCGGCAATTCGGGCGGACCGCTCGTCAATCTGGATGGCGAAGTCGTTGGCATCAATACGGCGATCGCATCGAACAGCGGCGGTTATCAAGGCATCGGATTCGCCATACCGGTGAATCGCGCCAAGTGGGTGAGCAACGAATTGCTGGTGCATGGTAAAGTCCGGCGTGCTTTCCTGGGTGTTCAAATCGATGAACTCTCGCCGCGCGAAGCGGCGCGTCTCGGCCGGCCGGCACGATCGGGTGTTTTGGTTCGTGCCGTCGTTCCAAACGGCCCCGCGGACGACGCGGGCATCCGTGTCGACGATGTCATCGTGGAGTTTGCTGATCAGCCGACACGCCGTCCGCGTGCGTTGATGGATGCGGTTGAGCAAAAACCACTCGGTTCGAATCAAGCAGTCAAAATCATTCGCGAAGGGCGCACCAAGACGGTTGATGTGATGGTGAAAGCACTCGAAGAATTCCAACGTGATGAATAAAATGGAGGGCTCTTGAATCGTCGCTCTCTAGAACACTCAATATGAACGCAAATGATTTCACTGCCGATTCGTTTGTCGCGAAATGCGCCTGGGCTGTGATGTGTGGGCTGGTAATCGCGCGCTCAACCTCCCTTGCCCAGGACTCAAGCAAGGATTACCGCCCCTACAACCAAGGTCCGCTCACCGCCGCCGACTTCCGTGGCAAACCCGATTCCAATCAATTCGAAGCATACACCTGTTGCAGCATTCAATACAACTTTCGGTATCGCTACGAGACGCGTGGCAACGTGACGACGGCGAAACTTGCCGACGTCGACTTTTTTGCGGTGATCCTACGAGACAAATCATGGAACGTGAGCACCGACAAGAAGTCGTTGATGGATCATGAGCAAGGCCACTTCGATATCGCCCAAGCGTCCGCGCTGGCCACGAAATTCGCGCTACTGAAACAGATCAAGTCGGACGTGCCACTGACAGCAACCGGAAACTCAGAAGAGACCGCAGTCGCAAATCTTCAGCAGAAACTAAACGCGGCGATCCAGGTTATCGAACGGAAGATCGACGAATCCCACGCGGAGTACGATCGCCAAACCAAGCACGGCCGGGATGGCAACCCGCAGCGCGAACACCGCGCCCAGCAACTCAAATTGGTCAAGTACTACACCGAAGAAATCCAGCGGCTTGCCGGCAAATAGCGAACCGCCCCCACCGTCATGACCATCGAAGCCATTGGCGACATTTCGATAAGCTGGAGCGGTCGTGAAGTCTCTCGCTTTTCGTCCACGCGTACATCTTCTTCATCGCGTTCAACGGCGCGATGTTTTCGAGGATGGCCCGGCGCGCTGGGCGGGAATTGTCGCGTGCCTTGTGCTGGCCGTCTTGCTCTTTCGACGCGTCCGTGTCACAACGAATGCTACACACTCGCCTGATATCACCGAGCCCGCTGATTTGAACGAACCCGCCTCGTGTCCGAATTAAACTTGCCCCAGGATCCGTTGAAAGTCGCCTACATCACCGCTGGCGCGGGCGGAATGTACTGCGGCAGTTGCATGCACGACAACACGCTGGCCAGCGCGCTCGCGCGGCAAGGCGTCGACATCCAGTTGATCCCGCTCTACACACCGATTCGTACAGACGAAGACGATTTCAGCATCGACCGCGTTTTCTTCGGCGGCATCAACGTTTATCTGCAGCAAAAGATCCCGTTGTTCCGCTGGCTGCCGTCGTTGCTTGACCGTTGGTTCGACAGTCCGCGGCTCATCCGCTGGGCAACCGCTGGCGCAGGCGACACCAGCCCTAAAGAACTCGGTTCGCTCGCCGTTTCGATGCTCAAAGGAACGAGCGGCTACCAACGTAAAGAAGTCCGTAAGCTTTGCACGTGGTTGGCTAAAAGTGTCCAACCGCATCTCGTCACGCTGACAAACATGTTGATCGCCGGCTGCGTCCCCGCCATCAAGGAATCGCTCGGCATCCCGGTCCTCGTCACGTTGCAAGGCGATGATGTTTTTCTCGACGATCTGATCGAACCGTACAAGTCTCAGGCTTTCGAGGAAATCCACACGTTGGTGGACTACGTCGACGGATTCATCGTCAACACGCGTTATTACGCCGACTTGATGAGCGAGTATTTCAAAATCCCGCCGGAGAAATTCCGCATCGTTCCGCTCGGCATCGATACGACGGATTTCCAGCAATTCGCGGACTCCGACGCCAGCGACCGACGCAACGGCGAGCCGCCGACCATCGGATATCTCGCACGCCTCGCACCAGAAAAAGGATTGCACGTTCTCGTCGACGCTTTCATCAACTTGCGATTGCGCGAAGAAATGCAGGACGCCCGGTTGAAGATTGCCGGCTGGCTCGGTGAAAAAAATCGTGGCTATGTGGAAACCGAGTTTGCCAAATTAAGAAACGCTGGTCTCGACGCAGCATTCGAGTACATTGGCGAAGTCGATCGCAGCGGCAAGATCGATTTCCTGTCACGCATCGATGTGCTTTCGGTTCCGAGTGTTTACCAAGATCCAAAAGGGTTGTATGTCTTAGAAGCTCTCGCGGCAGGCGTACCTGCGGTGCAACCCAGCCACGGCGCGTTTCCGGAACTCAGCGAGCGATGGCAAGGATGCGGCCTCGTACCAGCGGAAGATCCAGACGCGTTGGCGAACGAGTTGCATCGGCTACTAATGGATCGCCAAATGATTGGCGAACTCGGACAAGCCGGCTGTCGAAGGATTCACGAATCCGGCAATGCCGATGTGATGGCAACGGCGATGGTAGACGTTTATCGAGCATTCACGCGGTCGTGACATGCCTATCCGGCAACCCGGGAAACGCTGCTGGCGTCGTTCATTAAAGAATTACTTCGGTGCCACCGTCGCGGTCATTCGTCGAGCGTTTTGCTGGGGATAAGTTTCGATCTTTCCGTGCTCCAGCAACTGTTCGATGACGCGTTCCATCACCTTTCTACCCTCTTCGATGTGGGCCATCTCTCTGCCGCGGAACATCACCGTGACCTGCACCTTGTCTTTGTGTTGCAAAAACCCGATGGCTTTCTTCACCTTGAAGTCAATGTCGTGCTCGCCTGTCTTCGGTCGCAGACGAATTTCCTTCGTTTTCGTGTGGTGGGTCGTTCCGCCCTTTTTCTTGTTCTTGTCGTATTTGTACTTGCCGTAGTCCATGATACGGCAAACCGGCGGTTTTTCGCTGGGAGCGACCTCGACAAGATCCAAACCGGCGTCCCGCGCTTGGGTCAGCGCTTCTTCGGTTGGAATAATCCCTAGTTGTTCTCCCTCTGCTGAAATGGCACGGACTTCACGAACACGGATCTGTTCGTTAATCCTCGTTTGTTGACGATCGATAATTGTTTTCCTTTCGTGTTGTGGAATGAAACTACTTTGGGGACATGCCGTTATTTTGACCCGATCTGCCGTTTAGGATCAACGACAGATTGGGAAAAATCGACGGTTTTTTGAATGTCGGGCAGTGAACCGACTTAAATTGCAAGCTAATACTCATTCTGGGCTCCTCGGTCGCCGAGTCCCATATCTCCGCTGAACGTTTTGCGAACCGTTCGATCGGCGATTTCGGATTGCAGCTTTGCGATCGCTTCCGCGGTCTTCATGGCCCCCAGGTTCTTGTTGTCAAATCCGTCGCGCGGCGAAACCGTGCCCGCCTCCATATCCTTCTCTCCGACGACGAACATGTAGGGAACGTGCTCAAGTTGTGCGTCCCGGACTTTCGCACCAAGTTTTTCCGCGCGAAAATCACCGGAAACACGAA
>CAYFJO010000435.1:0-9047 GCA_964343305.1 uncultured Pirellulaceae bacterium | reverse complement strand
AGCCGAATCTTTCGAAATGCAACGCGTCTGCATCGCGACGAGCGGGGCACGATGAGCATCGTTTCGGTCTTCACGTTGATTCTGCTGGTGATGTTGTTGGGAATGGTCGTCAACTCGACTCGGCAAGTTGCACGCAAAGTGCAAATGCAAAATGCGGCCGATGCGGCGACGTACACGGGCGGTGTCGTGTTGGCTCGTGGCATGAACACGTTGGCCTTCACGAATCATTTGCTCAGCGATGTCATTGCAGTGACGGCGTTCATGCGCGAAGCTCGAGACCGGCATTCCGAGTCGTTCACGCCCGAGACGCTCGAACATTGGGCTCGCATCGCCCCTCATCTCGCGTCGTCCGAATTTCCGCGATTCGCGGCACTCGGTGCGGCGATTCCTGAGAAGCTTCCACTCGAGGGCGACCTCATTCGAACCTACAGCGATCTCCACGAAGCGATCTCTTCGCAGATGCTGCCCGTTCTCGAAGAAGTCCTTGCCTATGAACTAATCCCGGAGTTTCAGCGAGCATTGGTCATGCACACTCCGCGCATCGCACAACTGGCCACCAACGAAGTCGCTCGCCGGCACGGGGCAGCATGGCCTGATCCCGCACAATTGCACGGCGTGCTCTGGCGAACGATCGCCGACCCAGTTGGTGGCGTCAGCGAAGCCGACCGTCGCACAATGCCTGTCGTCGATCCTGTGATGGATTCCGTCCCGAATCAGCGGGACTACGTCGACAACGCCCGCAAGCAGCGACGAAGCATGGCCACGCGGTATCTGAACGACTGGAATCACGAGAAACTCTACTACTTCGACAACTACGGCAAGATGTCGCAGTTCTCAAACATCTGGCGAATTTTTACCTGCGGCCATCTGGAACAGTTGCTCGAAGTCGAGTACCCCTACCGCAATCTGCCAATGCAAATTCGCGAAGTGCCCGGCGAGTATGACAACCCGAACGTCACTCTGGAACAGGACTACCAATTCGTCGGAGTCGTCTATGAAGAAGGTATCGACGAGCAGATGCCGGGCATCTACGACAACCCGATCGAGTTTGACAAGCAGGCGTATGCGCAAGTTTCGATGTTTGTGCCAACACGACGATTGGAAATGGCCGGCGGCGATGTTCTCCGCGAAGACTGGGACTTTTGGATCGACAACCAGGGCATCGTCCATTGGTACAATGCGGGCGCGACGAGTGGGGGTGGAATCTCGTGGCGATCGACTCATCGGAATCGAGGAGGTTGGGGACGTCATCCGATCGAATGGGGATTGATCACACAGAATTGGACAACACAATTGACGCCGGCGGCGACTCAATCTTTGCTAACGATCCTCAGTTCCGATCCCATGCTTGACGGCGTGGAATTGGATTTGCCGGAATTCACCAACACAACGCCGGGCGACATCCCTTGGCTGAGCCATCATTGAATTGAAACGTAAACGAAACAACTCGAAAGTCCGCCGCGGACTGGCACCGCTGGAGTTTGTCCTAGCGCTGCCGATTTTGCTGTTCGTGATGGCGTTGATCGTGAACTACGGAACGGTCGCCGCCTGGCGGGTGCGCGGCGAGATCGCGTCACGCGACGCGGTATGGGGCCAGCGATATCCTCGTTCGGCACAAACGCGGCCGCCGTCTTGGCCGGATGACGCAGCCTATCGAGTTGCAGCCGACTCACAAATCGCATTGCTGGACGATCCCGAAATCGATCACGAAGTGGTTCGCGGCCCACTTGGCCCGATCACCGTCAAGCCGCTATTGGATCCTGATCGGACCGGCGCGAAACAAGGCATCACCGATATCGATCGTCCTTTTGCTTTGCTTCCCACGACGGGCGATTATGAAAGTGGCGATATTCATCAGCGCATGCTCGAACCCATGTGGCAATGCGACGACGAAGGGTATCGCAATTGGATCCGTCGTTCGAGGATTTTGTACGTGTGGCCCGAAACGGGCCTAGAAGGAGCATTTGAAAGTGCGGGCCAATCGTTGCGAAGTCATGTTCAGTCGAATTGGGATGCACTGCGTGTGCTCGAAGACGACATTGATTTCATGCGCTATCGTGGCAATGGGCCGGATTTCCATCCACGGCCCAGACATCGATGCGAAACCGACCCGAATGTGGTTCGCGATGATTCCGTCGAGAACTACTTGATCGATTATCTTGATGCGCGTCGTGAGGTTCAACTCGGTCGGATCACTCGATTGCCGCGGACGATGACGGGCGCGTTTCTTAGCTTGTATCGGCGGCGAAAACAGTATCTGGAAGATCTGATCGAGCAACTTCAAACGGCCATGCCTCCGCCGCCGGATGCGGCCGCTCAGATCGCCGCCGCCCAAGCGGAAATCGACAATGAGTTGAATCCGAAGATTGAACAACTCGAAGCCTACCAGCGTCGCCTGCCCGAGATCGAAGACGATCTCAGGCGAAACTCGACCGCAATGTGACGACCGCCGAGGTAGCTGGCCATGACAGCAGATCGACGGTCTGAATCGAAAGCAACCGACCCGTCTCCCCACCTTGCCGCATCCCGGCGCTGGTCGGCGATGGCGACGAATCTTCTGGCGACCGGCGTCGTGCTGATCGCGGGACTGACGCTAGGCCGCTATGTGATCCGCACCCTGTGGACCGATTCGTCCAAATCGCCGGGGCACGTCTCGCAAGTTGTCGGACCCACCTCTGGCATGGGCGACGAAACGTTGTTGCACACGCTGCAGTTTGGAAACTCAGACAGCGTGTTCTACTGCCAGACCATTTCAGGTGATTATAACAAGGTCACCAAAGCGCTGCGCAAACGCACGACGGCGATCACCAAGACAACTGCGCCTGGCAACCATCCGTCAACTCCGGCGGAAGAAAAGTGGCTTGCGACAACCGCCCAGCTCGATCCAGTCGCATCCGACGGCGCTGCGTGGCAAGTGTTCGAAAAGGACGGGCCCGTCCCTGTAACCGTTGGAATCCGCACAATCCACGGCGACTCGCAAGCCGACGCTGACCAGAACGTTGCGGAGTCCAAAAGTCGCGTGGTATGCTGGTCAATAGCTTTGCCATCACTGGCGGACGCAGCGAAAACCGACGCTGCTGGTGATCGGTGGGCTCTTTTCACTTTTGTACCTGGCCATAACTCAGGCATATCCGTTTCAGACAAACCCGTTAATGTCCATCCATCATTCCCACTGCCTGCCAAAGCCACTCGGACACTGTCATTGCGTGCCCCCGGCGGTGCGTCGATTCTAGGATTCAAGGGAGCGATTCACCCGGACCAAGTCAAGCGTCATTTTGATGAACTAGCTCGCGAGCGCCAGTGGCAAAGCAACCACTCATGGCAAATTCCCAGCGACACTCACACACGTTTGTTTCAAAGCCAACAACAACAGACAATTCACGTAACGTTTACGCGGCAAAATAACGACTCAATTCAAGGTCTCGTGATGTTTGTCCCCGCCACGAACATCGAGGAGCAACTTCCATGAAAGGTTTGACTGGACTCGTCATCGCGGGCGCGCTCGGTGTGTTAGCCGTCGGCGTCAACATGGCGTACCTGCACAACAAGACCAAGAATATTGACACCGTGCAATTCGTCGGCATCAAGTCCGGTCAAGCGATTCAGACGGGCGAAGTCATCCGGAAGGAGTTCCTGGAACCAGTGCCGATCCCCACAAACCGCGCCGAGAGTTTGAAGGAATACGTCTATTTGTGGGCCGATCGTGGTACGATTTCTGGCACTCCCGCGACGCGGCTTTATCGTGGCGGTGAACTGCTGTTGCTGGCGGACTATCGGACGCCACCACCCAAGCTCGTGCTGGGTTCCGACGAAATCCTGTTGCCCGTGGACGTTGCTCATCGAAGTCCGCTGATCGAACCTGGCGACATGGTCTCTTTCTTGATTCCAAGCGCTCCGGCTCGCACGGTTCGCAGCGGAACGTTGCCGCCCGACGATGCCCTGCCCGCCAGTCCGCCGATCGGCAGCGACCCGGATATCCATGGCCCGTTTCGCGTCGCGGCGTTGGGAAACCGAATTGCCTCGCGCGCCGTGATGAAGGCCTACAAGATTCCAGTGCAGAGCGAAAACCAACTGGGCATCATTGTCAAACTTGATCCACCCGACGCGGCCGGCAAACGAAAACTGCAGGCCGATGCCCGCAACCTGGTCAACGCACTGACAATGTCCAACAGCCGAAACATACGAGTGATTTTGCATTCGGACGCGGAGGAGTAATGTGATGGTGTGCCACTGGCTCTGCCAGTGCGAATATCGAACAAAACAGCACTGGCAGAGCCAGTGGCACACGACAGCCATTAATATGTCATGAAAATCTGGTTCAACAAAATCAACGAAAGCCGCCGTTCGATGGTCGAACTGGAGGCCGACGAAGTGCAGATCGGCCGCGACGTGTCGAACAGCGTCGTGCTGCGCAGCCCGCTGGTGTCGCGGCATCATGCCGTGGTTCGCCGGGCGGATGGCAACGGCCAATTGGAACTGGAGAACGTCGGAGTCAATAGTTGCCTGGTCGGCGAGACCGAAGTGCTGGGCGGTGAGCGGATCAAGTTCGACATCACGGTCAAGGTGCGCATCTGGCCGTATACGCTGAGCTTCGAAACCGAGCACACCACCGCCGTCAGCAAGGCCGAGCTAGAGGCCCACTTGCGATCGATCGTCGCGGACCTGGAATTGAAAATCCACAAAAAGTTGCTTGACCGACTCGATCTGTACGAGATGGAATCGATGCACGGCGATCTTTCCGAAAGCATTATGCTGTTGGAAAACAACATCGAAGATGTCTGTCGCGAGTTGAGTGTTTTCGGTGCGGAAAATGAAACGTTGCTCGAAGAAATCACCGGCCTGGGAATGCGGGATCACTTGATAAATCAATTGATCCTGGAACAAGACGAGGATGAAATCTTCGATCTTGCCGCCCTGACGTCCAATGAATTCGATATTCCAGCAACACTCGTGCCAGAGCGAGAAACCGAGCTGCACGGTCTGCTGAAATTCCTGCGGGACAAACTAGGGCTGGAGAAACAGCCAGACATCAGCGGCAAAATCCACCGTGTCGAAGAAGCGTTTGACGATTTCTTTCCACAGGTCCGGCCGCATTTGCATGCCGAGTTGCGCAAGTACCTGATGTTGCGGACGCTGAAAAAGGATCTCAAGGATATCGTCTTCGGTTTCGGTCCGCTGCAGGATTTGCTGCGTGCTCCGACGATCAGCGAAATCATGGTCGTCAAGAGCGACCAGATCTATGTCGAGAGCGAAGGAATCCTCGAAAAATCGGGGCGGCGTTTCATCTCCGACAAAGTCACTGAATCGATCATCGAACGCATCGTCGCCCAAGTTGGCCGTCGCATCGACAAGAGTCAGCCGCTGGTCGACGCGCGGTTGCCCGATGGTTCGCGTGTGAATGCGATCATTCCGCCACTCGCTTTGAAAGGTCCATGCCTGACCATTCGAAAATTTCCCATCGAGCGTTTGCAGATGGACGACTTGATCGAGTTCGGCTCGATCACCAAATCGGCGGCCACGTTTTTGCGGGCCTGCATCATCGATCATTGCAGCGTCTTGATCAGCGGTGGCACTGGCTCTGGTAAAACAACGATGTTGAACGTGCTGAGCAGTTTCATTCCGTACAAAGAACGCATCGTGACGATCGAGGACACGTCGGAACTGCGACTACACCAGGAACATGTCGTGGGGTTGGAAAGCAAACCGGCCAACGTCGAAGGGACGGGCGAGTACACGATTCGCGACCTGGTGAAAAACGCCCTGCGAATGCGGCCCGATCGAATTATCGTCGGCGAGTGCCGAAGTGGCGAGGCGTTGGACATGGTCCAGGCAATGAACACCGGCCACGACGGATCGATGACCACCGTGCACGCGAACAGTGCCCAAGAAGTGATCGAACGTCTTGAGCTGTTGATGCTAATGGGTGCCGAGTTGCCCGTCACATCGATTCATCGCCAGCTTGCGTCGGCGATTCACTTGATTGTCCAAATCGATCGCATGCCCAACGGCAAACGCGTCGTGACACAAATCTCTGAAGTGACCGGTGTTCATCCGACGACGACCGATGTGATGTTGGCCGACATTTTCAATCGCCGCAACGGCGAAAGCCTTCAGCCGACGGGTCATTTGCCGTCGTTTATTGATTCGTTGGTGGCGAAGAATCTGCTGGAACTCGAGTTCTTGTACGGTGATCGGCAAGCGGAAGGCGGCGACGAGAATATCCTGGTGCGAGGCTGATTGTGGAAGACGCCCTCATATTTCCTGCCAGCATGATCGTCGGCGTTTGCGTTGCGGTGATTACGTTTGCGAATCAATCAAACTACAGCGCTTTGGTCGACTTCGTTGAGCGCGATTTGTACCAGCGCCTTCGATTGATGCGTGCATCGACAAAGGGTCTGCGACGTTGGATTAATGTGTGGATCGGATTGGTCGTCGCCATTGTCTTGGTGTTTGTGATGATGGATGCCATTCCACCGGCAGTTCTCTCGGCGTGTATCTTGGCTGCGGGACCTTGGTATTTGGTGCGCCGTTGGTCAGAGGCGCGGCGTCAAAAAATAGAAGATCAATTGGCCGATGCGATGGTTGGATTCTCCAGCGCGATTCGAGCAGGCATGTCGATCGCCCAAGCAGTCGAAATGCTGGCGGACGAATGCCCGCGGCCAATCAATCAAGAGTTCCGGCAGATCGTTGGCGAATATCAAATGGGCAAGCCGCTGGAGCGAACGCTGACCGAAGCGAAAGACCGATTGCAAAGCGAAAACTTCGTGCTGTTCGCGGCAGCGTTGTTGGCCAGTCGCGAGAGTGGCGGCCGGTTGAACGAAACGGTCGAGCGCATCTCGCGGTCAGTGCTGGAAATCCAACGGCTGGAACGCAAAGTGCGATCGGAAACGGCCCAGGCACGCAAATCCGCCGTCTACATGGCGATCATTCCGTTTGTTTTGTTGTTGGTATATTTCTGGCTGGACCCGGTCAACACGAAGCTTTTGTTTACCACGTTTCTTGGCCAGTTGTTTCTGTCAGCTTCGATATTTTTGAACATCGTTGCCTACGTGTGGGCTTTGAAGATTTTGGATCCGGATATTTAGCGGTATGGACCTTGAACTAGACATCGGCGCACTTGTTCCCAGTAGCATTTTAGGCGCGGCAGCCGCGATTGCCGGCTGGTGGTTTTGGTCGGCGTTGCGCAGCGACGATCTCGCTCAAAAGGAAGACGAGTGGCGCTACGACATCAGCCGCATCAACGAACTTCGCCGCCAAGACGCGTTGTTCCGCATGTTTCAGCCGTTGATCCAATTGTTTGCCCGGCTCAGTCGCTCGGCGTTTCGAGACAGCCTGCCGGCGGTCTATCGCGAGATCCAAACGGCTGGCTTGCCGCGATTCTGGTTGCCAGAAGAGTATTTGGGACGCATGCAATTGATCGCGTTGATGGTGATGCCGCTGTACGTTGCGGTTTGCATACAGTGGATGGGACCGATGGGAACCGTGACGGCTCTGATGTTGACGGGTGCAACCGTGTGGTTTTTAAGGCGACGATTGAAGAATCAAGCGGCATATCGGCTTGTGCTGATCAAACGCCGCATGCCCTATTTCCTCGACCTGCTGACGCTGTTGATCGAGGCGGGTTCGAGTTTCTTGCAAGCTTTGAAGCAAGCTGTCATCGAGTTCGAGGGCCATCCCGTGGCAACCGAGTTTGGACGCGTGCTGACCGACATGAACATGGGCAAGGCTCGCACCGAAGCGTTCGACAATCTACGGGAACGATTGAACGATGACGAAATCTCCAGCATTGTTGGATCGATCATACAAAGTGAAGAATTGGGGACGCCAATCTCGGCCATCTTTCGCACGCAAGCGGACGTGTTGCGAGTCAAACGCAGTCAGCGTGCGGAAGCGATCGCGGGCGAGGCGGGAGTCAACATGCTGCTGCCGGGGATTCTTGTCATGGCGGCGACGATTCTGATCATCCTGGGACCGTTTTTGTTAAACTATTTTCATCTGGGTTTAGGATTGTAAAGGTAAGACGGATTGCCTAATCCGTCTGGGAAACACGATGGACGGACTGGGGAGTCCGTCCCACAGGTAACGCAACTGTCCGTCAAAATCATGTCTGTCAAAGTAAGCTGTCCAAAGTGTTCCAAGGAACTCAACGCCCCAGAGTCGTTGATTGGCAAGCTGGCTGCTTGCCCACGGTGCAGCACACAGTTTCCCGTGCAAGCGAACGGACATGCCGCGACGGCAACTGCTACCACCGCTCCCCCGCAATCAACCCCTGCGAGCTTTTATCCACCGGGGGCCGAACCTCCTCCGACATCGGCACCAAGACCCAACACGGCGACTCCCATTACGCCACAATCGTCAGCGCCGCCAGTTTCATCGATGATGCCACCGACAACGGCAACGCCCATCGCTCCCACTGCTCCGCCAGTCACCGCGCAGCCGATTCCATCACCGCCGCCAGCAACAGCCGTTCCGACTCCGCCCGCGAACACCGCTCAACCAATCGCACAGCCGCCACCAACGCCGCCCGCGCCCGCGTCTTTGCCACCGGCGGCGAAGGTCGCCCAACCCGTTGCGCCGCCAGCGGCAAACGTACCACCGCCTAGCGCGGAAACGCCCTCAACAACTTCGCCGCTGAGAAAGCCCTCCGAGCGAACGGTTCAAGCAGCTCGCTTTGTCAGTGGCGGTGCCACGACGACCCGAATCAACCTGGGCGAAGATGGCAAGTTGCCGGATCTTGTGGTGGACGAAGAGTCCCAGAAAAAGGAAAAGACCTCGGAAGAAGGACAAAGCACGGGCCGGCCCATGTTGATGGCTGTCGCACTGTGCATCAGTGTTGTGATGTCGATCAGCATGCTGTTCATTCCAAGCGAAGAACAAGAGGCACGATCGACCAGCAAAGCGCGAGCCCGGCTGGCAATTGAAAGGTACTACATTGGCGTTGGGCCGGATTTCAAGCCCCACGAAAAACTGCTGCGCGATGCGCTCGCCGCAAGTCGCCACGGCAACGAAGCATCGGCGAAACGCCGATTCCGAAAAGTGTTGGATAT
>CAYFJO010000434.1:0-9123 GCA_964343305.1 uncultured Pirellulaceae bacterium | reverse complement strand
TGGCCACGACGACGATCTGATGTCCGCCTGGCTAGAAGCTGGCACGCGCCGCACGCCGAACTAAGCCGGCCTTTGCAACGTGACTCAAGCGGCTGGCTTTGCCGTCTCTGCATGCTGGACGAAGGATATCTGCTTGCTGTGTGCCGTTGCGAGCGGTGTCGCACTGATTAGAATTGTGTTCGTTATCACGTTTACGACGACATTCTTCTCACGGAGCACCCAATGCCATCGCTTGCCAAGATTACGGTCACCGCGGCCATCATATTCATTGCTGCGATTTCTCACGCCTGCTCAGCCAATCCGTCGCCCTCAGACGAAATCAAACGATGGAGTTTCGAGAAAGATGCCGCCGGCTGGAAAGCACAAAACCATTGCGAACTCCGGCCGAAAGACGGTGGCGTTTTGCTGGTCAACGTCACGGGGGGCGATCCGTACATGAGTGCCAGTGTCGATGCCCCGGCTGGCTGGAAGCAACTGTCGTTCCGCGCCAAGATCCGTGCACGATTTGATGGGCAACTGTTTTGGGTCACCAAGAAGGATCCTGCCACAGCAGAAGCGAGATCAGTGAAGTTTTATGTTCGCGGCAACGGCAAGGACTTTCTGAACTACCGTGTCTATTTCAAACCCGATAGCGAATTGACGAGCATTCGGTTCGATCTTCACAGCCGCA
The DNA here is from genome assembly GCA_964343305.1 of uncultured Pirellulaceae bacterium. GTDB lineage: Bacteria > Planctomycetota > Planctomycetia > Pirellulales > Pirellulaceae > CAYFJO01. The sequence goes on along the minus strand of CAYFJO010000434.1, from coordinate 8,453 downwards.
AAGGGCCAACGGAATTCGAATGGATTGCGTTGAAAAACGGCGAGCCACCGAAAGCAGTTGCGACGACCGTGGATAAGCTGAAATTGCTGCCTGGCTTTGAGGCTGAGCTGCTATACTCCGTTCCGATAGAAGACCAGGGATCGTGGGTCAGTATGACGGTCGATCACAAAGGCCGGCTGATCACGTCCGATCAATACGGCAAATTGTATCGGGTCACTCCCCCTGCGATCGGCAGTCAAGACGAGTGCGAGATTGAGCCCATCGAGGTCGAACTTGGCATGGCTCAGGGATTGTTGTACGCCTTCGACAGTTTGTACGTCGTTGTCAACGGCGAAGGCCCCGGACTCTATCGCGTTCGCGACACCGACGGTGACGACAAGTTCGACGATGTGCAACTGCTGCGAGAAATCCGCGGTGCGAGTGAGCATGGACCTCACGCGGTGATTCTGGGTCCGGACAAAAAGTCACTGTACGTTTGCGGCGGCAACCATACTGAGATTCCCGATCCGGAAACATCACGAGTGCCGCGCGTGTGGGACGAAGATCATCTGCTCGGTCGACAATGGGACGCCGGTGGACACGCCGTTGGCAAGATGGCGCCTGGCGGCTGGATCTGTCGTACCGATCCCGACGGCAAGAAGTGGGAACTCGTCAGCACCGGTTATCGCAACGAATATGACATCGCGTTCAACTCTGAAGGCGAATTGTTCACGTACGACGCCGACATGGAATGGGACGTGGGTTTGCCTTGGTATCGCCCGACGCGAGTGAATCATGCCACCAGCGGCAGTGAATTCGGCTGGCGCAGCGGCACAGGAAAATGGCCCGCCTATTACCCCGACAGTTTACCGGCGGTTGTTAACATCGGACCAGGTTCTCCGACTGGAATCGCGTTTGGCTACGGCACGAAATTCCCCGCGAAGTATCAACAGGCGCTGTACATCATCGACTGGAGCTACGGCGTGATCTATGCCGTGCACATGGCGCCGGAAGGATCGAGTTACGTTGGCACGGCCGAGCCGTTCATTTCCGGTGCGCCGCTCAACGGCACTGACATCGTGGTCAATCCCAAGGACGGAGCGTTGTATTTCACGATCGGTGGACGACGCACACAATCGGGCATGTATCGCGTCACTTACGCTGGCAAAGAATCGGTCCAAACATTCCGTGGCCGAGATGCCTTGGGCGCGGAACTGCGAATCATCCGTCGGGATCTGGAAAAACTTCACAAGGAAATCGGTCCCAAAGCGGTGGAGACCGCGTGGGAACGCTTGTCGCACGAAGACCGCTTCATTCGATTTGCAGCCCGCATTGCGATCGAGCACCAGCCCGTTGCGACGTGGCAAGACCGAGTCTTTGCGGAAAAGGATCCTCATGCATTGATCACCGCGGCGATCGCGCTCGCTCGACATGGCGACGAAAAACTTCAGTTCAAGTTGATCGATCAGCTCTGTAGCCTCGACTGGAGCAAACTGGACGAGTCCCAACGGCTAGATTTGTTGCGAGCCATGGGATTGACGTTTATCCGCATGGGAGAATCCAGCGTCGGGGCGCGGGAAGCTGCAATGACCTATCTCAACTACGAGTTCCCGGCCAGAAGCCAGTCCCTCAATCGCGAACTGGCCCAAGTCTTGATTTATTTGGAAGCGCCTGAAATCGTGCAGCGCACAGTCAAGCTATTGGAAAACGCTCCGACGCAAGAAGAACAAATTCACTACGCGCTGTCGCTACGAAATCTGAAGAGCGGGTGGACACTGGCAGATCGCGAGCGTTATTTCAATTGGTTCCTGGTCGCTGCTGGCCATCGCGGTGGACACTCATTCGGCGGGTTTCTGGCCAACATCCGCAAGGAAGCCGTTGCTAGTTTGAGTGAAAAGGAACGAGAATCGTTGAAGGAATTGCTGGCGCGTCAGCCGATATCCGAGGAGCCGGCCGACACGACACCTCGCAAGTTCGTCAAGAAATGGTCGGTCGCTGAATTAATGCCACGCTTGGACGCGGGGCTGAGTGGCCGCGATTTCGAAAACGGCCGTCGCATGTTCGCCGCCGCCCAATGCTTCAAGTGCCACCGTTTCGATGGACGGGGCGGCATCGTCGGTCCGGATTTAACCGCCGTTGCGCGTCGCTACAACAATCAAACCATGCTCGAATCGCTGATCGAGCCGAGCAAAGTGATTTCGGATCAATTCCAAGCGATGACCTTCATCCTGGACGACGGCCGCACGATCACGGGGCGGATTGTCAACTTGAGCGGCAAATCGCTACGGGTCAGTACCAACATGCTCGACCCCGGCAAGCTCACGCCGGTGAACACTGACGAAATCGAAGAGTCGTTCCTATCTCGCACGTCGCAAATGCCCGATGGTTTGCTGGACACATTAACCGAGCAAGAAGTGCTCGACCTGCTGGCGTACCTGCAATCCGGCGGCGACGGGAAACACGACGCGTTTCAAAAATAGTGGGTTGACCCGCGAGCAGTCATCTCGGACAGGCTGCCGGGAATGTGCTGAATTACGCAGGGTGCGTAATTTGCAACTTTTCATTACGCATTGTGCGTAGCACGAAATGTCAAATTACGCATAATGCGTTACGCAAGGTGCGTAATCATGAAAAACCCCTTTCAATACAGCAATGTCGTGATCGGCCACCGGTTCTGCAACCGGCAAATCGAAGTGCAGGATCTCGGCCGAGCGATGGAAAACGGCGAGCGGTTGTTCGTCTATTCCGAGCGACGCCTACTCGATCCTCTGGGAATCGCTGGCCAAAAACCCGCAACGATTTTTGCGGGGTCTCGCCTGTGAGCCGCATGGAGTAAAACCGTTCGCGTCGGCATTTACGCGAAAATACGGGCTACGGTCGGCATCGAACGCTCAGCGAGCCGTCAATGCGCTGACCGAACGTGGCGTTATCGATGTGGAAGATGGAGCCTATATGATCGTCGATCGATTCTTTCGAGTGTGGATTCAGAGATTAGTCTCGGCGTAGTGACTCAAGGTCTGAAGTTGTTGTCTGGACGATCCTAACGCGGCGAAGCCGCAACCAAGAAGTAGGACGGATTTTCAATCCGTCTTGGACGGTTTGGAAAACCGTCCTACCAACATGCGCGCACGGCGCGCAAAAGTCACAGAGTGAGACTCTAGTATTGTGCCACCGTCCGTTGCGAAACATCGAAGGCGATCCGCGCAGCGGGCGGCACCGCGCATTCCATCCTTAGTGATTGTTGAATCTGGTTTGATTCTACCGGAGTGGATCGTTCTCCACCACTAAGCGGCGACCCGGATCCTCCAGGTGGCCCGCCGATCCGCAAATCAGCTTGGGGCCTTGCGCCCATCCACTGATGACCCAGCGCCACGGGGAGCCGCCGCGCCGTCAAAGAGAAGTTCGCCGACCACTACGCGAGTTGAATCGAACGGACGATTTGCTCGAAGCTACCGTGCCAACGTGGAAGCATTTCAGGGTTAGCTTTGAAGTTGAGTAGATATGCGTCTCGCCCGCGAAGCACGAAATAGGTGATCGCGGTTAATGTCAGGCTACCAATATCTGAGGTGTAGTGACTCCACGCAACATCGTAGCCGTCGCTGGCGAATGGACCGCTTCCATGATCCTGATACGCTGGTAGATGTGTTTGCGAGTAGGCGACATTGCCAACCATGTAGCCCATGACATCAGTGTCATAGTCAAGTTGTTGGTGAGTGACGAGCAGTTGAGGTTGGATTCCGTCGTCGTCTTCCTCAGGGGCCGCCGCCACCAAGAGATCATCGTCCTCGCCTTCCCAGATCTCCCAATCGTCAGGAATCTCGACCGTCAACGCATTATCGGTGGTAGCACACTGCATACTTGGAGCGGCGAACGGGTTGGCACAAACGACGCCGCCCTGAACGAAGCGGACAGCGTCCGAATTACGATAGATTGTATTACGACAACGCGCGTCGCTGAATAGCGAAGGCGTGCCCGTAGGGCCTCAGCGTTTGTGCTCCGGTTGGGTGGCCCACCAGTTGTTACATGAGCAAAATACTGAATCCTGCTTGTTGGAAGTGGTGATCCGCGGTGAATACATCATCAATGCCACGATCGGTCAGGAGTGTCATGCTCACACAGTCGGTCATTCCCCATTCCTTGTCCGAGCGATCACGAAACAATTGCCAAGCACGTGTCTCGAGAGTCTCGTCGGATTGTACAATCTCGACACGATCCGAATCCTGCAGCCCATCGACGATTCGAAGCGCCAGTCCGCGGTGTTGGACTCGCGAGAGACCATCAGCCAGTTCAATCAACACCAACGACGTGGTGACGAGCTGGATTGCTGACGACACGAGGTCCGTCCATACCGTCTCAGCCTTACTGTGCCATTGGTCGTCGATGTTGGCGACAGCAACAAGCCCGGAAGTGCCGAGGAACACGCTCACTGCTGTCTTTTTCCGAAACGATAGTCATCAAAGTTCTCGGCAAGGTCAGAAATACCGGTTGCCGCGCGCGCACCAGCGAGGGGATCGTCACGCGAAGGCGCGTCCGCCTCGGGCGCAACCGGTTCCACCGTGAGCCGAACCTGTTCGGATTCCAGCAAATCTGGTTCTTCGAGCGGTTTGAACACACCGTTTTCGTAAATGGCGCGGATGGTTTGTGACATGGACTTATTGTACTGCGAGTGCGGTCTTGCTTCCAGATCGCCCAACGGGAAGCATTGCCGACGCCGCCCCGAACGGAGGCAACCGGCGTCGAACCATCAACCATTCTACCAACACTACCGCGGCTTGCACTACCAACGAAGGCGTGCCCGAAGGGCCTTTGCGGCAATGCTATGGCCGACCAAGTGAATCGAGTTCAGCTAACTCGTTTGCGCGGTTAAACGCGGTATGCAAATTGGGGTGCAGCTCATTCCAACGGTGAATGATTTGGTAGCGGCCATCTCGCAAGCCTTCGATGACGAAATCAGAACCATCAGAACCGCCGTCATCATCTGGACCAGATTGCATTTCCCAGAACTCGGATGCTGCGACGTCCGCGACGACGGATCGCCAATCAGCATCCGAGATATCTTTTGACGTATGGAGAGTCCACGGATCTATGTCGCTTCGGGGGGCAGAAACCGTTTTCGCAGTTAGCGTCAAGGATGTGGGAGTGCGCTCGATACGAATAGCGACATTTGTCAACACGGAAATAGTGCGGCCGAGCTTGAAGAAACGATAGGCTTCCAGGCAAGAGAGTGCGCTTAGTTTTGGTTCGTCGCTAAGTCGAAGCAATTCTTCGGGATCCGACTTCCAGCACTGTTCGGGAAATAATGACACGAAACTATTGGTTCGTTCAACGGGGTTTCATCCGACAACGTGTCGGAAAGTAGGAAGAACAACACTCTTAATCTACACCAAATAAGGCTAGGTCGGCAACGAAATTAGGTGGTGTGAAGCCAGTGCTCAGCAGGATTGCCGACAGACAATAGAAAACTGTGGGAATTCGCCCGCGGTGCGCACACCGGTGGCGCACGTTTCCGCTGGAATCCCCTTACGAAGCACACCTCACGTTTGGCGGCTGGCGATTGCCGTAAAGCGATGCGTCAGATGCCATGGCAGGTTGTGATAGAACTCTGGGCTTTGAAGTCGTTCGAGTTGGGCAGGTGTCAAGCGCTTCATCGCCTCGCGCCAGGATTCCAATGTCGGCAGTTCGATCGACAACCAACCGGATCGAACGAAACAACATGTTCGAGCGCTACCCCGTAGTACGAATCAACACCATCCGTTTTGCCATCGAAGTTCAGGTTGGCTCTCCGCCCCAGTACAGTTTCTTCTCACCTGTGACATAATATGAATTCTTTGCCACGCCACCATCGAAGAAAGCCGAGCACATTATGCGAATCGCCTCACTCCTGCTGTTTCTTTTTGCACTTGATCTTTGTCACCGAGATACGCAAGGCGGTGAGAAACCAAACGTGATCGTTATCATGGCGGATGATCTTGGTTATGGCGACGTGAGTTGTTACGGAGCCACGGAATTGAAGACGCCGCACATCGACGGACTTGCCAAGCGCGGGTTGCGATTTACTAGCGGCTATTGTTCCGCGTCTACATGCACTCCAACCCGCTTTTCTTTTCTCACAGGAAAGTATGCCTTCCGTCAGCCTGGTGCCGGCATCGCTCCGCCTAACGCGACCGCTTTGATTCAGCCAGGCACCGAGACGATTGCCTCCATAATGAAAAAGGCCGGCTACAAAACAGCGGTCGTTGGAAAGTGGCATCTTGGCCTAGGTGCAGGGGCAGGGCCGGAGTGGAACGGAATGCTTAAGCCAGGTCCGCTGGAAATCGGTTTCGACTATTGCTTCCTGCTACCAACGACGAACGATCGCGTGCCCAGCGTCTACGTAGAGGACCATCGCGTACGTGACCTCGATCCCAAAGATCCCTTGTGGGTCGGCAAAAAGAAGCCGAGCCCCGATCATCCCGTAGGTAAAGATCCTGAGGTTCGCGCCAAGCTGAAAATGGATTGGAGTCACGGGCACAACATGACGGTCCACAATGGTATTGGTCGAATTGGTTATTTCACCGGCGGACACGCCGCGCGATGGCGCGATGAAGACCTGGCTGACGAATGGGTCAAGCAATCGGTCAATTGGATCGAGCAGCAGAAAGACAATCCGTTCTTCTTGTTCTTCTCGTCGCACGACATTCATGTCCCGCGCATGCCGCACGAACGCTTTCACGGCAAAACGAAACTTGGATTTCGAGGCGATGCGATCGTACAACTCGACTGGTGCGTCGGCGAATTGGTGAAAACGCTTGATCGGCTCAATCTCACGGAAAACACGCTGATTGTGTTTTGCAGCGATAATGGTCCTGTACTCGACGACGGCTACAAAGACGGTGCGATCACGAAGCTTGGCAAACACAAACCGGCTGGACGATATCGCGGCGGCAAATACAGCATCTACGAAGGTGGCACGCGTACACCGTTCATCACCTGCTGGCCAGGCACGATCAAGCCCGGTGTATCGGACAAAATGGTCTGCACGGTGGATCTTGCCGGTAGCATGGCAGCGCTGGTTGGCCAGACACTGCCCCAGGACGCTTGCCCGGACAGTTTCAACGTGTTGCCCTCGCTTCTCGATCAGCCGGATGCCAAAGGCCGCGACCACCTCGTCCAACAACCCAACCGCGGCCCGACACTCGCGCTTCGGGTTGGCGATTGGAAGGTCCTGTCGTATGCCAACGCGAAGCGTATCAAAGCATTGACATACGAAAAGAGCGAAGGACGGTTCGAACTCTACAACTTGGCGGACGATCCCGGGGAAAAGAACAACGTTGCAAAGAAACACCCCGATCGGTTGCAGGCGATGTTGGAAAAGCTCGAAGCGATCAAAGAAACTGGCCGCAGTCGGCCGAATTCGACGTAGCAGGCACGACCCGTCCGCCGGAATCTTTCTTCCGAATCTTGTTGAGATCCGCGACTTCTCCGTTTACATTGAGTCGTATCGATTCAGTGGGCTGGGTTCACATCCATCAATGTGGACAAACTCGAATCGACGTTTCCGGATCCTGGATGGGCAGACATGCAGGGACGAGAGTCAACAAGACCGCGAGCAACGATTCCATTTCAGAGGAAGACAATGATGGTCTCTCAACGGCACATCCTATCTATGTGTGAGTCGGCAATCGTCATGGCGATGATCTGCTTCGCAGGGCAATCGTCTGCTCAGACAAAAGAAGCGGAGACAACCGCAAATGGTGAAGACGCGAGCGGGAAGATCCACATCGGAGTCGTGTGTATCAATTCCGTTACCGGGAAGCGTCACTTGGCAGGAATCAACGAAGCGCTCGACAACCACAAATGGGGAAAAGAGAACGTGCGTCTTACGGAATTCGGCTACAGCAATTCGCGGCAGGGGAGAGATACGTTGCTGGGACTCATCCGCAGCGACCAAGATGCGATGGCGGAGGGCGGTGTGGCCGCGGACCCGGTCGATGTGATCATTGGACCCACCGAGAGTGATGTCTTCGTTCGCGTTTTAAACGACAGCAAGGAACTTGCAGGCAGCCCCGTGCCTGTTGTTTCAGGCTTGATCACAGCGGACGTGGGAAATGAACCGGATGGGTGGTTCTTTCGAACGAACGTGGACGTGTCGCGGCGCGTGAACGCCATTTACGACTTCCTGAATAAGTACTGGATTCAATCCATTTCGGTTGTCCATGCCGATACGGAATTTGGCCGCCGTGCCGCGGCGGCTTTTCAAGAAGAAGTTCAAACGCAACGATACGAAGCCTTGTCCTACACCGATGACAAGCAACTCAGAATACAATTGCGCAAAGTGCTGGACGCGCGTCCTGAAGCGGTTGGATTCTTTGGAGAACGTTCCCAGATTGAACACGTTTACCGCAAACTTCGCCGCATGAATGATGGTCTGGCCGATTACTTGTACAGCGCACCTTGCATGATTTTTGAAGAAGCGGTATGACCCTAACTCGTTT
>CAYFJO010000433.1:0-9183 GCA_964343305.1 uncultured Pirellulaceae bacterium | reverse complement strand
CTCCAACCGCCCAGGTAGCGGGTCTTCGTCAGTTGTTGGGGCTGGATGTGCAAGCGGGCACCGACCGAAGGTTGGTCCGACGGACGAATTCTTCGACACTCAAGGTGATGGGAATCTGCTGTCGCTGGCCGCCGATCTGCTGGGCAGGAGCTTCGCCGATTGGAATCTCCGCTTGACGGTTCGCTCGGAAATGCCCAACAGACTCGCGGCGTCAACTCTGGTTAAGTCCTGATAATAGCACAGGTCAAATACTTCTCGTTCATCGTCGGGAAGTTTCCCCACATGCTCGTGAAATTCGGTCCATTGATCGAGCGAAGTTTGGCTCGGTGCATCGTCAGGTTTTTCGTTACGCGGGATTGCCTTGCCCGAATCAGCCTCGCTGACACCATCGGTGGCGTAATTCGCAGCGATTCCTTCTGGACCCTTCAACTTCCGCGTCACGTCGATTAACTCGCGACGGATCTGAGTCGCAGCCAAGCCCATAAACGCACGAATGTTTTCCGGCTTCACATCCTCCAGCGAATGATGCAAACGCATCACAGCTTGCTGAAACACGTCGTCCGTCTGCTCCCAACGGCTGACAATGGGAAAGTCCCGCTTTAGCTTTCGAGTCAATCGTCGCAATCGCTCGCAGGCGTGTTCGATCAAAGCGCCCCGAGCCGATTCGTCACCAGCGCGTAACTGGGAAAGAAGCTCTTCGAGAATCGCAGTTGGTGTTCGGTCTGAGTCCAAACTTCTGACCCCAGTTTTGAGAGCATGGAACGGCAGTAAATTTTCGGTTCTCGCCTCCAAGCGTGAGATTATCACGAAACGTGATCAATTGCTAATTCGCGCCCGGTTCTGTGTCCCCTCTTGGCTACTTCTCTCGCCTTTCAGAGAAGCTGGTCGTGTACGGCCAGCATTCGTGGCTGATTCCCCGCAACAGTATCTTCGAGAAACATCAACCATGAACGACTTTCGGCCGAGGTGCCAAATGAACAGCCTGGCGAACGATTGGGCCGAGTACGTGGGCACCCGCCGGTCCAGCAGGCATCGTGGTGTGATCCGTCTCGATCGCCCGCCGAAATGCTGCGCCATTTTCGGCAACGACGGCATCGGAGTTGCCGAAGACGGTCGCGCGCAACAGGAAGTGGAACTGCTGAGATGCGTCCTCGACGCAGCACAGATCGCTGAGCTGGGGTTCGGAGTCTACGACGAATACTCGTGGTCAATGATCGTCGACACGGATCGTGTTCACGCGCTAGAAGCAACGCTTCACGCGGTCTGGGAAGCTGTTGACCGGCAAACTTTGTTCGCGACATCCGACTTTGCTCAGTGGCTTTCCTGAGAAGTTCCGGGCTAATGAAAATGGCTTCCCAAATCTTTTCAACTTCTTGTCGGGATGCTGGCCTCCCGCGTCCGTTGTTCTCGCCTTGCTGAATGTGAGTCGAGGAACATTGGGTTCCTCGAACACGCCGTTACATCACCCTTCATCAGCTTGGAAGAAACGAACGATGGCAAGAAAGAAACGACAGAAACGACGTCGCGAGAGGCGGAGTAATAAGCGGACACGCACGCGACGGCGGGCGGTAATTCGCGACGGCGATAGAAGAACGGTCGTCGAAGCGGCAACCGACAAGGGATACGACGTCGAGATGATTCACGATTTTCTCGAACAACTGTTGCTTGAAGTGCAAGTGCAACAATACGAGAACGTGGCATTCCTGCGGGCGCTGGAAGAAACGCCGGACTTTGAATCAGCACGGGCGGCATCGGCCCAAGTCTCCGAGTCTCTGTGTGAACAGCTCGCCAAGTATTTCAAGAAGTACGCAACGGCCTTGATCGCCCTGAACTGGTTTGACTGCAAGGATGCGACTGAGGACGAAGAGCTCAACGCAACTGTCGTCGTGCTTAGGTTGAACATTGAACGGCGGGATGAGCAGATACTGCACATGGAAGCACTGCAATCGCTTTTCGATGAGGCCCTCCTATGTGCGAAATTGCCGTGCGGTCAAGATGCAAACGGCGAACACTTGGAACCGATGGTTGTCCATTCAGTTCGGGATATGTTTGACCGTATGAACGAAGCCCCCGACTATGACGAAATGATGCGCCAATTCGATGGGCGTTCGTTGACGACTGCCGAAGGCATCAGAACATTGCAAGAGGCGGGGATAATTCTTGCGACGAACGAAGCGTTTGGGCGGCTAGTTATCTATGGCCGCGCGGAAGTTGAACGCATCAGAGCAAGTGGCGATGAAACGGTGCCCGAAGCATTGTGTGTCGAAATTGCCGATGTGAACGAACTGCAATTTCTAGTTGCTGCCGTCCAGAAGTTCAAGGGACGGCACGATTATCTCGGCAACTATTACGACGAGTTCTGATTTACATGACGGAGTGTGGATTCGCTGACGGCGGCCGTCCGTGAGCGTCATTCTGTCAAAGGCCAGAGCATGCAACCGAACCTCCTGCGTAATCTATCTGGATTGTTTCGGTTTCAAACGCGTTACAGGAATGCGGAATACCGATGCCGCAAGTCCAGAGTTGACTCGTGGTGTTTGGACTTCTGATTGATTGCAACTTCAACTTTTTAAGAATCTTGGAGACGCCGAAAATGAGCATCAAAACCAAAATCCAATGGACCGACAGTACAGTCAATCCAACGGTTGGTTGCGACGGATGTGAACTGTGGAACGAGAAACAGAAGATTTGTTATGCCGGAAAAATGACAAAACGATTTGGCAAGTCGAATCCTGGTCTCGCAGATCGGTTTGAGGAAGTAGACACTCGGCCAGGAAAGATGGCCGACGCTGCAGGATGGTCAGACCAGACTCGAAAGCCGAGGTGGACAAAATCCTGGCTTCACGACTTACCCCGGCTGATCTTTGTCGGCGACATGGCAGACAACTTCTCGGCCGCCATTTCGTTCGAGTACCTGCATGACGAGGTGATCGCGGCTGCGACAAGTGAAAAGGGCCAGCGCCATCAATGGCAGTGGCTGACGAAACAGCCGCGCCGCATGGCCAAGTTTTCAAAGTGGCTTTCCAGTGAAGGAATTGTATGGCCGAATAATTTGTGGGTTGGCACTAGCGTGACGACACAGTCCACGTTGAAGCGGATTGATCATCTGCACCGCGTAGGCGACGAAACGACGTTACATTTTGTTTCGGTCGAGCCGCAGTGGGAATACATCGAACTCGGTCGGCATTTAGAAAAGCTCGACTGGGTCATCCAAGGTGGTGAATCGGACTCGATGAAACACCCTTTCGATCTCGCCTGGGCTGAGTCGCTGCAAAAAGAATGTCGGAAAGCACGCGTCCCCTACTTCCTGAAACAACTTGGCACGCACGTCGTGTCGGATGGCCAACGAGTGAAGTTGGTGGACAAGCACGGCGAAAACTGGCGTGAGTGGCCTGAACAGCTATGCGTGCGGCAGATGCCGATTTACGTCGGCAGGAGGCCAGGGGGCAGGAGAGTTCGACGTCGTAATGTTGAACTGGAGTGAGCCGACGTTGACGATTGATGGTCATTTTGATGTGCGCTAGAATGATGTACGGAACACTGAATCGCGTTGTCGAATTCCGATAAGGAGATGAATTGAAAACGAGAGTCGAACTTCGACTCAGAAAAAACAACTTGAACGACGCGTGAGCGTTGGTCACTGCTTCGCCCGAAACCGCCAACCTGAGCCGTCAGGCTCTTGATTCACGAAGGCAGTATCCATCGCCCGCGCCCCGCAAGGGGCGTCGGGCTGGGTGCTGTTTCGTGAAGCCCCTTGGCGGGGGCCGGGCGAGCGGTCTCAGTTTCGGCGCCCTTTTTTGATGCGCCGGTTGCTATGTCGACATCTCAAATCAACTGAAAAATGATCCCAGGTCGCAAGATGGTTACACAACACGAGTCGCCAAGCCAGCCTCCCCACCCTCCATCGCGAGATTCGGGTGATTCGACACCCTTCCAACCGGCTCGTGTCGTCAGCTGGCTCATACGTGAAGCGAAGCTAGTTGCAGTCGCGACAGTGAGTTTTTTTGTGACCCTATTCAGGCTGATGGCCGCGCTTAACAAAGCTAGGTTGCTTCGCAAACAAAAGGAACAAGCGCAACTGACGCTGGGCGAGAAGTTGCTAGAACTTGGGATTGGCGACAAAACCCGGTGTGCCGAATTGACGTCACTTCAGCAGCGGATTGAGAATCCCGATCTGCACTTGAACACTCGACACACTTTAGAGAAGAAACGAGGGGAATTACTGGGACAGCTTGTGAGTGACACAATGGTAGCTGGCGACGTACCAGAGCAGGCCGAGGCGTTGCGAAAGCGACTGGTTGAGGCTTCCAGTGCGACCAGTGATCAGCAGGAGTCGATCACCGAACTGAAAGCCAATTTGTTTGGCTCCAACCCAGTGGGTCGGGTAAGAACCATCGTCGGTTGCGGAGGTAGTGTTGTATCGTGCCTTCTCGTCACCATCTGGCTGGTTGCGGGAAATGGCAGCTCATCAACTGAATTAGACACGGCGAGCAATCCGGGGATAGAAACACAGCCCCTGCTTCTACCTGTGATTGTGGATGGAAAGCACGGGTTCATCGACACCACTGGCAAGGTCGTCATTGAGCCTAAGTTTCAAGACGCAACGGGATTCTCAGGAGGATACGCGATGGTTAAACAAGGATTCAAATGGGGGATAGTTGATCCGTCCGGAAATACTGTTGTCGAACCAAGGTTTGAGTTCGACCACGTCTCTGGGTTTTCCGAGGAACGGGCTCGTTTTGTAATTCTCCATCGTGCCGAAGATCTGTGGGGGTTTGTCAGCACCTCCGGTCAAATAGTCTTTGAACGAAAACTGGATAGGCCTCCTTCAATGTTTCGAGAGGGAATGTCTTTCATTTGTATTGAGGACGAGAGTGGTAAAAGAAAGTGCGGGTTCATAAATGAAAGCGGCACGATAGTCATCGCTCCACGATTCGACGGCGGTTATGGAGCTTTTACTGAAGGCCTTGCAGCGGTAGAACTCGACGGCACATGGGGGTACATCGACAAGACTGGACAATTCGTTATCCCAGCTCAGTTCGACGATGCAAGCGGTTTTCACGAGGGAATCGCGCGTGTGCGAGTGGGCGAGTTATGGGGGTCCATCGACAGGAACGGCAAACCGATTATCTCGCCTACGTTTGAGGGACTCGACAATTTTTCAGAGGGACTGGCGGCAGCCAAGAAAGGCGGCGCATGGGGATACATCGAGAGGACTGGCAAGTATGCCATTCAACCACAATTTGAGTTTGCTGGCGAGTTTAGAGAGGGTCTCGCGGGCGTCAAGATTGATGGATCATGGGGCTATGTCTCAAGAACGGGAGCCGTAGCAATAAGACCTCACTTCGGCGGCGTGTACAGCTTCGATAACGGACGTGCCAAAGTGCAAGTCGGCGATCAATACGGTGTAATCGACAAGAATGGCGAATATGTGCTGCCCCCTCGATTCAAGCGGATTGACTCACGTCCCGCGTACACCAGCCACGGAATTTTTGGTGTGCGAACGGACGATGACGATGGCTGGGAGTATGTTGGCAGAAATGGAGAATACATTTGGCGGCGCACCGATTCCAATTCGCAAAACAACATCGCAACGATCGCGAGCGACGCACTGGCATTCCCGATTTCATGGGATCAAGCAGTTCGGCAGTTTGGCACCGGGGCAGAAGTAGAAATGGGCGTACGCAACGGTCAGAGGTACGTTCTTCTCAGCGGCAAGATACTACTCGTCAAAGGGCATGACGCGATGGGCGTGTTATTTGTCGCAGACGTTCTTGGAATCTTGACTTGGTCACAGTTTCAACGAAGCGGCCTCTTTACAAATGACGAGGTAAACGGACTCAACCAACTCTTGACGTCTTCAGTCGGTACAGAACACGTCATAGGGCGATTCAAAGTCGCACTGCGGCCTTCGCGGAAACGCCGCTTCGATGCGCTACCAGACCAATGGATCAGATTGGACTTCGAGTCCAAGAGTGCGCCTGATGGCGTACAGCACGCGCGATGGGACGGAGGCCAAGGGACGCTCCAAGACCTGTTGCGTGATCCCAAATACGCGGAGGTCAATCGCTTCCTTCAAAATATGCTATCCCGGCAACTACCTATGTCCGAGATAGAAACAGCGATGCGAAGAATCAACATCTTGAGCGACTCGGCAGGGCTCTCTGCCAAGTACGTGCTTGGCATGCTCAAACAGGCGGTTGAGGATGGTAAGAAAAAGGGCCTCCTGCCTGCCCTTTCTGTTCAGGCGACGGAACACTCACTGGCATTCGCTGGTGCCCTTCAGCAAGAAGCCTACCAAGAATGGCAAAACAAAAAGAAAGTAGATTAGACTTGTTTGAAGCGTGCTGCAACTGTGCGGTCTTTTGGTCAACGAGTCGCGAAGTGGCCGTTTCTCTTGGCGCTCGTCTGAAAGCTAAAAATGCCACGCGCACCGAGGCCAGGGGCCACAAGTAGTTCAATAATCGAAAAAGCACGCACGACGTTGCAGCGTGCCGAATCATCTTGCTCCGGATGGGAATCCAGTGTTAGGTTGATCTTACGTTGATCGATCGTGAGAATTAGAGTGCTGAGCTATGCGATCAAGTGCGTTTCACCGCGCATTCAACACCGATGATTATCCGGACTTGGATTATTTGATCTCAAATGAATAAGGGGAACTGACGATGTTCTGCCGTTGCCGAGTTATCTGGGTTTGTGTCGCCTTGGCTGCTTCAACCTTTGGTGTCCGGCTGACAATAGCCCAACACAATGCCAAGTCCACATACCGCTTGCCACCGAAAGAAGTCGTCGACATCATCAGTGCCAAACCCGCTCCTTCCGTCCGAATCAGTCCCGATCGACAGTGGATGCTGCTGGTCGAACGTGACGCGATGCCATCGATCAAAGATCTGTCACGTCGAATGCTGCGGCTCGCTGGTTTAAGAATCGATCCCGCCGCCAACGGGCTTTTTCAATCTTCCTTCATTCGCGGACTGAAATTGAAACGACTCGCCGACGGGACACAGGACAAGTCTTCATTCGAAGTTAGTGTGCAAGAAGGAGAAGGAATTGGTTCAATCTCATGGTCTCATCACTCCAATGCGTTTGTTTTTACCATCGTTTCCGACGAAGGAACTACATTGCGGGTCGTTAACATCGCAGGAAACGAAGTCAAAGAAACAACTTTGCTGAACAATCTGTCCACGGTTATTGGTGGCTTTAGTTGGATGCCCGATGGCAAACGCATTCTTTGCACGACAGTGCCAAACGGTCGAGGAAGAGAGCCTTCGTCAGATGGCGCGCCAATTGGTCCCAACATCCAAGAATCGTCAGGCAACAAGTCTCCTACACGCACCTATCAGGACCTCTTGTCCAACGCCCACGACGAGGCGCTGTTTGAATTCTATACAACAACGCAACTATCTCTCGTCGAACTTGATGGTCGCTCAGTTGAAATTGGTGATCAGGCGGTTCATAGCGGCTTCAATCCCTCGCCCGACGGTCAGCATATCCTACGAACGACCATTCGAAAGCCGTTTTCTTATTTAATGACTTATCGATCGTTCCCACGTGACATCGACGTTATCGATTCGCGCGGCAACGTCGAATCAAACGTCGCCAGCGTTCCGTTGGCAGAAAATATTCCAATCGAAGGAGTTCGTACCGGACCGCGTAACGTCATTTGGGATCACAGTGATCCAGCGACGTTGATATGGATCGAAGCACTCGACGGCGGTGATCCAAATAAGAAAGTGGAACATCGCGATCGAATAATGTCGGCAGGTTTTGACAAAGAAGCAGTAGTCGAGCTTCAACGGCTTGAAAACCGTTCATTTGGTATTTCCTTTCTGTCGGACAAGAATCAGTTCATCACCACCGAATATGACCGCGACAATCGCTGGATCAGGTCACGGCTTCACGATTCTCGGTTGGAAGGCCCCGGTCGAGTTTTAGTAGATCGCAGCATTCGTGATCGTTACGGCGACCCCGGTCGAATCGTCACGCATCGCGATGGCAACGGTAAATCTGTGGCGATTCAGGATGGTCAGTGGATTTATCGTACTGGCAGCGGCGCGTCTCCCAAGGGCATGTTGCCGTTCATTGATCGCCAAAGTCTAAAGACACTTGAAACCGAACGATTGTGGCGATGCAGCGAGGGCACTTACGAGTCAATCGTTGGGATCGTGCAAAGCTCGGCTGACGCAAAACCATCGGTGATCACTTCGAAGGAAACCCCAACGACTCCGGCTAATTATTCAGTTCTTAACCTGGAGACTGGGAAAAGGACTAAAATTACAGATTTTTCTGACCCCACTCCTCAGATCCGAAGCATCAAAAAGCGACTGGTCACATACAAACGCTCCGACGGAGTCCCCTTATCGGCGACTCTTTACCTTCCGGCCGATTACAAAGAGGGCACCCGGTTGCCGCTTATCGTCTGGGCTTATCCACGCGAGTTCAACGATGCAAAAACGGCCGGGCAAATCAGCGCAAGCCCCAGTCGTTTAACTCGAATGAGCGGTAGTACGCATTTGACTTTGTTGACCCAAGGTTACGCGATCATGGACGGCGCAACGATGCCCGTGATCGGTGATCCAAAAACGATGAACGACACTTTCATTGATCAAATCGTCGATGCCGCGAAAGCAGCGATGGATAAGGCCGTCGAGTTGGGCGTTGCAGATCCGAATCGCGTCGGAATTGGCGGCCACAGTTACGGTGCCTTTATGACCGCAAACTTGCTGGCCCACAGTGACCTGTTCAATGCGGGATTGGCGCGAAGCGGGGCCTACAACCGAACTTTGACCCCGTTTGGATTCCAGTCTGAGCGACGAATGTTGTGGGATGCAAAGAGCGTTTACTTTGGCATTTCGCCGTTCCTACATGCGAACAAGATTAAGGAGCCACTACTGCTGATCCACGGAGAAAAAGACAACAACTCGGGAACATTTCCGATGCAGTCAAAGCGAATGTACCAAGCGATCAAAGGAAACGGCGGAACGGTTCGATTGGTTATGCTCCCAAATGAAAGCCACGGTTACCGCGCAAGGGAATCAGTTCTACATGTACAAGCTGAGATGATCGAATGGTTCGACCGCCACATTAAACGAACGGTAAAGCCAGTGGTGGGATCAACGCCCGCTCGCAAATAGTGAAATGGCAACTAGTCAGAATCTCGACCGATTGATCGAGAAAACTCAG
>CAYFJO010000432.1:0-9223 GCA_964343305.1 uncultured Pirellulaceae bacterium | reverse complement strand
TGAGTGTGACGTATCCCGAAATCCTCGAAATGCAAGTTCGCGCGATTGTCGAAGCGGCGATTGCCTGTCGCAAGAATGACGTTGATGTTCATCCCGAGATCATGATTCCACTGGTCGGCACGGCGGCCGAGTTGAAACTACTTCGAGGCAAAGCCGAAGAGACGATCAAGAAGGTCGTCGAAGAAAACAGCGTCGAGGGCGCGCTGGATATCAAGATCGGCACGATGATCGAAATCCCACGTGCCGCGTTGACCGCCGACGAGGTCGCGAAACACGCGGATTTCTTCAGCTTCGGCACGAACGACCTGACCCAAATGACCTTTGGTTATAGCCGGGATGATGTGAACGGTTTCCTGCCGGATTATTTGAAGAAAGAGATCCTGGGTGTCGACCCGTTCCAGTCGCTCGACGCATCCGGCGTTGGACAATTGGTCGAAATGGGCGTGCAAAAAGGTCGCAGCACGCAGAGCGGTCTCAAGGTCGGCATCTGTGGCGAACATGGTGGCGATCCCGCCTCGATCGATTTCTGCCAGCGTGCCGGATTGGATTACGTCAGTTGCTCGCCATTCCGCGTTCCCGTCGCCAGACTTGCAGCAGCTCAAGCCGCATTGAATAATTCATAAAACTGTTCACGGTTCAAAAAAGGGTCAGGAGCCTTTGCCGGAACGGCCCGAAGGGTGCTTTGCACAAAGGTACCTGACCCCTTTTTGAACCGTGCCATGGAACCGTTCACAGGAGACCGCTGCTATGTCCGATGCCCTGACCATCTATAACGAAGGCGAGAAACTAAAGGACGAAGGAAAGTACCAAGAAGCGATCGCCAAATTCAATGAGGCGATCGAAGCCGATGAGGGACATGTCCTCAGTCATCTGGCTCTTGCCGTGGAGTATGGCAAAGTTGGCAAGCATGAAGACGCGGTCCGCCACGGCCAACGTGCTTGTGAGCTGGAGTCGACTGATGCTTTCAACTTCACCGCGCTGAGTGTCACGTTTCAACGAGCCTTTGCCGGTACGCAAAACCACGTTTACATTCAAATGGCCGAAGACGCGATGGCCAAGGCGCACTCGATGCAGAGTGGTTTCTGTTAGTGGATGCCGTTTTGCTCGCGCAATTCGACGGGGTGAGAGTTCCGCCGCGTGGTCGTCTTACATCTCATCGTTCTAATGGGGGATGAATTGGACGCCGGAGGGCCACTTTCTTCCCCTGATCAGGGGAAGAGTTCTTGCAGATGAGCCCACACGTTCCCCAAAAATCACCAACGCGATATCGGGGCAAACCTGAACTTGCAGATTACAAAGATCTTAGGCTATTTTTTTTCCCCGAACCAATTAAGATTGGTTTTTCGATTTCCCGTAAAGCGATAAAGGCCTCTTGCAAAGCACCAGGCATGAAATTGGAACCCACGGCTTGTCGGCCAGCGGCATTTCATTACTTCGCCGAACACTTGCCGACGATTGATACAACGGATGGTTTGTTGCACGCCGCCATTGGCATCTCGATGCATGCGCTGGACGACGTGAATCCGGCCGACGTTGACGATTGCTTGTTGGCGATGGCGACACGAGTTCGTTCGCGCGTTCGGAGCAATCAAGTCAAAGCGGTATTGGCACACCTGCATCAAGTGCTGTTCCAGGAAGAAGGATTCGCGGGTGCGCAGTCCACTTTTTATCGGCCGTTAAACAGTTACTTGCCCGCCGTCATCGAATCGAAACGCGGAATTCCGGTTACACTTGGGTTGTTGTACAAAGTGGTTGCCGACCGAGCGGGACTTCACGTGGAAGGGGTCAACGCTCCGGGGCATTTTCTGGTTCGAGTTCGAGGGCAAGATGACTGGATGCTCGTCGACCCATACTTTGGCGGCACGCCGCTTTCGCGCGAAGAAGCCTTTGAACGGATTGGCCGAGTGACGGGCAAGAAAGTCCCTCACACACGTCATTATCTCCAGCCCGCGACGCACACTCAGTGGATCTCGCGCATCCTCACGAATCTTCAACACGTGCTGGCCAACGAGAATCGTCAACATGATCTGGCCGCGATGAATGAGTTGCATGCGTTGCTGGATGAATCGCTCTATTGAGAGGGTGGTCTTCCAAACAGTCCCACGGATGGCAGGGCGGACCCACGGATGAACAGAATTGGCCGGAGAATCCATCCGGTGCGGAAAAGGTGTCAGGTGCGGAAAAGGTGTCAGGGAAAGCGCCGGGATAAACCGGACTGGAGTTGCGAATGGTCCGGGAAAAGGTGTCAGGAACCTTTTACATTATATTCACCGAAAAGGTTCCTGACACCTTTTCTCGGAAAGTCCATCCGTGGGTCCGCGCTGCCATCCGTGGGATTGATCTTATCTATCGCTTCGTATGGTCAACGCACGTTCGACCATAGGTCTGGTTTCTTTTCGCCACCCACCGAAAACGGGTAGTGCGTGTAGTCTTTCACCTTCCACCGGTCGTCCTCTTTCTGAAGGTCCAATTCGATAATCCGGATTACCGTCCCGTTCGAAGAAGTACCCACAACGCTGCCTTGCAAACGCACCGTAAACTCGGCCTTCGCTTTGTTGGCTGGCCGATTCGAATCAACCTCCACTTCGCGAATCTTCGTAATTCGGGCCAAATCGAATCGATAGCGCGGCATTTCGTTGCTCGCGCGAGTTCGGATATTCCCGGCCCGCGTGTGAATGTGTTGAACCACTCCGTCAACGTCGTTGTTTTCAACGTGTCCAGCGATATCTCGCAGGATGATTTCGATTTGCTCCTTGTCGGTTTTGACGAGACGTTCCGCCAACAGCAAGCAGCCAAACAATAGCCCGGTCGCGATCGCCGCGTAAAGCAGCGTCGGCTTGCCAGTCTTGACCAGTCCACAGATGCAAATCGCCGTGGCGACAACGCCCATGCCGACGATCAAAAACGGTTGTTCCATTAGTTCGGTCATGGAATGGTTCCTTTCTCGTTGGCCGGTTGGATTGACTGCCCGCGAAAACGATTCCACCACAACGTCGTCCAGCCGATAACGAGTGCGATGCCTAGGATCCAGAACAACGGTCTTAGAGTCACAATCGTGTTGTCCGCCGTCGACATTTCGGTCGAAGGCTGATGCCCCATTTGACTTTGAATGGCTCGGCTGCGGCCTTGTGCCTGACGTTCGATCTGAGCCTGCCGCGAATTGAACTTTGGACTCATGATGACCAGCAGAGCGAGGCCAAAGGTTGCGAACAGGTAGAGCCAAAACCAAGCTGACTCGGTGATGGGAGGGCGATTTGGTTCAACAGTGCTTGCCATTTGGAATCCAATCACGACAAGTGCAAAGCCAAATTCGGGGGGTAACAAACATGTTAACGCAGTTTGCAATTCTCCGCCGCACTTTGGTGCAAAAGTTTTACTTGATCCGATAATCAAGAGGAATCCTGCCCACGGCAATCCGTCCTACATTTCTCGAAGTTTGGCACGTGTACCGGGGTGGTCTCGCAAGGTAACTTCAACAGTAATCTGATCTTCAAACTGCTTCTAGCTCGCGGGCGGAGTGTAGATCAACGCTCCGCAGTGAACGCGCCAGACGCGGTTGTCTTTGACTCCGTTGGCGTAGTACAGCGTCAGCACACGACCGTTCTTGAGAATCACGCTGCTGGGATACCCACAGTCTCCGCCGATACCGTCGTTGACCAACAGGAAGCGACGGTTCCAGTCGAACTCTCCTTTTGCGTCGCTGATCAGGCCGCGTACTCCAAACGGTCCCACGCGATAGCCCGTCGTCATCAGCACGCGTCCATCGGGAAGCAGTGCCAGGTCGGCAGGGTGGACGTTGGTCGGCGTGATCCGTGTGGGTTCGCTCCACGACTTGCCGCCGTCGCTACTTTCGCCAAGCCAGATGCCACCAGCGCGGGCGCGCATGGCGGCCAGCAACTTCCCGGATGGCAGTACCAGCAATGACGTCTCGTTGAGTTGCATCTTGCCGGAACACTCCCCACTGCGGCACCAGGTTTTGCCGTGATCAGTCGAGTGATAGATGTAACTGTGGTCTTCACGCTTGGTGGTTTTCTTGCCGTCGGGTTGTACGGGACCGCCGTAAATAGCCATCAACATCGTACCGTCCGGCAAGGTGAGCATTTTACCAAAGGGACTTCCCCAGCCGATGTCGGCGACATCCAACGGAGTGGCTCTCGACCAATTCTCGCCGCCATCGGAAGATCGTGTGACCCAGGTGTTGCGAGGTTTATCCAACTTAGGGTTGTAACGCCCGTTTTCGTCGTAGGTGGCCGTACGCCAAAAACCCACAACGAGATCTCCATTGGCCGCCTGACCGAAAGCCGGGTTGCGGTCGTCCACGGGAGAATCGTTAACCACGACGGGCTTGGACCAGGTCTGGCCTTCGTCCGCGGAAAACACCATGTCGAGCCGTCCGTTAATGCCTAGATGTCCCGCTCCGCCGCGCAGCACGACGGCGATGCGGTCGTCCTTCAATCGCAGCGCTACAGGAAAGTAACCCTGTCCCGAAACGACTAGTGATCGCTTCAGCCCTTTCGGTTGCGGCGCGTCCTCGGCTTGCACAATACAGCACGTGGTCAAGCAGAGCAGCCCTCCACACAGAGATTGGAATTGCTGTCGGCACATGTTCTCATTCCTCTCAAGTAGGTTGCCGTGCTCGCACGCCTTGTGGATTGGCGCGTTACGCCGAGTGCCTGCGAGTACAGCTCTGGCGTTGTTCATCCTAACAGAAACTATTTCGCTCAGGCGCCAACCGGCTCCCAACCGAACAAACAAGTTCAACGGGGATCGCAAAAAAGGTTCCGTCACCTCAATCTAACGGATGATTCCGAGAAACCAATTGGCCAATGGAACAAGATGGAGATCGTGTGCAAGGGCGACGAGATTATCGTTCGCAACCTGCCAAAAGTGAGCTAGACTTCAATTGTCAGGGGAATTGTGCCGATGGCTATTACAGGCCTCCGGCAAGCTGGAGGCGACCACTACTCACGTCTTGGGGAGATCATACCGATGGAAGCTACGAATCGTCCGCAGACAAAGGTTGGCAACACGGAATTCCGCGAGGGTTCCAACGAAGAACAGGCTGTGGTCTGGTCGCAGCTTGAAGTTGGCGACATTTACCAACGCCAGCTTGACCAGCTTCGTCAGGTTGCGGTTCAGTCAAAATCTGAGGTTCGTCACGCGATGGACTGCGGGACTTTGTTCCTGGCCGAGTGATGCCAACTGACGGGAGTTTTGATCCCAGCCAGTCTCTGATGCGACCTCACAGATGGGGTCGGAGCCTGCATCGGTCAGGGGCGGTTGACTGATGCCAATCTCGATATCGGTTGGCGAGAAGGTGGGATCTTTCAACAGAAGTAAGGGAGCTGTTCGCCGGAGTTAGGCGCGTGGCTAACAGTCACTCTTTCTTCTTCCTCTTGGGAACTAGGAATGCTGTCTTAAATGCAGCTTCGCTGAAGAGCTTCTCCTGCTGCGCATCACTTTCCAACTTCGCCGTAGCCTCCTTGCAGTTGGGGCAGCAGAAAGCCACTTCGGCTTTGCCCAAGGTAAGCTTGAACTCATCCTTGTGTGGCTTACCACTTACTGGGCAGGCCTTTTGGCGTGCCTGTTTGGTGGCGACTAGTTGGGCGTTTGCCTTGGTCGCGAACTTCTTCTTGTTCTCTTTGAACGCTTCAGGACAACCGGCACACCCAAAGAAGACGCGCGCCCCCTTGTATTCAACAAAAGCATCTTTGCTTACGTCCATCTTGCAGAACAAGCACTTGATGCCATCAAGCTTGATTTCTTGCTTATCTTTCTTTTGAGCACCTCCCAGCGAAGAGAGGCCCAGCAGTGTAACACCTAGCGCGCCGACAACAGCATGACGTTTTAACATCTGAGATCTCCTGAATTCAGCCCGTTATTGTTCATTTACTCAACACGACACTTATATTGTGGTAGCCAGAGTCCATCCCTGCAAGGCTCGGCAGCCCGATTGCTGTACGAGCCTAATGGCTCAGTGCAACGCAGCCTCTGTGTAAATCGACTTCATCTTCCAGGCTTTGATATCCGCTTCAATCTCCCCTCCATCACTGAAGAGGCGGATGCCGACATGTGCACTATCATGTTCGCTCATGTAGACAGCGGCCTGACGGTCGTTGACGAAGACTTCGACCATGTTCTTGTCGAGAAAGATGCGAAGATTGAGGGGTTCTCCTTCGGCCAGTTCAAAGGGAGGGGCGATCTTGCCCATGGTTAGAACCTTGCGCTCCGTCTGGATGGTCACGGGAAAACCCCGGCCGTCCTTGTCACAGAAGACCGCCACGCCATACGCACTAGCGCTGGTGGGCTTGAGGGTCACGCTCAGTTCAACGGTGTCGCCGGCAATGCCTTGGAGCACATGGATGCCGCCACTCTTGACGGTTATTCCGCCAGCACTTTTCTGGTCGTAACGAAGCGACTCGAGTTCGCGCAGGGGTTTGATCCGCAACACGCCGTCCTCGGGCAGGCTCAGTTCCCGCGGCAGCGACTGGATGCCAGTCTGGGCGCCATCCAGTCTGCACCAGGCCCACATGATACGACGGCCATCGGACGTCAGCAAAGACTCGGGAGCGAAGCAATCCCATTTGTTCCAGTTCATCATGGCGTGGAACTCGGGCAGATACTTTTCGTCCTTGAAGTCACCGAGGTAATAACGGCACCCCAGTCTGTGACTGATGCACAGCAACATCCACTTATCGCCAATCTTGAACATATTGGCACAAGAGATGTCCTCGCCTTTGTCCACACCGATTTTCGGCATGTCATCGTGCAGCAACAAGCCCAGGTATTTCCATGTCTTGAGATCGGAAGACTTGATCAGGGTGGCGCCTTTGCCACCCGAAATCGCGTAATAGGTCTCGCCATTCAACCAGCAGTCGGGGTCCCAATGGCGCATCTTGGGCTCTTGGCCGGATTCGGTCTTGGGCATCACCGCCACGGGCTTGGTCCACTCATCCAGGTTATCGTCCAGCGCAAAGGCCAGATGATTCCTGCCGGAGCCCTGACCGTGGTAGATAATCGCCGGCTTACCTTCCTTGGTGAAGAAACCCGTGCCGCTGAACATGCCGTGACCCGTTTTCGGCCCAACCAGCACAGTCGGGTGCCACTTCCAGCGCACCATGTCCGTACTCGAGACGTGGGCAAAGGCGAAGCCGTGCCTGTGCTTGTAAATGTAGTGCAGGTGATAACGGCCCTTATAGAAGAAGGCGCAGTTGGGGTCGCCTGGGAACCCCACCCCCGGCCCTGGATGGGCAAGATGGTATGTGAGCCAGTGCTTGGGCACCTGCTGCGGCATGGCCGGCGTTTCCTCGACATAAGGCCCCACCGCCACAAGCGAGCCGCGCCGCCCAGTGGCGATTTTGGATCCGGCCTCGGTCACGGCGGCGATCAGCACCGAGTCTTTTCCGAGAACAAGTTTCCCGTTGTCAAGCTTCGCCCCGCCCTCGATGCGGCTGTGAATGAACCGGCCCGCGCGATCCTTGACCTTGTCCCCCTCGAAATCCCACCAGGCATAAGGCTCGATCACCGATTCCTTGTTCGGCTGGAGCGACTTTAGTTGCTCGGCGGTCAAGGCTTTGTCGTAAATTCGCGCGTCGTCAATCAGTCCAGAGATGCTGCCGTCTCCCCCGACATGTCTTAAGCCAAACACTGCAATATTCTCATTGCTGCTAAGCAAGTCGATATTCTTGGCCGAGTAGGCGGCGTACAGCTCGCCGTTTCGGTACATCTGTATCCCATCGTCTCTGTAGACGATCGCCATCTGCACAATGGTCTTGCTGTCCGCCGTCTCGGCGGTGTTCTGGTCAGGGGATTTCTGCGTTCTACGAAAGAAATTGCTGCCGGCCATCCATTTGTTCGCGGCCCTCTCCGCGAAAACGATCCCGTCGAAGCGATCGCCAAGCTGTATCGTCAAAACGCTGCCCGCTCGATGGTCCTTGTTCGTCAGGGCGACCCAGGACACGAGTGTCTTGTCCGTTTTCGAAGTCTGCGCCTTGCCTACCGAGATGAGGGGAGCAAAGCCTGCGCCCCAAACGACCAGCACCGCGCCTGCGGCGATGTGTTTTGACAACATGGTCTGTCTCCACTTTATTGTGATATGACTGAGAGGACTTTTCAAAACCAACTCGATTTAACTTTGACTTCCAGGTCGAAGCTGGCGTGGCGCTAATCAGCAGTTCTTGAGCAGCGACCGGCTCCGTGAATCTGCGTAAATGCTAATCAATTAACTGGTAGGCGTTCCAATGCTCGCGTTGGCCCATCTTCAAGCGGAACGTCAAATATGAACTGTACGAGTTTACCATAACGCGCGAGGCCGAGTATGAACTGGCTGAGTTTCTCCGTCAAAATCCCGTCGACCAGCGTGCAGAAGCGGTGGGGGCAAGCTTTCGAAAAAACACTTGAGACGATCCATATTGTTGGCAACCGGGCACGCACGCATGCATTAAGGGCGTGGCCTCAAAATGCCGATCTAACAAGTGTCGCGTGTTGCTGCCGCATTCGCAGTACATCACATTGTATCACTTCAAGTGGCCAACGGGACAGAAGATCTGGGCATTCAAATCAATCGGCAGTGCATGATGATCGAGTCTAGCGAGCAACATTCGAAACACCATGTCCCTCAATTCTTTGTCATCGATCACTCCATCTTTAAAATCGGTGACCACCACCTCACGTACGCAAAGGCGATTCTCGAGCAAGTGGAACGTTGCGGGTACCAGCCCATCCTTGCGACGCACATGCAGTTTCCAAATCGCGACTTAGTACCACCGAATTGGCACGTCCATTCGGTATTTCCGTTCACGACTTACAGTTTCTTTGCCGTCGATTTTCAATACTTCACGTACAATTCTCCATTCATTCTGCGGCTGTTAGGCCTACTGAATCGCCATCCTATGGACCCGTTTCGGCCAGATGTTCGCTGCGGTAACTATCTCACCAGGGCCTGCCGTTGGATATACGGGGGCGTTGCCAAGATTTGGGTAAATCGATTTGTTAGGGCGTGCGAAGACCTCTTCGAAAGACATCCGCCTCAGCCGCATGACCACATTTTTCTGCCGACGGTCTCGGAATTTGACGTTGTGGGAGTTGTCGAATTGATGAAACGCCACGATTGGACGCGCCGTGTCACATGGCACATGCAATTTCATTTCCCGTTTTTGACCAGCCCGAATTTGGATCGCGAAGTTGAATCAAAGAAGCTCGCCGCAATGAAGCGGCACTTTGA
>CAYFJO010000431.1:0-9294 GCA_964343305.1 uncultured Pirellulaceae bacterium | reverse complement strand
AAACGAGTTAGGGTCATACCGCTTCTTCAAGAATCATGCAAGGTGCGCTGTACAATTAAAAAGCCCGGTGTCCACGTGTGACACCGGGCCTTTTTGCCCACAGGTGAACCTGGTGTCACAACCACAATCGATCATCCACGAGCGCATTGCAGCAACTACGCTTGCAAGCCGTCAGTCGATCCTTTGCGGGACAAGAATTCATGGTCACTTGAACTTTCAATTCCTTGTTGTGATCGGGCATGGTTCAAAAAAGGGGTCAGGTACCGTTGCCAGAACGGCCCGCAGGGTGCTTGGGACAACGGTACCTGACCCCTTTTTTGAACCATGCCTGTGATTGGGGTCTTTTTCTGGTGTGCCTGATGAAAAGGACGCTCTGTCGATACGGAGGTTCGCGTTTTTCGACGACTTCTTTGATGCTCAGGCGAAGTGTGTCATTTCGCCGCTGGCGGTGGAATCTTGGAGAAACTAGCCGCTCTTCTCGGCCTTCTCTCTTGTCTTCTCTCCGCGATATTCGGCGAGGACGGTTTCGGGATCTTCGTTAAACAGATCGCGACAACCGCCACAGCACACGTAATACGTTTTGCCATTGTGGCTCACAGCGATCGTTCCTTGGCCATCTAACTCCAACAGTGCAGGGAAGTACCGATTCCCGCAAATCGAGTTAACTCAAGGCGTGCTTCGCGGTTTACCGTGTAATGAAACAATTTGTGAGGGCGGATCTTAAAGGGGACTCTACATCCCTGGTAGTTCCGCCCTCGTATCTTTGGTTCATTCGAACAGCGCGACGCTGGCCGTGAAACCGTGCATGAAGTTCTTGCCAGCAACTGGGCCAAGCTCACCCGCTGCAAAAAATCCAGCCAATGGGATTTCGCCGAGCGCGGACGAAATGGCCGACGCGTCGTGATGCGGCTCGCCGAACAAGTGAGTGCCGCGACCGTTGCAGGTGAACATCAAGGCTCCGGCCGGCGCTGAATCCGAGTCGTCTCGCAGCCTGGCAAACAATTGCCGCATCTCTTCGTCGGCCGTTTCGTTGTCGCGGATTTGAAACTGAATCGTTTGGCCTGGTCGTACAAAGTCCCCGATCACGACAGAACCATTTTCCGGATCGATTCCCATCACGTTGCGGATCAAAAAGTCGCCTTGTTCGAATTGGTCTTGATACTCGCTGACAACGCGTCCCACATGCAAACCGTTTTGAACCAGTTGTTGTTCGCGCGTTGGCAACGTGTCGAAGATCTCCTTCAATTTCAGCAGCGCGGGTTGGCCGCCAAGTTCCTGAATCACGTTACGTTCGGCCTTCGTGATGACAAGATGTGTGCCGATTGGCCGGCAACCTTGCGAAACAACCGTTTGCACATTCACCGCGCCGTGCAACATCACTACCAAAGCGCCTTCTTGAAAGACTTCACGACCCAAAAGCAATCGGCTGTCGCCAGGCCCGCCACCTCCGCTCGCCATGCCACCGATGACGGGCACACCGGGGCGATCTTCGTTCAAACGCTCCAGCATCAGGTCGGCGGGAAAACTAAACGGATCGCCCAACAAAAGCATCGCCGTACCATCGGGCCAGTCGTCATCCAGATCATCTGGCCAACCGACGATCACGCCGCCTTCTGCGGAACGCTCGAAGGTCAAATGCATGGGCCGGACTGTGGCCTGGGGAAGGTGAGCAGCCCACACGGAGAGCGCTGGATCAAATTCGACTTCTCGGCTGACACCGGCAATCGATTCGCCCGTGCAGCCAACAAGGCAATCGGTTTGCAAGCGTTCGCAGATTTTGCTGACAATCGTTTCGCAATCGTTCGCACGGTTTGCCGACACAAACGCGACGACAAGGTCAGCAGTGGCCGAAAGACTGTTCGAGACGTTGTCGCAACATTCCGCGATCGCCTGTTGCAAATCTGTGGCGGCTGAAAGGTGAGAAGCAAAATGATTGGGATTGGATGCGTTCATGCTTGCTGATGATACATTCTCGTTACCACGGCTTCTATGGCCCCATTTTGCCAGTGGAGTTAAGATGCAGTAGTGGACACTCGTTTCAACCTTTCCGCAGGGCGATCCCCATGAGAATCATCACATTGCTGCTATGTCTGTTTTGTCTTTCTTTTGTTGCTGGATGTTCCACTGGCGAAGCGGCGCCGACTAAGGCTGCGCCCGGTTATAAGAGCGTCTTGATCAAAGACGTGCCCCATGTTCGACAGAAACCGGACTTTTGTGGCGAAGCATGTGCCGAGATGTATCTACGAAAGCTCGGCCGTGACTTGGACCAAGATTTTGTCTTTGACCAGGCGAACCTCGCACCGGAACTGGGCCGTGGATGTTATACACGCGACTTGGCCACCGCGCTGAAGAAGATCGGCTTTCAAATTGGATCGACTTGGAACCGAGTTGCACCGAACAACGCCGCCAAAGAAATGGACGCTCAATTCGCCGCCGTGCATCGCGATTTGCTTGCCGGTGTGCCGTCCATCCTCTGCATGCACTACAACGACCAGCCAAATACGACAGAACATTTTCGATTGGTCCTGGGCTACGATGCGACCACCGACGAGATCATCTACCACGAGCCCGCCAAGGACGACGGCGAGTATCTGCGGATGAAGCGGTCACTGCTAATCAAACTGTGGCCGCTCAAATACGATTCGCGGCAATGGACCGTGGTTCGCATGCCTCTCAAGCCGGGTCGTTTGATCGACGGTCGCACGTCCCGCGAATTCACCGACGCCGATTACGCTCAGCACGTTCGTCACTTGAAAACCAAGTTGCCCAATGACGACTTTCACATCGTTTTGCAAAAGCCGTTTGTGGTGGTTGGCGACGAGGCGAAGGGAACGGTCGAGCGCCGATCGATCCACACCGTGAAATGGGCGGTGGATCGCATCAAGAAAGACTATTTCTCGAAAGATCCAGTCGACATTATCGACGTGTGGTTGTTCAAGGATAAAGCCAGCTATGAGAAGCACAATTTGAAACTGTTTCGCAGCAAACCGGGAACGCCCTACGGTTATTATTCGCCAACGCATCGAGCGCTCGTCATGAACATCAGCACGGGCGGGGGAACCTTAGTGCATGAGATCGTACACCCGTTCATGCACTCGAATTTCCAGGCCTGCCCCTCGTGGTTCAACGAAGGGCTGGCATCGCTTTACGAGCAATGCGGTGACAACAACGGCCATATCTGGGGCAAAACAAACTGGCGTTTGCGCGGATTGCAGGGCGCGATCAACGACGGTCGCGTGCCGTCGTTTAAAACGCTATGCAGCACGACGACGCGCGAGTTCTATGACGAAGACCCGGGGACCAACTATTCGCAGGCGAGATATCTATGCTATTACCTGCAGGAGAAACACCTGCTGGTGAAGTACTTTGAAGAATTCAGGAAAAACGCCAAGACAGATCCCACCGGGTACGCGACGTTGCAGCGTATTCTTGGCGAGCGAGACATGGACGCGTTTAAGAAAAAATGGGAAGCGTACGTGGCCAAGCTTCGCTTCTAACACCGCCGCGGTTAGCCCACAAGTTCTTGAATCGCCGCAATCGCCGCGAAGCGCTCATCATCAGCGGGCGATTCCGAATAGAGTTCCGCCAGACGCTCCAAATTTGCCGCGGCTTCGGGCCAACGAACCGCGAAGATGTTGCTGCAATCTTCGAGCAGTTGATAAATGCGTGCACGGGCCAAGCCGAGCTGACGGGCCTGTTCGCGAATCGAAGTTTTGGGACCCGCGAGTCCGAGCCGCGACTGAAGCAGTTTATGGTGCGTGGGAGTTGCGTCAATTTGGATTTGATCGACCAGCGGAAGCAATACGTGCTCGCGCAACTCATCCCATGTTGGTGACGGATCACTGGGCGCCAAGTGGTTGATCCAAGCTTCGACGCTAAAAACATTCTTAGGCAGCAGGCGCGACGGCAAGATATCTTGCGATTCGAAGGCGGACAAGATTCCGCGCACGGAATGAAAGACGGTCAGCAACGCAGCAACTCGCTTCTCACCAAACGACTTCAATTGCCGAATGTCTTGCAACGTGAGTTCCACGAAAGTGCTGAGCGGCTTGTGCCACAAGACCGAGGGAAGTTGGCGCAGCGATGGGGCCACCCGACCAAGCTTCTCATTACCGACCTTGTATTTGTTGACTAGGTCACGCCAACCGCGCCATTCTTGCTCGGAAACCGAGTGGGGATCAAACGGCGCTGAGGGGGTCGTCGGCTGAGGCTCCGCTGATTGCTTCCCGTCGGTCGAGGTCGGCGTTGAACTTCCTGAATCTCCATCACCAACACGATGCA
This sequence comes from uncultured Pirellulaceae bacterium, assembly GCA_964343305.1. Classification (GTDB taxonomy): domain Bacteria; phylum Planctomycetota; class Planctomycetia; order Pirellulales; family Pirellulaceae; genus CAYFJO01. The sequence continues at coordinate 5,013 of CAYFJO010000431.1, read as the reverse complement.
GCAACGTCAGCAACGCATCTAGCTTTTTGGTTCCGATTCCCGGAGTTGCCGCCAAGTTCTCATAGGGCGTCGCCAGCAAGTCAGCGACCGTGCGGTCGAGTAACGCAAAGGGAAGTCCCCGGTCACTCGGCAACGTCCAATACGCCATCGGCATTCGAATCTGATCCGCGAATTTCTCATCGCGAAGTTGGCATTTCAACTCCTCAAATTCGTTCCGCCTTTGCAGTTCTTCCCTGGTCGGTTTTGGCATCTTGATAGGATTCGTCGATCGGTTGTTGAGGTCGGTGTGGACTGGAAAACCCTCGCCGTTTGGTTTCCATTCCCCGCTCACTACACTTGCTGATGAATTCATCACTCCGCCTTTTCCCCATTAAATCAGAAGCGCCCGCAATTATCAGTTAACATTGTCGTTTCCTTGGGTATACTGTTTTTGTTGTCGGCGCGCAAAAGTAGCGTGGCGATGGCAAACCCGGCCGGTGAGAAAACTCGTTGACTGCGGGCCTCACCGGCCACTTCTATGTCGTCTTTAACCGTTCGTTTGTTCCACCGTATTCTTGGCGATCGAGTCTCAACACTCCGAGAAACTTTGCTAGGTAACTGTTAGACTGCTTTGGGTGTCCACGAGTTCTTCGAAATTTGCAATCTTTGTATCGTGCGCGCCAAATCGATACTCGGTTTGGCGGGCCTGCATTATTCCAGATCTATTACCTATGTAATAATCTGGACGCGTGAAGTCAAGCGCATCGATACAAAGCTGTTACAAGCTGGAATCGCGAACCAACAGACAACACGATCGACGAGTTACCCAAAACCAAGCAAAACGTACTACGAGAACCAAAGCGTTATGTTCAGCGGTGGGTGGGGCAATCCCTGATACATCGATGGTGTGATCCCGTTTAAGAAGACCTCTCTGCTTTGTTTAACAGTGTTCTCAGTTCCTCAATCTCATCCGCCGACAGCGGTCCTTCGGAAATCAAGTGGCAAACCAGGGGGGCCACACTTGCACCCGCTAGCTTGTCGAGCAATTGGTCGAGATGACCAAGTGCCACCTGATCCATTGTCACCGTCGGTTGATACCTCGCCGGTCGATCATTCGTTTTCCGTACCAGCGCTTTGTCTACCAATCGATTGAGACGTGTCTGCATCGTTGGATAGCCAACCGGCGCGCCATATCTGGAAAATGCCTCGTGTGCTTCGGAGATAGTAACTGGTGACTCTTCCCACAGCATCGACATCAGTTCCATCTCGCCGCCTGATAAGCGAATGTTCTTTCGTTTCCTCACCATCTCTTGCCTGGGCTCGTTGGGTGATGAATATGGATGGATTATATTACGATTGTAATAAATTGCAATCACATTCATGGACGCGTGATTACACCTTTTCCGTCCGATGACACGAACTACTCTTCGCCGCCAATGAGTTGCGCGTTGAGCCACTGGATGTAGCCAGCACTTGCTGCAATCACTGGCACAGCAAGGATTTCTGGCTCGTCGTAGGGATGAAGTTTTCGAATGGCACTTTCCACCTTTGCGTACAGGTCGTGGCGGGTCTTGATGGTGCACAGCCATTCGTCGGCGGATTCAAGCTGATCCTTCCACCAATAAAAACTCTCAATCGGGCCGCCAATCTGAACACAGGCGGCAAGCCGCCGCTCGACGAGCGCCCGGCCAATTCTTTCCGCATCGGCTTTTTGCTCAGTTGTCGTGACGACTTGGATGAGATCCAACATATCCAGCAAATCCGTGCGGCAATCACTTTCCATTGCAATTTCTTATGGTTATAAACATATTCAATAATGATTATTAATGTGTCTCCTTGCCCTCTTACGAAGGTCAAAGCATGCTCTCAAAACGAATTTGGAACTCCGTCACGATACTCCTGATCGCCATCGTTGGCAATCCTTCCAACGTCCTCGCCGGGAAGAGTTCAACGGGGACAAGAGCGAGTCAACGGAGTTTCGATTTTACTTACGCAGCGAAGATCAAAGAGCTGCCAGCCGGTGCGAACGTCCGCGTGTGGATTCCGATTCCTCCGTCGAACGAGCATCAGCAAGTGAAACGAATCAGTTCATCGCTTCCGACGTCCCTGTCAGGAATTGATGTTGAGTCGAAGTACGCCAATCGGATTCATTATTTTGCCTGCCAACCGGCCAAGTCGGGCATGATTGATTTCTCCGTCACCTATCGAGTGCATCGGACGGAAGTGCGGGGATTGAAATCCAAGGTTGGAACGGAATTGACGGATGGACAACGCCAGCTCTTTCTATCCGCCAGCTCGAAGGTGCCCGTCGGCGGTAAACCCGTCGCATTGCTTGCGGAGTTGCGCTTGCCAAAAGACGATCCGCTGCGACTTGGTCAACTGCTTTACAACAAAGTCGACGATCATATGAAGTACGACAAGTCACAACCTGGCTATGGAACGGGCGACGCCACGTGGGCTTGCGACAGCCGCTTTGGCAATTGCACAGACTTTCACAGTCTGTTTATTTCCATGACACGTTCGCAAGGTGTGCCCGCGCGATTCGAAATTGGATTTCCGCTTCCGGAAAAACGCGGCGAAGGCAACGTTGGCGGCTATCACTGTTGGGCATTCTTCCATGTTAACGACCATGGCTGGGTGCCCGTCGACATCTCGGAAGCCGACAAGAATCCAAAGTTGAAGAAGTACTATTTCGGAAACCTGACCGAAAATCGGGTGACGTTTGCAGTTGGTCGCGACCTGATGCTGACTCCCAAACAGAACGCTCCGCCGCTGAATTTCTTCGTCTACCCACACGTCGAAGTCGACGGCCAAGTTTGGCCGCGGGACAAGATGGAAAAGCGATTCAAGTTCAAAGACATCAACTAGCTGGCAATTGTATCCGCCAAACGATTTGCAAAGACGTTCGCCTTTTTCCCCGCACGGGCCGAGCGAATTGGCGAATTAATACACACGTGTTGAACCGACCTGGAGTGACGGTGTGGAGTCCGTTGGATCAAGTTCAAGCCGCAATGCTCGTGAACAATTGTACGCCTAACTTGGACCGCAGTTATGCTGCGTCGCGCAGCGTCTTGGTCGAATCGAGACCTTGATGATCGGCACGTTGATACTGGGGAATGAACTCCCGCAGTTCTTGGATTACTAGTTCCGGGGCACCGTTGGCGATTCCTCTCAGCAGGTCGATTCGTGCACTGACCACGTCGATGTCGAGCGTTTCGCCCTCGGCGACCATGATCTTTGGATGCGACGTTGACTTGTGTTGCTCGCCGTCTACGTGCAACTCTTCAAACAGTTTTTCGCCGGGGCGAATGCCGGAGAACTGGATGTCGATGTCCCGGCCCACTTGCAAGCCGGATAGCCGAATCAAGTCGCTGGCCAGGTCGACGATTTTGACGGGTTGGCCCATGTCGAGGACAAAGATCTCGCCGCCTTCGCCCATCGCACCGGCTTGAATCACCAGTTGAGATGCTTCGGGGATCGTCATAAAGAATCGTCGCATCTCGGGATGCGTCACCGTGACGGGGCCGCCGCGGGCGATTTGTTCGCGGAAGATCGGCACGACGCTGCCCGCCGAATCGAGTACGTTGCCGAAGCGTACGGTGACAAAACGGCACGGCGACTCTTGAGCCAATGCCTGGATGTACAACTCGGCCACGCGTTTGCATGTGCCCATCACGCTGGTGGGATTCACCGCCTTGTCGGTCGAGATCATGACGAACGAATTGATTTGAAACTCGTGTGCCAAATCGGCCAGCACGCGAGTGGCCACGGGAATGTTCTTGACGCCTTCACCCGGATTTGACTCCATCAACGGCACGTGTTTGTAGGCCGCCGCGTGGAACACGATGTTGGGCTGGTGTTGTTCAAAAACCCAACGCATGCGCTGGTCATCGTCGATGCTGGCCATGCAGAATTCGAATTCGGTGTCGGGTGACAGCCGGCGGAGTTCTCGTTCGAGGAAAAACTGGCCATTTTCCGAACGATCGACCAGCACCAGCTTTCGCGGCGAAAACTGCAGCAGTTGGCGGCAGATTTCCGATCCGATGCTGCCCGCGCTGCCAGTCACCAGCAACACCTGGTCGTCCAGCCAGCGATGGAGTTCACCTTGGTCCAGACTCACGGGATCACGCTGCAACACATCTTCGATCGATACTTGCCGGGGTTGTAAATCGACTTTGCCGTCCAAAAGCTGTTCGTAACTGGGCAGCACTTTGACATTGACGTTGTAGGTACTTGCGTCTTCGACCAGCTCGCGGACCTGTTTGCCGGACAAGTTGCCGTGCGTGATCAAAACTTCCGAGACATGATGTTTCTTTGCCAACGCACACGTCGCATCCAAGTTGCCCACCACAGGCACGCCATCCACATGTGCTTCGACACCGTTTGACTGAGTGGCAATGAATCCGACGACGTGATAGTCCATTTGGGAACTGCGGCGGATCGCTCTCAACAGCGCCTCGCCCGAGTTGTCGGTGCCCACGATGAACACGTCGTCCTTGGCCCGCGAAAAAGCCCGCACCAAGACTCGTTCTTTCAGCAGTCGCGACACGCTGCGCAGCGACCCGACCGACAGAATGGTGATCGCCCAATCCATCAGCAGCACGCTGCGCGGCATCGACATGGAGGGCCAAAAGAAATAGTCGATCAACACCAGCAAGACGGAGCTGACCGTGGCACACTTGACGAGCACGATCAAGTCGTGAAACGTGACGTAACGGCTCCAACCTCGGTAGGCACGCAGCCAGGCAAAGACAAACGCTTTAATCAGAACGATCCAGCCGACGGACGACGCGAACCACATCCATTCCAATTCGCCGAGTAAGCCGTCAAAACGGAACCAAAAGGCGGCGTACAGGATGGCTCCGTAAAGTGGGAGCAGTGCCAAAGCAAAGACGTTGACCCGTCGCGGTGAAAGCGAGCGATGGACAAAATCGGTCGTCAGTTTCTTTAGTGAGTTGAACATGGTAGTTTCTACTGTGCTTCCCTTGTCGTTGGCGCGCTCGTCACGCAACACTTCGCCGCATGGGCATTTGG
>CAYFJO010000430.1:0-9312 GCA_964343305.1 uncultured Pirellulaceae bacterium | reverse complement strand
TCATCGACATCAACACGGGCCACGTCGTTCACACCGTGCGATTGGATGGCATGGTATCGGAGTTGTACGACGTCGTTGCGCTGCCAGACATCGCGCGACCCATGGCACTTGGCTTGAAGACTACCGAGATTGAACGGATGGTGCAAATCGACGAGCCCGAGCCTCTGGGACCAAGCTAAGTTTTCTGGCACGACATGAACAACAGGTTGAGAGTGTTGTCAGACGGACACCATCGTTCTGGCGACGGGCATCGATACCGAGAACGTTGCTCCTTGGCCGAGGCCGTCGCTTTTTGCGGTCAGCGACCCTTTCATTTCCGTCGCCGCATTTGCCGAACGATGCAGGCCAAAACCGTGGCCGTGTTTTTTTGTTGTGAAACCGTGTGAGAAAATTCGCGTCAGTTTCTCTTTCGGAATTCCCATGCCATTGTCGACGACGGAAAGTAACACGTGATCGTCGTCTGTCGTCGACACGCGGAGGGTGATCTTCGTGTCTCCACGATTGCTTTCGGCCAGGGCTTCGATCGCGTTCTTAATCAAGTTGACCAGGATTTGCAGCAACTTTGATTTCTCGGTCTCGATCGGCGGCGCGTCACCATATTCTCGCTGAATCTCGATGTGGTTACGTTGGACCAAACCGCTGACGAATGTCAGTGCATCATCCATCAATTGAGCCGCGTCGCAGGCCTCGCGGACGCCGGCAATTCCCGCATAAGATTGCTGGGCCCGGACGATTTCCTTGATGTGTTCCACGTTCCTGGACAACGAGTCGATTTCATCGAGCGTTTCCTCGCGATCCGATTCCAATTGCTGCGCCAGTTTTTCCAGGTATTCGGGCAGCCGCTTTCCTCGTTCGTCCTCGGTAAAGAACTGGCCGAGATGCCTGCCGTTTTCTTGCATCAACTGAATGGTTTTCGATAGCCCGCTGATTCGCAGTTCTCGAATTCGCTCTTGAACCAACGACGCGGAAACATTGACGCTGTTCAAGACGTTGCCCACGTTGTGCAGCACGCCGTTTGCCAGCTCGGCCATGCCCGCTTTGCGCGACGTTTCGACCAACTGGTCCTGGGTCTCTTGAAGTTCCTCGTTGGCTTTTTCGCGTTCGACGATTTCGTTTTTCAATTGGCGGTTGGCCAGCGAAAGCTCTTCCGTTCGCTGCCGCACACGGTCTTCCAGGCGGTCGTTCGTGTCAACCAACTCGGCGTGCGTTTCGTGCAGTGCGTTGTGAGCAATCTCAATGCGGTCCAACATCAGATTGAATTGGTCGTAAAGCTGTCCGATTTCGTCGTCGTTCGATTTTTCGACGCGCACCGAATAGTCGTCCTTTTCAGAGATGAACTTGGCCGTTTCGGCGAGACGCAGAATCGGATTGGAAATCGAACGTTGCAATTGCATCGACAAACCGATGGCGGCCAACAGTGCGACACACAAAACCATGAAGGCGGAACCGATTTGCCACCAGATTTGCCCATACACGTCGGACATCGTGGCGCGAATGTAAATGCTGCCGATTTCCTGATCTTGTTCCACCACGGGCAGTCGCAAGTCGAGATAGCCGTCACTGGTGAATTGATGTCCAAGCTCCGTGCGGTATTGGGGCACAAAGTCGGCATGCTGGTCATTGAAATAGGAGGCAAACAACTGGCCGTCGCCGTCGAACAGGCAAGCGTAGGCAATCGTACGATGTTCACGCATTGAGCCCAGCAGTTCTTCCGCGGCATCCGCCTGGAAGAATGACAAGGCCGCCGAACTGTTCGAAGCGAGTACTTCGGCCAACGTCGTGAGCTGCTTGACCTTTGATTGCCGCATCATCAGGACGTCGTTGGTGACAAAGGCGAGACAGGAAACGACCAACGCCACGGCACTGGCCCGCGCCGCGAACAGCAGCAGTTTTCCTTTGATCGACAGGTCTCGGATGAAACGCACGTTTATCTCTCCTTCGACGGACTCTCGTCGCGTACGACTCTGGCCAGCTTCAGTAACCGTGCGTTGATTCGCAGTTTGTTGCGCTGGGCCGCATCGACGTTGATTTCGAATCCGATCGTCCCATCGACGTCGAGAAAGAAATTGACCGTTGCTCCGCGTCGCGCCAAGCCGCTCGATTCGCAAACGACCAGCGCCGGCTGTTGTCGCGTTTGCTTGAGAATCGCCGCCAACTCGGCCGGGCGGACATGCTTGGAAACAAACACGATCTGGCACGGTCGATATTCTTTTACCGACCGAAACCGCTGGACAACGATTCTGCGGTTTTGGGCTTTCTTCAGTTTGGCAACATGATCGAGTGCCGCGCCAAACGGGTCGCGGCCAATGACTCCGATGCGAAACGGCGTGTCGAAATCTTCAAACGCGGTCGCAGGCCATTGGACGTAGCGGGTGAAATTGAAAAGATACGCGACCTTCAATTTGTACTCAGGGGTGATCCGCGGATGGGCACTTTGCGCGTGAACGATTGACACTTTGGTCAGCGCCATGAGAATCCCGATGACGATCAGCGCGCGAATTGTTCCGCGCAACATCGTTCGATGCTGGGAATCGGACATTTGATCTGTTGTCGAAAGTCGCACGTGTTCTACCCGCGTCAAATTCAATAGCCAACGGTCAACATGCCGTAGACACCGCGCTGGGCCTGAGTTGCGACGTCCCCCGAAAAGACGTTGCCGCCGTATTCCAAGTGTCGCGAGTCAAGCAGATTCTGTCCGACGACCGACAACTCGACCTGGTCATTGGGTCGCCACGCCAGGCGGATGTCCATCGCAAAATAGGACGGGATCGGGATCGTGCCACCAGGCGTCAAAAGGGCAGGAACAAAGTCGACATATCGCGTCGTCACATCGAGATCCAAATTGTTTGTCACATCAAACGACGATCGCAGAAACGCTTGATGCTGGGGCGTTTCACCATTGGTCATCGGATTGGAGAAGTGCAACTTGAGGAAGGAATACCATGCCGAAATTCGCCACCCCTCGATCATCTGAACTTGGGCGGATACCTCGCATCCATAGCTCTCCCCGTTGCCGCGATTGATGAAGCTGCCCGTTAGCGGGAAGCCCATAAACGGCGAGAAGGTGATAATGTCGTCATATTTATTGAAAAAGAATGCGCAGTCCCACGAAAACCAGTCGGCGGGTTGACGACGGTAGCCCATTTCGTAAGCCATCAGGTTTTCGGATTGCACACGTGAATTGCCGAACAAAGCGATGGCCGGCACGCCGGGAGGGACAAGTGGTCCCACGGCAACTGCGCCATCGTGTTCGATTCGCGACGGCGTGCGCACTGCGCGAGAGACGGAAACCCACCAGGCACTGCGATCGTTCGGCAAGTAGACCATTCGTGCCGTCGGTTGGATTTCAAAGTCCGTGAATGCGTTGTCCGACATTTTGGTGCCGACCGTGAAGATCAACGTGTCGGGGATCAGCGTCATTTCGTCCTGGATGAACGCCGAGAACAGTTCCGTGGTTTTTACGGAAGGCGTCATCGTGATGAAAGACGACGTCGCGAACGACTTGGGAAAGTTGTCCCAGATTCGCCGATAGCCCAATCCCCAAATCAATCTGTGGCGGCGGTTTAACGCAATTCGACGTTGGAAATCCACATCGAAAATGTTGATATTCTGTTCAAATCCCAACGTCCGCCGATGCGTGCGATCGTAATACGTTTGCAGGGACATGTCCGAAGTCTCGTCATAGGTACGGGTCCATCTCCAGAGCAGGTTGCCGCCCGAGACGGGTTCCCTGATCGCATAGGCACCCACGAATCCTTGCGTGCCCCCGAGACCATTGGAGCCTTGGTAGAAATCGCCTTGAAAAGTGAAATGGTCAAAATCGTCAGGACTCCAATCGGTGCGAACTCCCACGCGCCCTTGAGTCCAATTGTCGTTCTCGAATCCGGCAGCAGGTCCCGCTTGTGAATCGCGGTCGAACCACTTGCCGGATACTCGCCAATCCACGCCGCGCTGTGTTCTGCCGCCGAGGCGGCCGCCGACGAACCCTTGCTCTTCGCTGCCACCGCCGGCCTCGACATACGCGCCTCTTGTATCAGCGGCGCTCTTCGTGATGACATTGATCACGCCATTGACCGCGTTGGCCCCCCAAACGGTCGCACCGGGACCGCGGATCACTTCGATCCGTTCGATATCGTCTAATAATAAATCTTGCACGTCCCAAAAGACCCCGGCGAACAGCGGTGTGTAGACCGTGCGTCCGTCGATCTGGACCAATAACTTGTTGGAGAAACGGCTGCTGAAACCACGCGAGCTGACGACCCATTTGTTGGCGTCGATTCGTGCTACGTGAAGTCCCGGCACCTGGCGAAGCAATTCGGGGACACTCCGCGCGCCGCTGCGGCGAATCATCTCCTGGTTGATGACGTACACCGCCGCCGCGGACCGGCCCACGGTGCTTCGTTGCCGAGAGACAGTGGTCACTTCGACGTTCAACGCGGGAGCAACCGACGTTCGCCGCAAGGACGTGATGTCTTGATCCAACAACGCATCGAGGTCCGCCAACGGATCATCGTCAAGCTCAACGTCACTTTCCACGGATGGCGATTCATCGTCAACGACATATCGGACGGCCGGTGCATCCTGTCCGTAAACGTTGGAACACGAGATCGTTAGACAGGCGAGGAGAATTGTCCCTATTCGCGCGCGAACATCCATGATCTGCCCCTTCGTCATGAGCGGCTCGGCCCAGAATGTTCGCTGCAGTCTGCCCGGCTGCCCCTTGAATTGGAGTCTCCCCGCCATCAAGCTGCTGACCGGGTATCATCGTTATCGGAATCCGTGACCGCTGTCCGCAATGAATGTATAAAACGGCTGATTCAACTATCATGAATTGTCCGATTGTGCTGATTCTTCCGGTTCTAACCACGGCAGCCAACGTGGTGGCTTCCAACCCCCACCAGCTCCGCGGCTTCAGACACACACTCGACGGCCACGCCAACTCGCGACAGATATTCCAGGTCGACCAACTCGCTGGACGGTCCCGAATTTGGCGTGTCATCGGAGTGGCAGATCGCGTCGGCCAGGTGCACGCCGGTCAGTGGCGAGAACGAGAAATTTGCGGACGCGCTGGGCAGGTGATGAAATGTCACCGCTTCGATCACCAAATCCGAGAACTTCCACAGACCCAACAGATATCCGCCCACCTGTGCGTGCGTCGTCCCAAGAATCTGTTGCTCAGCAACGTGTAATGGAATCGATTGGTCGCGGGCCATCGACAGCGCCTCACGATACTGCTGGCGACAATTTGCTGCCAGCACTAGTTTGCCCACATCGTGCAGCATTCCCCCGACAAATCCGTCTTCCACCATCGGCGAACGAAAATCGCGCTGTCGCAGGATATCACGAGCCTTGGTTCCCACGGCAACGCTGTGATCGAGCAACGCGTCGAGCGAAAAGCCAAAACCATCGATCTCGCGGAACTGTTCAAAGATGCCCACGACCAAGACCAGCGGCTTGAGCATTTTCAGACCGATCAATGCGGCCGCCTGGGCCGGATCATGAACCGTTTGGGCCAGCCCGAAGAATGATGAGTTGACGAGCTGCAAGATTTTGGCCGTCATGGCCACGTCTTGCGAAATGATCCCGCCGATGCGTTCCAGCGACGTGTCTTCCGATTTCAACTCTTCGACAACTTGCTGGTACAGGTGCGGCAAACTCGGCAGCGCTGTGATTTGATTGACGATTTGTTGCAACGCTTCGTCGTTCAATTGCACCCGCAACGAGCACGCCCGGTTGACCGCGTTTTGCAACGTGTCAACGTTGTAGGGCTTGGTCAAGAACTGATGTGCCCAGCTCACCGAGTTGAACAATGCCTCGTCGCTGACATGGTCGGAGACGATGATTCGAATCGTGTTAGGAAACCGCGTTTGGATTTGACCGAGTAGTTGGGCCCCGTTCATGTCGGGCATTTGATAATCTGACACGATGACATCCGGCGCCTGGCGGTCCGCGTGGTCGAGTGCTTCGCGTCCGCTGGTCACAAAATGCGTTTCCCATTGATCGCTCCAGCTACGAAGCGAGCGGCGCAATCCGTTTAAAACATTCTCGTCGTCGTCGACAAACAGGATGTGTGTCTTCATTTGCATGCTCTCCGGGTAACTAGGCTTGTTTGTGCGGGCTGATGGAAGGGTTGCGTCGATCAGCAGTGGAAGCCGAATGTTGATGGTCGACGAATGGGGCGCGTCGGTCTCATAAGTGATGCTGCCCTTGTGCCGATCGACGATGATGGAGGCGACCGGCGCAAGTCCCTGCGTCGAGCGGCCAGGTGAGCAATCCGCCGGCAACGTCCGCGTGAACAAATGCCGGCGGACTTCCTCGGTGAACTGGGGGCCGTCGTCACTAATTCGCAGGACAATCGAGTCGCCGTCCCGGTGGGTTGTGATCAAAATGTTGCGGCCCGTTGCGCTCGGCTGGTGTTTCGCAACCGCCTCGGTGGCATTGAGAATCAAGTACAGGATGGCTTGATTCAATTCCACGGGACGGCAAATCAAAAGCGGTAGTTCAAAATCGAGGTTAAGTTCAAACTCGACGCTTTCTTTCCAATTGCCCTGACAGATGGAAACCATACTGGCCACCACATGGTTCAAGTCGATCGCTGCCGCTTCATCGCCACCAGGATGTGCGAACTCCTGTAAGGCTCCCACGATGTTGGCGATTTCGTTCACCTGACACAATGTCTGCTCGGCAGACTGCCGTCCCCGCGATCGAATGAAATCCAGACGTGGATCGGCGAGTTGTTCGCCAGCGGTTTCGATTGCCTCGTGGTCGACCGCCGGTTGTTCGCAAGCGGCGACCAACGCACAGCAACATTGCTGGATCAGTTCGAGGCCCTCCATTGCGGCCAACATCTCGCCCAGTTGCTGTTCGATCTCGCGCGTCCGCGAATCGATTCCCTTAGCGATTCCCGCCGCCAGGATTCCGACCGATTGCATCTTCTGCGCGTGCAGTGCTTGCTTTTGCTGCCTCTCCTTTTCGGAGACGTCATGAATGAACGCAGTGAACACCAGCGATTCGTCAAGTTGCATGTACGACAACGAGAGTTCCACGACGAACTGCCCGCCATCGTGGCGACGCGCGGACATGTGGCATCGGCGGCCTTCATCGGTGGCGACAAGTTCGCGTTTTAAAGCATCCAAGCTCTCGTCCTGGGCGGACAGCGGCAACAGATAACTGGTCAATGGCCGATCGAGTACCTGGTCTCTCGTGCGTCCGAACAACAACTCCGCTCGACGGCTCCACTCGATGATGTGATCGTCTTCGTCGAACGAAACGAACGCGTCATTGGACGTGTCGATGATCCGGCGCGTTTGCTCGATTTGTGCCCGGAATCGATTGAGCTGTTCGTTCAACTCGCGAACCAGGCACCACTTTTTTGTCAACGACGCGGCAAACTGCCGGACGGTAAAGGCGTCGAATGGCTTTTTGAGAATCAGCAAACGATCGGTGCGTCCGAGCCGGTCGGCGGTTTGCTCCCACGTATAGTTGGATTGCGCCGTACACATCACCACTTGCAGGTCCGGATCGACTTCCCAGATTCTTTCGGTCGTTTCCACGCCGTCCCAGCCCGGCGGCATACGGACGTCGATGAATGCGACCGCGTAAGGATTGCCGGCTGCGATGGACTGCTCAACGAGCGCGACGCCCTCTTGTCCTTGAAAAGCGGAATCGATCTCATAACCGGCCGTGGAACCGATCGCGGTCGACGGCGGCTCGCCAAACAGCAACGCCTCGTCCACCTCCAACGTCGAATGAGCCGCGCGCGTCACGCCGAGGATCTTGCGAAAGTCGGCGTGGATCATCTCTTGATCGTCGACAATGAGAATTCGTCGGTTTGTAATCGGTTCGTGTTTCATGCTTTCGTCACAGCGGAGTTGGCAAATTGCCGGGCATAGGCCAGCCCCAATACATTGGTTGACGCACCGCCTATGTCGCTCGGCGATTCGATGTTCGTCTTGGCCGCCAGGAAATCGTCGAAACAAGCGCGAAACGCCGCCACCACCACGGGATCGAAATGCTCGCCTTCTTCTTCCTCGATGATTTTGCGAGCTTTCGCCGGATCCATCGCGTCCTTATAAACCCTCTTGGACGTCAACGCGTCAAACACATCCGCCACGGCGACAATCCGCGCGGACAGCGGAATTCGCAAATTGCACAAGCGATCGGGATATCCCGTGCCGTTGAACTTTTCGTGATGCGATCGGGCTATTTCGATGGCCATGTTGAGGAACCCGCCGTAATTGGATTTCTTGACCGTGGCCTGCAACGCCTGGGCACCGAGCAACGTGTGCGTTTTCATGATTTCAAATTCGGCCGGCGTTAATTTGCCCGGTTTCAACAAGATCTCGTCGGGAATCCCGACTTTACCAATGTCGTGCAAAGGCGTGGACCGATAGAAATCCTCCAGAAACCGTTCGTTAATTAAATGCGTGTACGGACCGTTCTCATACAGATATTCCGCCAGGATTTGGGAATAGGCCCGCATGCGATCGAGATGTTCGCCGGTTTCCGGATCACGCGATTCGGCCAGTTGGGCCAGCGCCATGACGGCGACGTCGCGCGTGCCGAGAATTTCGGCCGTCCGTTTTTGCAACCGGTCGCACAACACATCCGCTTCGTCTTTCAATTCATTGTGGGCCGATTGTAATTCTTCCTGGCAAGATTGAATGATCGTCAACACGCGGTTGGCATCGTCGAGGCACTCCGACTTGTACGCGACCAATGTCTTCCACTCGCGGGCTAGGTTCCATTTCTCGACCATGGCGACCGTCATCAAGGTTACCTCGGCCAGGTCGTAGGGTTTTTTCAAGATCAACAGTTGATCGGTGGGCCCAAACAGTTCCAAAATTTCGCTGATCGTATAATCGGAAAATGCCGTACAAATCACAATTTGAATCTGTGGATCGATCTGCCAGATCTTCTGTGTCGTTTCGATTCCATCGAGACCGGGCGGCATGCGAACATCGACGTAGGCCAACGCATAAGGGCGGCCCTCGGTCTTCGCCGTGCGAACCTTGTCGATGCCTTCTTCGCCTTGAAACGCCGAATCGATTTCGAACGAAATGCTGCGAAACGTCTCGTGTCGTTCACCAAACAATTCCGCCTCGACGTCATCAAGGCTTTCTTCGTCATTGGATCGCTGTCCCAGCACTTTACGAAAGTCTTCATGAATGGACGGATTGTCGTCCACAATCAAGACGCGATCGTTTTTGCTCTGTTGTTCCTCGTAAAGGATCATGGCTTCGTCTCGTTTTCTTGGCATGGTTCAAAAAGGGGTCAGGTACCTTTGTGCGAAGCACCCTCCGGGCCGTCCCG
>CAYFJO010000429.1:0-9363 GCA_964343305.1 uncultured Pirellulaceae bacterium | reverse complement strand
ACCATTCCGAGATATCCACAAACGCCTCACGCTGCGCATAGAATGGGGAACTACTACGGCCTCGATGCGCTGTTCTCGCATTGCAAATCTCCGTTAGTTCAGTTGACACTCTCGCGGCGGCGGATTTCAAGGGACGACTTCAGACTGTCCAACCATGATAGACGATTTAGGGACATACGGCGTTCCCTTATTTGTATCTTGTACGGCTTCGTTCGTGAGGCAATTCGGCATCTAAATGAGGATCATATTCTGATAGAAACACGTTTCGTCCAAATTGTTTGCAAGTTTGCCTTGTTTATGGCGACCTTCTTGTGTCTTGGCTTTGGTGTCTTCCTGCCCGTAACGATTGTCCGGCAGCGGCTCAGGCAGTCTGCCTCTAGCGATACGGAGAAGGACGAGCTTCAACGCGCGGTCTCGCAAGTCAAACATCGAGAGTGGCTCTATCACAACATCTTGTGGTGGTATTTGCTTCCCGGAGCGATCGGATGGGGCGTGGTGGTGTACGAAGAAATGTTCAAGGATGGTGTTTCAGTGTTTGAAATTTCGTACGTCGCGATTGCCTTGGCTTTCTTCGCGTCGGTGTACTTGGCAAACCGGCGTGTTGCCGTCACTCGATTTGAACCATGGCGAAGGCGACTTGAGGAGCTGGTGCGAGAATTAGAACTGTCCAGCTAAGACTTGATCGCGATACGTATGTCGCATGAAGATGTGGATCGATGGAGCATGCATTGTAACCTGTTAACGTAACAACCTATCATAAAATGGTCGGCAAGTTTTTCAAAACTCTGAATCGTTGTGCTTCGTCTTATTGGTCGTTGCGGATGCTTCAGTTTGAGGACGAATCATGTTGAGACAAATCAAAGCACTTTTCGTTGTGCAAGTTGCGGTTGTGATGGCGTGCGCGTCGATGAGTGTCGCCCAACAGATATCGGCGACAAAGCAACACGAGCAGGAGTGGCCGCCTTCCGATTCCGTGGAATTGTTGAAGACCTTGAAAAAGCGGGATGCGGAACTTGACTATCGGACGCTCGAAGTTGAAAAACGCTGGATTGAACGCGTCGATGCTCGCGCTGAATTGGCGCAGCGTCGATTTCATAACGCGAAATTTGGGATGCCGGATACACCCGATCCGCCATCCGAAGAGATTCCTGAGCCGTATGATCAGCCGCACCGAGTGCGTTATCGACTCACCGTTCGCGAGCCGGAAATGACGCTCGATGTTGTCGGCGACCTCGAACAGAGAAAGCATTCTGGGTACGGAACACAACCGAACAAGGGGCTCCGCTGGAGTTCGGCGGGTGGCACGGAGCGGGATTACAATCCCAATCACAACACCATGCACATCCACGGCGAACCGCGCCTTTACGGAGTCTTGCGGATGTATCAACGGTCGATGGAATGGACCTGCGGATACGGCTTCGCCAAGTGGATGAAATCGATTGATTCCATGAAGGTGAAAGATGATCACTTGGTCGTCACTGGAAAAATCCAATTGCTAGACGAGGACAAGTCGACGTTCGAGTTAGAACTAGACCGCGACTTGATCGTGCGACGTGCCATGATTTCAATTCCCTCGAAGCCAAACGGAACGAATGAGTACATCGTCGAAACATCCGGCACTGTTCGACCAAAGAAGACACCGCCGCTGGCCAAGCAAGGCCATTGTCGTCGCATCTTGAAGCCCGTTGGTAAGGCAGAGAGCATTCACGACGATGACACTTACGTCTTCGTTAGCATCACGGCAAAGCTAGGCCCGATGCAGTACAAGGAAAACACCGAGATCATCCCTAAGCCGAAAACTAGCGTCGTTGACCTGCGTCCTCGAAAACGCAAGTCGCCGAAGTGACGGCATGGCACGATGGCTACTTCTTCAATTCATCATTGCCGGCAGAGCGTGTTGACCACCATTCAATGATGAAGAGCACCAATCCGAGTACGGCGAGAAGGATACCATATGTGTCTAAATCGTTGCGGTAGCAAGCACCGGGGATCGACTCGGCGATCACACCCACAAGCTGCTGATTTAGCCAAGTGGCGGAACCGGTATACGCGCGACGCTCAGAACGTCGTGCCCGCGAGGGCATGCGAGTTCGACTCTCGCCTTGGCTACTACAACATTGCAGGTGCGACAGGTGTCCAATCGGCTTTCATGAGGCTGATGTGCTCGGCTCGATACCGAGACCTGCAACTTGAAACGATGCGGGTGGGCCAGTGCTCGTTCGGGTCTCATAAGCCTGAATTGTCGGGTGCGACCCCCAGACCCGCTACTTATGCCGCGGCCAGTAGAAAATGTCCTCGTTTAATATGTGCATGCGTATCGAAGAGCGTGGTCGATACTGTAGGCTTGATCTTGCGCGGAAATCCGTCTTCGGGCGCAACTCGCAGCTTGAATTCAAAGTGTGCCTTGCCGCCTTTTGTGAAACTGCTGAGAGCGTTATAGAACTTAGAGTGGTTCCCTCCAGGCCCGGGCGCCAGGAGCCTCGCATGCGGCGCATAGGTCCCACTGACACCCTCCGTCTCCAGGCTGATCTGCCAAATCACCCTGAGCCCCTCCTCAGTGCGCATGACCCAATTGGGCGCAAATCCTCTCTGAGGCGTAAACATCGTTCTGATGGTTTCTTGGTCAAACCGTTCCGTAACACTGTCAACTGTCGCCGTATGCCCGTTAAAGGTCATGCGGTCGATTTCCTCGTCCTTCATCTGGAATATGTCCGCGTCAAGAAAACGCGCGGTCGAGAGTTTGACGTAGGAAAGAGGGAGCCCGTCACCATCCGCTGGAAACTCGTAGTGCTCGCTGAGCGTGACACCATCATGGGCGGAAATCACCAATCGAAGCGTTCTCTCCGCTTCGTATGATTTGCCCTTGCTGGTAAACGCAATCCGGTCGGCCTGCTCGCCGATCTCGATGGGTGCCGGCAGATCGAAGGAATAGATGCAGTCGTATGCCGACTCTGAGGTGAAATAGACGAGCGGCGTCGTTCCGCGCACCTTCGACATCTCGCCCAGCGCGGCCTTCATCAGGCCGACTGCATACGGGCCTTTTTTGAAAAAAGCCCGGCGCCTTTTCTGAGTCTCAAGGTCTTGCTTCTCAAAATCCCAGCCATTCACACCCAACATGAGAAGAGCCAGTGGCGTGACAACGCAGCGAGTTAGTGCGCTCATTGATCGTACCCTGACGGTGTGGAAGGGCGGCTTGCGTCCTCGACACCAAGTTTCTGCATGGGATAATGAGAGGATTGCGTTTCAATGCCGTGATTCTACCATGTCGGAGTTGATTCAGTTTGGAGTTGGAGTGATTACATTTCAAAAGTGCGGGAGTGACGTGATAGCGGTATATACATTTGAATCAGACTTTTTGGAATCGTAAGATGTTTGCTGCAACTTGGGCGAATCCTCGCCCAATTCCAAATCCCAATTCTTACGCTGCGCTCAACAGGAGCTCACTTGTGAGACACCTACTAATCATGGGCCTCGTCCTAACTCTGATTTCAGTGGGGCAGCCTCAGGAGAAACGAAGAGCAGTTGAAAGACCTGCGGTTGATCGCAAGGGCCCGCGTCTAGCACAGGATCGTCCACCGGCTTCTAAACTGATCACCAGGAAAAATGAAGACGGTTCACTCTCCGGCAAATGGAAAAGCTCGCTCCTGGGAAAATCCATCTCTTGCCGCGTACACATTCCTGACTCGGCGACTAGGCGTAACGCGGCGGTGGTTTACTTAAAGAACCTAGCCTCACCAAGAGTTGGAAAGGTCGATGATTCAACACTGATCAATGGTTTTCTTGACCAAGACATGGCTGTGATCGAGGCGAACTATAAAGGGGATGCCCGCGCGGCCGCACCTCAACTGCTTCCGGAAATCGACGATTGGTATGGCTATCTTTACAACACACGCGAACTACCGGTTGATCGTGATTGGATTTACATCATACCTGCCGGGCACACAATCGAACGCAAGGTCAGGGTATGCGAAATTCCGGGCCGACCGGTCGAGATGGATGTCATTTATCCATCGGGTGAGAGCGCCCCAGTTCCTTTAGTGTTACAGATCACATCGACGAAGGATCCTGGCAAATGGATCAACCAGCGCGCCTATTATATCTACGGATTGCTTACGACCGGATACGCCGGAGCCATTATGGACTACAACGGCGGTGCCAAGGTTTCGCCAAAAGGCGATGTGTTTCCGGAAAAGCGCGCCGCCCGATTGCTGCGAGCGAACGCCGAGAGGTGGAACCTCTCTGGGAAGCTTGGAATCACTGGACATTCCAAAGGATCGAGTCGCGCTGCGAAGGCAGCTTTCATTAACGACGGACAACGAGAGAAGGATCCAGGACCGCACGCCGATCACTCGGATCGTTTTCAAGTCGCTCTTTTATCCGCTGGCCAACACGCGAAAGAGTTTCTCATCGAAGACGGCTATCTCGATGAAGTGGGACGAGCAAAGCGTGAAGCGGCTGAACGAACACTGAACCAGGAGACCGTCGAAGAAATGCGGATCAACAGTACTTGTGCTTACGTAACGCCTGATGATCCGCCAGCATTTCTATGTGTGGGTGAGTTGGACAAGAAGTTCCGTGTGGCTCAAATGAAACGACTCGCTGCCCAGTGCAAAGAAATCGGACTGAAGCATCGTCTTGTTATTCAAAACGACATGCCCCACATGTACATTCCCGACCCAAAGGTCATCGCGCAGATATACTCATTTCTCGACGAGCACTTGAAATAATACAACAGAATAACATCGCCAAGTCGAACCAAGAGATGAGATTCCTATTACCGATTCTTGCGCTTTCCCTTCTCGGCATTTTGCGCGACAGAGCGCGATCGGCGGAGCAGGTGCGTCCGAACGTCATCGTTATTTTCACCGATGATCTAGGATATGGCGACCTCGGTTGTTATGGGGCAACCGAATTCGGGACGCCTCGCATCGACCGCATGTCAGCGGAGGGGATGCGATTCACTGACTTCTACGTGGCCGCCTCGGTCTGCTCGGCATCGCGCGCCGCGCTTTTGACGGGACGTTATCCAGTTCGCACAGGCGTCACGGGCGTGATCAGCGCCAACTCGAAAACATCACTTCCGCTTGCGGAAGAGACGCTTGCGGAACGATTCAAGAAATTGGGTTATGCAACGGCGATTATTGGTAAGTGGCACCTGGGAAACACGCCAGATGTTTGGCCGCTGAGGCAAGGTTTCGACGAATGGTTCGGCACGGTAGGTTCGAATGACATGGGCAAGGGGCGTCCCACTCTCGAGGAACGCCGCGCCGGCAAGGCTGGCGTGGAACTGGTTGAGAACGAAACCGTCATCGAGGTGAATCCCGATCAGACGCAACTGACCAGGCGTTACACTCGACGCGCAGTTGACTTTATTCAGCGGAAAAAGGACGGACCGTTCTTCCTGTACTTACCACACAACATGCCGCATACACCCATCTTCGCAAGCAAAGAATTCGCCGGCGGCACAAGACGAGGTCTTTATGGTGATGTGGTTGCTGAGATCGACTGGTCTGTCGGTGAGATTGTCGCCGCGCTCAAGCGAGCCAAGATTGACGAGCGGACTATCGTCATGTTTACATCGGACAATGGTCCTTGGTTGATCTTCGGCAATCACGGTGGCTCGGCGGGATCATTTGCCGGTGGAAAGAAGCAGACACTCGAGGGCGGCATGCGCGTGCCTATGATCATCCGCTGGCCAGGTCGAATCTCGGCCGGCATGGAGTGCCGAAAACTGGTCACCGCTTTGGACCTCACTCCAACGTTGCTGGCCCTCGTAGGAACAACGATCGACAAGTCAAAAATTGACGGACGTGACGTCAGTCCTTGGTTGTTGCAGCAGGACGAAGCTAAGGTGCCAGACAAACCATTCTTCTTTTTCTGGAAGCGTGAGTTGCGCGCCGTTCGTAGCGGACGATGGAAGTTACAGCTCGAACATATCGATCACCAAACTCCCGATCCGAACGGAGTCGGCAACGGTGGCAAGCGAGGTGCCGTCATGAAGGTGTCTAGACCACAAGCGTTATTTGATCTTCAAGCCGACCCTGGCGAAACGATGGACGTCTCGAAAAGACACGGTCATCAAACCAAAGAGCTTCATACGCTGGCTGATGCCGGTAAAGCGCTCGCTGACGGACATCCACAGCGATCGGAATGATATCATCGGCTGGACGCAATAATACGTTTTGTCACGTCACAGGTAGGTAGCCAACCCACGCGAAACTGTTGCCCGAGGTCGCACCTCCTACGAAGCCCTACGTCCAAATCGACGGCAAGGCGACAGCGTACGTGTGCCGGAATCGGATCTGCCAACTCCCAACGAACAACCCGCAAGTCATGCTCACCCAGCTCAGCGAGCCGCCTCCGGTGCAAGAGTAGATGGCGCAAGCGTCCACAAAACGCGTCAGACAGCGAGGCATTTGCTACTTTGCAGTTTTGCTATCCTCAAATCGCTGCCTTCAGGGGGCGGTCGTTTTCTTCGGATCGTACTTCCACCCGGCCGCACGGACTGCGCGGCGAATGTCCGGTCGCCAGGTAAAGACGGTCGATTCATACAGTCCAAAACTTGCCACGCCGCGGCCACTGTATTGCTCCGACAATGCGTTGATCGCTTCGGCTGACAGGTAACCCTCGCGCCGCTTCCAGTTGTCCTTGGGATCGACGTCAGAAGCTTCGGCAACCGCCATTGCTTGCCCTCGTGTGCCGACAGCATCAACCGTCTCGTCGATCGTCGGCCGCGGGCCGTTGCCGCTGTACCAATTACCGTCCACAATCGTGTCGATCAAGCCTGCCGCGATCCACAGTTTTCCCCGCAATGCATATTTCTTGGAGCCGGAACAGCGAACGGAAATCTCAATCTCGTCACCGATTTCTTTCCGCAGTTCAACAAGGAATTGCCTGAAGTACTCGGAGTGGTGCTCCTGAACCAACGGGTCGTGGTAGACATCACGCTCCCTCATATCCATTCCGTATTTCTTCTCAAACGACTCGGTGACAATCGGTTCGTAGCCGGCAATCGGCGGATGTCGTAGCAGGTCGATCATGATCCCCGGAGTGCCGGTCGAGGCAATTTGTTTGAAAAACTTGACGTAAAACGAACGGACTTCCGGGTAGGCAAAGCTGAGGACGCGTGAGTAACGATATAACTTGTAGGGTTTGATGACAGTTCGCCGGCCAGTCTTTGGATCGCGTTTGGTTTCCAACATGCGGGCATGGAACTCTGGATGGTCATGCCAGAAGTTGGCATACGGCTCACGATTGAAATTCGTGAATCGTACCCAGGCATGGACATCAACTTTCGTCTTTCTGCCGTAGTCCACGGCAGTTTTGAGTGGATCGAATTTTCGGGCGAGGTTGATAAAGGGCATCCAGCCTGATTTACAGTTCTGCCGTATACACCAACGTTTTTCGTCGTCTTGAGTCCAATGCGGAGCCGCATCAGGGACATCCCACGAATTATCGAGATGAGTCCCAAAACAACGCCAGTAAATGCGACCGAAACCTGTTTGTTGATGCCGATACATGATGGCGTGGATGTCTTCCGCGGTCTGGGCGTTTCCCCACCAGAAGATTTCATCTGTTGTGTCGAGCATGGCGAACAGCCGCCGGTTTTTTGGGGGGAGTTCAATTTCCTGTCGAGCAGCTTCGATATCAGCTTTGCTCATTGGAACCAGGCGAATGTGCGCAACGCCGCCCAGCCAACCGTGATCCGGATGTGGCATTGGTGCTGGCGGCTGTTCAATGCGAATCTTGTTCCCGGTAAGGTCGGCAGCTCGCCAGTAAACTTCGGCAACCTTACCTTTCGTGTCGGTCGGCGTTTGAACATATTCGGGATACGGTTGATTGCTGAGTTTCATCAGTAACCGTGACTCAGGGTTCCCGCCCTGGTGATAAAGTCCCACATAAATGCGGTGCCATCCATTGGCTATTGGATCGAATTCGAAGGACGGCACCTTGTAGGGAACGAATCTGTCTGCGGGTATCACCTTGTGCAGACCGTCCTGGCCGGTCTTGTCGGTCGGTTTCCCGGTCATCAGAATCGTTCCATTCGAAGCCCCCCACTGCTTTGCATCTCGGTTCAGCCACCACTTACCCGGCTTCGGTACGACGGCACGAACTTCACTGGGAGCCAGGTCCGCAGCATCGAGAACGATTTCTTTTTCCTCAGCGAACGTTGGCGAACAGAAAGCGGTTGCGATCGACAACAACATCACCACACAAAAGAACGAGCGCATCACAGAGCTCCTATCATTAGTGGAGAATCACTCTCGCAGCCTCACACGTATTTCACGGACGTCGCGGTTGGCCCAGGTAGCAGTTTATCCGCCGGGATCATCGCCTGCCATTGCTTCTGCCTTCTCGCACATATTTTTTAAGCAAGGCATGCATCTCCTTCACCATCCCCGGATGGCTGCGGGATACGTCGGTGGTCTCTTCGATGTCTTTGCCCAGGTCATGAAGCACCAACGACACCGGGAAGGCGTCATCCACGACCTGCGCGGTGGTTTTCGGCCCGCTGACCGTCAGCTTGAAAGCACCCTTGCGGATGGCAAACGTACCATTGCTGTGATTGTGCACGATCGCCTCGTGAAACGACCCGGGTCTTGCTTCTCCCGTCAGTGCCCTGAAGAAACTTTGGCCGTCTTCGGCGGTGTGGTCGTCCAGATTGATGTTCAACATCTCCGCCAGGGTTGGGATGACATCATTGAACAGGATCGTCGTTGGACAACGCCCGCCCGGTTTGATTTTTTCGGGCCAGCGGACGAAGAACGGCACGCGGTGTCCGCCCTCCTGCAGGCCCGCCTTCCAGCCGCGGAATGGCCCGTTGCAATCGTGCCCGTAAATGGCGGTGTCGCCCCTGACCCACCTGGCCCGATACCCCTTGGTGCGATTGACCGGCCCATTGTCGCTGGTGAAGATGACGATCGTATTCCTTTCGATTCCGAGTTCGGCAATTTTGCGCAGAATCCTGCCGACATGGTGGTCGACTTCGACGACGAAATCCCCGTACGCCCCGGCGCGGCTGGTCCCGACGAATTCCCGGTTGGGGACGATCGGGTTATGCGGCGCCGTCATCGCGTAATAGAGAAAGAACGGCTGACCGGGCCGGGTGCGGGTTGCCATCTCGACGAATTCGCACGCCTTTTTCGACAGGGTCGGGACCAGGCGGTCCATGGTGTGGCCTTCGGCAATGATGTTGTCGTCCCGGCCATACCACTGGCCGTATTTTTCCTTTGCTTCCTGCGAGGAGAGGGTGGGGATGACCGTGGCCCGATTGTTCTCGATGAAGGTGGAGGGGTTCATCTCGGCCGATCCGGCGGTGGCGAAGGAGTAGTCGAATCCGTAGTCCTTGGGCCCTTTCAGGAC
>CAYFJO010000428.1:0-9373 GCA_964343305.1 uncultured Pirellulaceae bacterium | reverse complement strand
TTAACTCGCAAATGACATTCCAAACTGGCCTGACACAAAAAACTTTACAGGCTCCTTTTTTGTCGTTGCGTCGTTTTTCAAAGGCCAACAGCGACGGATCTTTCAACGAGAACATGGCGAAGGCGGACATGACGGCATCGGTCCACAGAGTAGAGACCTGACCGACCTGACCCCTTTTCCGCGCTGACTGCGAGTCGATGATCAAATCAGCGCAATCCTTGCGGGTCGCGTTTCCAAACCAGTTTCATGTCGCTTTCCAATTCCTCCAACCACTCCCTTTGAAGGATTTCAACTTCCATTTGCGACGGGAATTCACTCGGCGGAATTCCGTACGGTGGAAACCACTGCATCAGTTGTTGACGAGGAATTTGCCCAAACATCGCTTTGGAACTGACAAAGCGATCTTGCAAGTCTCCGGCAAAGCCATCGTCTACGCATTGGATGACGTAATACACATCGTTCGTCCCGTTGACCGCGACTCCGATTTCGCCTTTGCGAAGTGAGTATGCGAGCTTCATGAAATCCGCCGACGGATTCTCGACGTTCGGAACGTTCGACATCATGGGCATTGCGCCAAATCCACCTCCGCCGCTGCCTTGCGTGAGCCACTTAAACTCGGACGGCTCTTCCGGGACCTCTTTGCCCAGCACTTCCAGCACTTCCCGTAACGACTTGTCCTTCGCTTTGCGGGCCTGGTCGGCATATTCGTCCGCAGCTTTGCTCGCCAACTTCGTCGCTTGGCTAATTCGCCAGGCTTTCACAACGCTGATCAGCACTTCGATCAAGTTGGGATCGTCGTAATACAAACTGGGCAGCGTGGCAACGAGTTCGCTTTGCGTTTTCTTCTCCTTGCCGTCCCATTTGTAAACCTCACAATCCTTGCCGCTCTTGGTCGGAGCCACAAAATACTGCGATCCGTCCGGCGCTTCGAGCCACTTTTCGCCCTTGCCCAGCCGGTTCTCAAATCGTGATCCTAGATCTTTCAAAACCATGTCGGCATCAAATTGAGCGGCCTGCTCGGTCAGAGAGCCGCTGCCGAGATCGGGCACGTAATTCTCGATCACTTCGGTTTTCCAAAACAGATAATCGTCTGGAATGGAAATAATACTTTGGGGCGTGAACGGTTTCGCTTCGCTGAACACCATCTCCATAAATCGCTTGGTGCTTCCGCTGTCCGAATCGTATTCTTCGGCATCGGCGATTTCATGTTCGCGAAGCTCTTCACCCGTACGCGGCTCGATCTCTTCAAACACAAGCCCGTGTTTGGCCGCGAACTTGTCGAAGTCGAACTCCACTTTCTTTGCCTGCTTGACCATTTGGATGAAATCAAACCGAGGCATCTCCTTCGGTTGGTCAATCTCCCATTCGATGTAAAGCATTGTCATTTCCAGGTCTTCGTCTTCGAGTTCCGCTTGCGCCGCTTCGATGGCCGCTTTCATTTTCTCCGTCGCCGGCTTATGGGCCAATCGCCGACGGATATCGTCATCGGTTTCTTCGCTCTCTTCAGACTCGGAGTCCGGATCGTCTTTCTCTTCTGAATCGTCCTTCGAATCCGAATCATCGGCGTCTTCGGACGCCTCTGAACCATCTTCGGGTGTGGCTGAATCATCTTCGGACTCGGCTGAATCATCTTCGTCCTTCTCGCGTTCTGGCGTCGTCTTCTCTTCTTCGTCGCCTTTCTTCGTGTCGGTTGACTCCGATGACTCTTTCTTCGAATCGTCTCCGTCTTCGGTTTCCGAATCCTCGTTTGCTTTGTTGGCGGCGTCTTCAACGCCCTTCAGGTCTTCGTCCGCTTTCTTTTTGGCTTCTTCTTTCCTCTTGGCCGCCTCTTCTCTCTCGGCCTGGATCTGTTCGTCGGTGATGTCTTTCATCGCCGCATCGATAAACGTTGCCAGTTCGGCTTTCAAATACTGAATGCCGATTCTCCCGGGCTGCCGAAATCCTGGCTGCGAATTGTCCGAATTGGGAAATCGCTTTTTGCCGTCATCGAGAAGCGCTCTCAGTTCTTTATCCGTGGGCTCGTCCTCGACTTTCGCCAAAAAGTCATCAACTTTGACCGGATAGGTATCAATCTTCACCGTGCGATGCAGACGATTGTGGTGGTTAAAAGCCTGGGCCGGCGTCACGTTGGCAAGTCCGCTGCGGCTCAATTGCCGAAACTCCGCCGCCAGCAACTCCGTTCTTAAGCTGTTCATCATGGCCGGAAACGACATGCGATTTTCGATAAAACTGGCAAACTCCACGCGAAACTCGCTCGGGCCGCCCTGATCGAAAGGGATCATTTCGTCACACGTCAAAGAAAGGTGACGGTACAACGCTTCATCACTCACCACCAACCCAATTTCTTGCGCTCGTTGGGCCATCAGCAACGTTCGTGTCATCGCCGCTTCGCTTGTCACGTGCTGGATCGGAAATGTTGCTCGGGAAGTTGCGTCAGGATCTCCACTCTTGGCTGCCCGCTCGAGTGCGTCGAGGAAATTCACCATTTGATTTTGGGCGACCATCATGTCTTGTAATTCGTAACCTGTCAGCGATCCCCCATTCCAGGTGACGGCCGTCTCGTTCCGCTCATCATCTTCGTTGTACCCACCGCCTGAGTTTCCCATGCTGTCCAACAGCACAGGAACAATCAGAAACGAAACCATCAACAACACACCAAAAACGATCATCATGGCTTTTTGATGTTTGCGAAACCAGGAAAGCGGGCTTGACATTAGCGTTCTTCCTCAATCTAAATTCGATTCTTGCAACCGACGGCTTGACAGACAGCCCGACAAAGCATTAATGGTTGCGAGAGTTAGACAGAATGGGTTAATAGGTGTCGGAGATTGTAAGTTCGATTGACGTAAATTCAATCCCAAAAAGGAGTGTCGGCCGATTCGGCGTGTGCCAAGTTGAGGATTTTGGTTCAACTAAGCAAATGTTCTGTTTGTTTCAGCCGACAATCACTATACAACAATCGCGCCCAACTCGTCATGGTCACCTGAAACGTTCTGTCTGGCTAACCCGCCAAGATAACCTGTTTTCACATTTTGTTTGCTAGGCGTCGGAAAAATGACCAAGAAAGCGTCAATGAATAACGGCAACTCACTGGTGATTGTCGAATCACCAGCCAAGGCGAAAACCATTTCGAAGTATTTGGGCAAGAACTTTGACGTGGAAGCCAGCGTGGGGCACATCCGCGACTTGGCCGTCAAGAAGGAAATGCCCGCGGATCTCAAGCGCGAGGACTGGGCCTATCTGGGCGTCAACGTACACCAAGGTTTCGAGCCTGTGTACATCATTTCGGACGACAAAAAGGAGCAAATTCGCAAACTCAGGAAGCTCGTGAGAGAGGCCAAAGACATCTACCTCGCGACGGACGAAGACCGCGAAGGAGAGGCGATTAGCTGGCATCTGCTCGAAGTTCTGAAGCCCAAGATCCCGGTCCACCGGATGGTGTTCCATGAGATCACAAAAACGGCGATTGAAAATGCATTAGCCAATCCTCGCGAGATCGATGACGACTTGGTTCGTGCTCAAGAAACACGGCGAATCTTAGATCGCCTTTATGGCTTTGATGTTTCCGGGCTATTGCAACGCCGAACTCACGGCGTTGCCACTAGTGCCGGTCGTGTGCAAAGCGTCGCGGTTCGCAAGGTTGTCGAACGTGAACGAAAGCGAATCGCTTTTCGGTCGGCAACCTACTGGGACCTGCTGGGATTGTTTGCCAAGCAACAGCCAAACGCCAAGGGCTTCGAAGCTACGCTCGTTCAGTTGGACGGACAAAGGCTATCGACTGGAAAGGACTTCGATCCAAACACGGGTCTGCTCAAGGACTCGAAAGTGCTTCAACTTACTGAAGCACAAGTCGAAGATCTTCGTCAAAAACTGAGCCATGGCGAATTCAAAGTTGCGACGCTCGAAGACAAGCCGTACACATCGAAACCGTCACCGCCGTTCGAAACCAGTGCGCTGGTCAGCGAAGCGAATCGCCGCTTTCGCTTTTCGGCAAAACGGACGATGCAAGTTGCGCAGAATCTGTATCAAAACGGATTCATCACTTACATGCGAACCGATTCGACGGCTCTCAGCAGCGAAGCGATTACCGCCGCGCGTCAGCACATTCAATCGGAATACGGCAACGAGTATCTGCCTGAAAAGCCGCGCGAGTACAAAAACAAAGTCAAGAATGCTCAAGAAGCTCACGAAGCGATTCGTCCCACCGGATCGACGTTTCGATCGCCAGCGGAAGTCAAGGGCGAGCTTGGCCAAGACGCATTTCAACTGTACGAATTGATTTGGAAATGCACGGTCGCCAGCGAAATGAAAGACGCTCAAGGTCGCAGGATTACGATCTCGATCGAAGGCGTCGATTCCGACGGCCGGACGGCGAAGTTTCACGTCAGCGGCAAGACGATCGATTTTCCCGGTTATTTGCGGGCCTACGTCGAAGGCTCGGACGATCCCGATTCGGAATTGGCCAGCCAGGAGTCGATCCTGCCGGATGTCGCGGTTGGCGAAGTGATCGATTGCCG
Source organism: uncultured Pirellulaceae bacterium (assembly GCA_964343305.1). Taxonomy (GTDB): domain Bacteria; phylum Planctomycetota; class Planctomycetia; order Pirellulales; family Pirellulaceae; genus CAYFJO01. Next base: position 4,856 of record CAYFJO010000428.1, on the reverse strand, counting down.
TCAGTTGGACGCCAAGAGTCACACGACGCAGCCGCCCGCCAGGTACACCGAAGCGTCGCTCACCCGCACGCTCAAAGACGATGGCATTGGCCGGCCTAGTACGTATGCCTCGATTATCGATGTCATTTTGCAGCGCGAGTATGTTTTCAAACGAGGCACTGCACTCGTGCCGACGTGGAAGGCGATGGTGTTGATCAAGACGCTGGAGAGTCATTTTTCCCATTTGGTGGACTATCAGTTTACCGCACGCATGGAAGACGACCTCGACGCCATCAGCCGTGGCGATGCCGGTCATCTCGACTATCTCGAAAAGTTCTATTTTGGCGGCGAGCATCAGGGACTCAAGGAACAAGTCGAAAAGAAGCTCGAGGAAATCGACGTCCGAGAGATCTGTCGATTCACAATCGGAAAACCCGAGTCCAGCGAAGGTGATGCCGAAGAGATTATCCTGAAGGTATTCAAAAACAATTCGACCGTAGCCCAGGGCGAACTGTCCGCGGTCTTGCCCTTCGAACTCGCGCCGGATGAATTGACCATTGAAAAGGCAGTCGAGTTGCTGGAGAACGCCAGACGCTCGGCCGAACCGCTGGGCGTCGATCCGGACACGGGCGGCCTCGTGTTCTTCAAACAAGGTCCGCACGGCCCTTACGTTCAACTCAACTCACGCGATGAGAACGACGAAGAGCCGGTCAAGAAAAGGCAGTCGTTGCTCAAAGGCATGGAGCCGGAAGATGTTGATTTGAAACTCGCTCTGCAACTTTTGACGCTTCCGCGAACACTTGGCGAACATCCGGAATCGAAAAAGCCGATCGAGGCCCGCGACGGACGCTTCGGGCCGTATGTTGTTTGCGAGAAGGAGAGCCGGTCGTTGCCCGCGGAAGTATCGCCGCTGGATGTGACGCTGGAAAAGGCATTGGAACTGCTTGCCCAGCCCAAGCAACGCGGCCGAAGAAATGCAGCCCCCAAAGAACCGCTTAAATCGTATGAAGAAAAATCTCCGGTAACGGAGGAAGCCGTCAAGATCCTCGATGGCCGATTTGGGCCTTACATTACCGATGGCACAACGAACGCATCGCTTCCCCGGGGCATGACGATCGAAGAAGTCACGTTCGACGCCGCATTGGAAATGCTGGCCGAACGCGCCGCGAAAGGCCCGTCCAAAAAGAAGAAGCCCAAAAAGAAGGCAAAGAAAAAAGCCGCCAAGAAGAAGTCGACTCCCAAAAAGAAGAAGGCGGCGAAGGCGAAGCAAAAGTCCTAGCGGCGACCTCTATTCCGATGATCCTTTCGCGATCGCAAATGCCGTTGCATGCGTGCGGCAATGTGAGATGCTGATCAACACCTCTTCGATCCCGATTTGCTCGCAGATCTCGCGCGCACCACCGCCCAGCAAGATGCTGGGCTTCCCACCTTGTTCGTTTCTTACTTCGATATCTTTCCAGCGAACACCGCGTGCCCAGCCCGTGCCCATCGCTTTGAGCACAGCTTCTTTAGCCGCCCATCGACCCGCGTAGTGCTGAGTTGCCGCTTTGCGCGCGCTGCAGTATTCGATTTCATACGGCGTGTACACACGCTGAATAAACAACTCCGCATGCCGTTCGATCATCTGGGCGATGCGCAAGCATTCAACGATGTCAGTGCCAATTCCCAAGACGTTCATGCGTGCTCGAATTGATGTTGTTGTTCAAATTGCGAAAGACATAGAATCGTTACGTGAACTTCATCATAAAGGTGGACGACCCAATGAAAAAGATCCATTTACTTGTGACCTTGCTGCTGTTGCTGCTCGCATTTCCAACTGTACATGCAGTCGACAGCCGTACGAACGATCAACACACGAGCATTCGACAACAGATTCGCAAGCGAAGTAAAGACGATCGTGTGCGTCGAGAAATCTTTGATCGACGGAACATGCAAAAGATTATTGAGCTGTGGGAAAGAATCTGGTTCATCGAAGCACCAGATGATATGTCGCCGTTTCGAACGCACGGCGGCGTCATTTGACACCGCAGGCCTTTTGAGCGCGGAGCAGAACTTCGGCAGCTTTCTTTCGCGCTCGAGTCGCTCCGTCACCAAGAATCTCACGAACGCGATCTGGATGCGCCACTAAATCGTCGCGCCGCGCGCGTGCTTCCGCAAAGTATTCTTCCGCCGCGTCCGCCAACGCTTTTTTGACTTCACCGTAACCGAATCCGCCGGCGCGATATTTTTCGGCCATCTCGCCGCGTCGCTGCTCGTCAACAAAAAGCGAATAGAGTTGGTAGAGATGATCCGTGTCGGGATCTTTCGGATCTTCCATCGGCCGTGAATCGGTCGTGATTCGCATGATCTTTTTTCGCGCGGCTTTCGGAGTTTCGAAAATCTCGATCGTGTTGCCGTAACTCTTCGACATCTTCTCGCCGTCGGTACCCGGAACTTTTGCTGCCGTTTTGCGAACTCGTGCCTCGGGAATGACGAACACTTCGCCAAAGTGATGATTGAAGCTTCGAGCAATGTCGCGACAGACCTCGATGTGTTGCACTTGGTCCTGTCCAACGGGCACAACATTCGAGTCGTACGCCAGAATGTCTGCCGCCTGGAGAACCGGGTAAGTAAACAGCCCTGCGTCAGCGGAAATGCCTTTGTCTTTTTTGTCTTTGTAAGAAACGCACCGTTCCAACAGGCCCATCGGTGTGCCCGTCATCAACAACCAAGTCAGTTCCGAAACTTCCGGCACGTCCGACTGCACAAACAAAGTAGCTTTGTCAGGATCGAGTCCCAGTGCCAACAAATCCAATGCGGCATCCATCGTCAGTTGCTGCAACTCCTCGCGATTGCGGATCGTCGTCAGCGCGTGAAGATTGGCAATGAAATAATAGGCCTCGTCTTCATTTTGCAGATCGATATACTGCCGAATCGCACCAAAATAATTGCCCAAGTGAGGTCGACCCGTTGGTTGAATCCCAGATAGAACTCGCATGAGAATTTCCGCTAAGTCGCGACGGTTGTCTTGGGCGCTGGTTGTTGTGATGGAGAAGGCCTTTTCGTGTCCAACGAACGGACGATGTCTTGGACTCGAGTTGCGCCGATTTCGGTGAGTGCGCCCGGTAGCCGATCAAGGATTTTCATGGACACCGTTGGATCGTAGTAGTTCGCCGTACCGATTTGAACGGCGCTTGCACCCGCGACAAAAAACTCCATCACATCGTCAATGCTGGCGATGCCGCCGATGCCAACGATTGGTGTGTCGATCGCCTGCGCCACTTGATGCACGCAACGAAGCGCGACGGGCTTGATCGCCGGGCCGCTTAAACCACCCACAACGTTGCCGAGCATGGGCCGTTGTCGACGCCAATCGATCGCCATGCCGAGAACGGTGTTAATCAAGCTAATCGCATCCGCTCCGCCTTCGGATGCCGCAGTCGCGATTTCAACGATGCTGGTCACGTTCGGCGTGAGCTTCGCCAAGATGGGCAAATTGCAATTTCGTCGCACGTCGGTCACCAACCTGCCACACAGGTCCGCATCCGTGCCAAAATCCACGCCACCACTAACGTTCGGGCACGAAACGTTCAATTCCAGTGCGGCGATCCCAGAATGCTGGCCGAGCTGCCGTGCCATTTCCACGAACTCGTCGTGCGTTCGTCCGGCGATGCTAACAACGATCGGAGCCGACAGACTACTCAGGTACGGCAGATGGTGCTCGATAAAGGCGTCGATTCCGTCGTTATCCAGGCCAATGGAATTCAATAGACCGGCCGAAACTTCGACCGTTCGCCAGGGTGCGTTTCCCGCTCGCGGTTCCTTCGTAATCGTTTTGGGGAGAATACCACCGAGCCGCGCCAGGTCGACGATATGCTCCATTTCTCGGGCGTAACCAAACGTGCCTGACGCCACGAGGATGGGGTTGGGAAGCAAGAGGCGGCCGAGCTGAACGGCCAAGTCGATTGATTTTTCGGATTCTGTCACCCGCGGACCTTCATCGTTGTTAGGACAAAACAAGTCAACGACAATGTATCTTTCCGCGGCAGCGCCGACAATCGGGCAATTCGGCGGGTCAGTGGCAAGAAACGAACTCGCGCCAGGCGATTCACGACTGGCGCGAGTGCTGCGAAGTTCGGACAGCAATCAAATGCTAGATCACACCGCCATGTGTTCGGAATGGAGACATGTGGTCTGGCATATCGAGGAACCAGATTCGTTCCCACTCGTTCAGAATGTTGCGCATGTTGTCGGACTCAAAGATCTGTTGCCGGGTGCGGCGAACCGGATCTGCCGAGTAGATAGGCACAAAGCACCCTGTGTTAAGACTGAGCGCGACAAACAGCAACAGTGCAATTAGTAGCCGGCGCATCAACGAATCCTCCATGATCGTTTCTAATCGCGCTCACTGGCACATGTGCGTGCGCAGAATGAGCACTAAATCGCTCACTTCAGATCATCGAAGTGAACGTAAATGGTTTCGTAGTTTTGGTTTTTGCCGATTGTATGCCCGAACGGGCAATTTAGTTTTTGTGGCTGGTTCCGTTTGGAGTTCGCCGTGCGACGTTCGTTCGTGCGAGAAAAGACGAGTTACGAACGGTTTGTTGTCGCAATTGGTATCCGCTGCTGGACCACAACGGAGCTGATTTAGTTGGCTCCCCCCGGATTTGTTTCAAAACTACTCGGAGGACTGATTGTTTCGGGTGGCGTTGGTGCGGGTGGTGTGTTTGCGAAGGCTTCGGGCTGTCGGGCTGGAGTGTGTTCGACCGCGCCAGCCACTTGCTGCGCTGCTTCACCTTCCTCCAACAGTCGAATCTTTTCCTCCATCTCCTTGCCTGGCTTGAAGGTTACGACGAATTTCTCCGGTACGTCCACCTTGTCGCCAGTGCGAGGATTAC
>CAYFJO010000427.1:0-9391 GCA_964343305.1 uncultured Pirellulaceae bacterium | reverse complement strand
TACGTCAGTAATTCTTACCAGTTTCCCTTGGGGGATAAGACGCTAGACAATTACATCCAATCTGACTCTGGATTTATATTAGTAGCCCTGGCAAGTCATTCTACGCGGACGCATTTCGGCTTCCCAGACAGTGCAATCACAGAATTCGGGCATGGCCTCTGTCACACAAGTCCGACGGGTTCACGTGCTCGCCAACCTACGTCGGTCCACGAACGACGCAATTTTGGCGTTCACTGTGCAGACAATTGGTCCCGATAACCCGTGAACGCTGAGACACGTCAACAAACGACGCTATTTTGAGAATCGCTGATGCCCGCCAATACAGCCTCTGCTGACCTAGGATGGTCATGGGGCGGAAACTTGATAAGGGCAATCCAGATCCAGGAAACTTGGGTAACGACTTTGGGCGTTTCGGCTTGAACCTCTGGAGCAAGGTCAAGAGTCGGTACGTACACGGGGAGATTTGGCAACAGCGAGTTCTCCGAAAGGATGTCGAAGCGCCGCGCCGCTGGCGTCAAACAGTTCGGGCTGTACGACTACGGCGGTTACCTCAAGCCTGGCGCTCCGCTGTTCTGGTATCTGCCGATTGTCGACCGGCTGGAAGTGTTGCACGAAGACTGGGGCTATCGCCACGGGATCGGCGAGATGGACAACACGCATCCGAAATCTCAAATTCCAAATAACAAGCTCCAAACAAATTACAAATTCTAAGGACTCAAAATGAATCGCTGGCAAGTTGTTTCGGTCATTGGAATTTGAAGTTTTGGATTTGTTTGACGTTTGCTGCTTGCTATTTGGGATTTGAGGCTCGCCGCGCTAAGAGGACATTTGCCGCTACTTCTGCGGCTGGCAAGCCAGTGTAGGACCTCGATGATAATAGGAATCGTTAGGCCGGGATCTCAAATGCGAATCGGGTAGCTTCCGTATTTGGCCACCGCATTGACCATAGCCTGGTAGTTGTCCAGCGGAACCTGCCCGAGCGAGCCACGGCGGCGCACATTTCGCGATAGAAGATTTCGCAGGTGATTAGGTCCAGTCGCTCAGTCACACCCTCACAGCAAGATCGTTCGCATCTTGCCGAAGATTCCACGCATCCCTGGAAGCGGCACCGCTAACGATGATAAACTGGTGGTGTCCTAATTTGCGGATTAAGAACCTGGTTTCTTGGAGAAACTGGGGTTCTCTGTTCACACCTTGATTGAATGACCCCATGGCGCTCCCAGGGACAGTTACCGTTCACTCTGGCCAAAGCGCGCGGTCGGTCACGGTAGAGCCGGAAGGACCGCGCGACCTCACTGAAGTGCTGCGCCGTGCCGGTTTGCCGCTCAACACGCGGTGCGGCCGGCGGGGACTTTGTGAGGGCTGTCTCGTGGAGTTTCTTGCGGGGAATCTCATCAAATCCGCTTCGGGAGCGGTCGTTTCGCCGAAAATCGTTTCCTCGCCCTTGAGGGCGTGCCAACATGAAGTCTCCGCGGACCACCGTGCCGAGATCCGGATTCCGGTCCGCTCGCTGTTAGGCCACGAACCGCAGGTCATCACTTCGTTTCGCTACAACGTCACGCGGGCGCATGATCCGCTGTGGCAACGCGTGACGGTCACTTCGGCCGAGCTGGACTGTGAAATGCCACTCGCTGAGGCGGCTTGCCGCGTCTTGTCCCGGCGGCTGGGGGAAACGCTGCCCGTGCGCGCCGATGGGGACTGGAAGCTGCCAGATTTGTCGCACGGATCCGAGTTGGTTCTCGCACTGGAGTACCGCGGCGATCACTGGGCGCTCCGTTCGTGCGAGACTGCTGAGGCCTCGAAGGTTTACGGAGTTGCGGTCGACATTGGGACGACCACGGTTGTGGTGATGCTGGTCGATCTCGAATCCGGTGAAGTCGTCAGTACGGCGTCGGCACTGAACGCCCAAGTGCCTCTGGGCGACAACGTCCTGACGCGGATCAACCTCTGTCTGAACGACAAGGACCAAGTTCAGGAGCTGCAACAGACGGTGCTCGCAAAAACCCTCGCACCACTGATCGATGACGTTCTGACGGAAGGCGGAGCATCTGCGGAACAAATCGTCACGGTTTGCGTGGCTGGCAACACGACCATGCTGCACTTGCTGGCGGGCGTGGACCCCAGCCCGATGGGCAGCGCGCCGTTCACACCGGATTTTCTGGCCCACCGCGTGATGCGGTTCGACGAGTTGCCGGGCGCGAGTTTCGCAACCAACGCGGCGGTGCATCTGCTGCCTGGAGCCGCTGCGTACGTCGGCGCCGACATTATGGCGGGCGTGTTTTCCAGCGGCATGGTTTACCGTTCGGAGCCTTGCCTGTTGGTGGACGTGGGGACCAACGGCGAGATTGTTTTGACGCACGGGGGCCATTTGGTCGGCTGCGCCACGGCCGCCGGGCCAGCCTTCGAAGGCGGTGGAATGGCCTTTGGAATCCGGGCCGGCAAGGGGGCGATCAGCCACGTCCATCTCGACACAGACCCGACACACCCACAGATCGAGGTCATTGGCGGCGGAAAGCCGATCGGTGTGTGCGGCACGGGGTATGTGGACTTCATTGCCGAAGCGCGCCGCCAGGGACTGATCAACCAGCGAGGACGGATCACCGAAGGATGGTCTGACAGCGAACTGATCTGCCCACACGATCACGGCCGCGCGTTCCGCATCGGTTCGGCTCGTGGCAAGCAACCGATCATGATTACCGAATTGGACATCGCCAGCCTGTTACAGGCAAAAGCGGCAATTGCCGCGGGCATCGTCTGTCTGCTGAGCCGCTTCAACTTGACCGCCGCCAACATCGAGACACTGTATCTGGCCGGCGGATTCGGTTTTCACTTGGATGTCGACAACCTGATCGGCTGCGGCCTGCTGCCCGGCTTTCGACGGTCGCAAGTCGAAGTAGTCGGCAACACGTCGTTGGCCGGCGCATACCTGGCCTTGCTCGACGTGGGCGCGATCGAAGAAATCAAACGCATGAGCGCCCTTATGGAGATTGTGGAATTGAACCTGGAGCCGGACTTCACGTCGCGTTACGTCGACCAGCTCTTGCTCCCGTAGTGCATGCTAAGAAGTGTGGTGGTACAGACCGTCCCACTTTCTTTGCAGCTTTCGCTGGTGTTCCTGCACGAGTAAACTCAGTCTTCGAAAGACAGTTTGGAATCCAACACTTCAATCCCGCAAACCGCCATATCGTGCTCGAAACTCAATTCAAGTTGATCGGCAGCAAATACGTCGTTTTTCTGTCTTATGATACCCCGGACTCTTCCGTCGTCCGTTTTTTGCCCGTAATAGATGCGAACGCGATATGATCTTGGTTGATCGTTTCCCAATCGAATAGTGATCTGCTTCAAGTTTTTCGCACCTGACGAAACGATCCAATGGGCATCTCCTTCGCCGACGACGCGAGACGGGTGATGACGGTACCATTCTGGCTGTTCCGGTTTGGTTTGAATGTCTAGTACCGGAGACGGTCCGCCAACCGATGGATAATCGAGCCAGAGCACGCCATCCTCGCCAAGCCGATCGCCCGGCGCGCCGAAATTGATACCGAGTTTACGAATCGGCCCGTTCATTTTCAATTCACCAAACGCACCCCACTTATTCATTTCCGGAGCATGGACCATTGCCAGAGCAGTCGCCAGCGGATACCTGCAGGTACAGCCACCACTGGCAGAATTGGGGGAAACGAGCAGACCCTCGGCGGGAATCAAACTTGGCTGACAACTCGAGCGGAAGCCTCCGAGGTTGACGACGCCGCACGTCTGGTTCATATCAGTTCCGAGATCGTAGTAAGCCGCTGATCCTGATCGCAGCGTGACGAGATGTTTGCCTGCAAGGATCGGTCCACAACCGTTGCCGGTCTTGCGAATAGACCATTGCTGCGGCTTCAGAGTAATTGGGTTGATTCGTTCGTTGACTTTGCGTGTCGCCAAGTTGGCCCTAACACTCAACTTGCCGTATCCCCAGATCAAATCGCCAGCCAGTGTCGCGTGGTCGGTCAGGTTCAGTTTCCATGCTTCCTTTCCGTCGACTCCTTGTAACGCCAAACGACTCCCCAGCAACAAAAGCAGGTCATGCTCTTCTGAGTAGATCATGCGACGTACCGGATTGCGGGTGACCTGAATTGATCTTTCCCAAAGAGGCGTGCCGTCTCCGGCATTGAGGGCGACGAGTTTTTGTTCGTCCTTTTCGTACTTTGTGCCGCGGCGTTTGATTTTCTCCCAGTCCTCGATGAATTGAATCCATCGGCTTTCTGGACGAAGATGCGCGTTGTTGAATCGATCGGGCCAGGGGTACTCGATGCAGAACACTTTGTTGCCGCCAACGGCTAAAGTACCGCCTGCTTCTGTGTATCGCCAGCGAACTTCTCCCGTATATCGATTCATGGCTAAGATGCTTTTGGCCGTGGGAACAAAGAGCGTGTCCCCCAGCAATCGAACTCCACCCCAGTCTCCACGTTCTTTGAACTGAAACGATTCGAGTGGCTTGCCAGTCGACGCATCGAGCGCATGGATCTTTTGGTCGCTAATGACATAGAACGCGTCATCGGCGGCCGTCGTACGACCCGCCATTGGTTCGAAGGCCATTTTTGACGTCTTCACTCTATAGAACCAGTTTTCCTTGTCTTCGGGGCCGGGCTGCCACTCCCACAAGAACCTGCCGGTGTAAACGTCGAACGCGCTAATCAGTTTGGGACCCTCAATGAACAGACGTCCCCCCGCTACCTTAGGCACTGCGTATCCACGATGGTTCTCATAATAACGATGTACTTCCGATGCGGGGCCGCCCGACCATAGCGTGGCAAACGGCGACTTGACCAGGTCATCGGTTGTGGAACGAGTGTTGGCCGCGTTCGCAAATTCGTGAGACCAACTGTCGGCTCCCGGCAACGCACCGACTCGCTTTACAATCATGAACTGGTCGCGTCGATCGATTCTTGCACCAGCGAACTGGGCCGCGCGTAACTGTTCTGTGGGGGCATCGCCTGGATCAGTCAGGCAAATCATGCCACCGTAAGGTCGCAGCGATGTGAAGATCGTTTTCCAGAAGCGGTCGCCCGCCGAGATGCGAGATGAATTCAAGTCTCCTGAAACCACCAAGCTAAACAAATAAGGCGGCGGGTTCATATCGAACACATCGCTGGCATGAACAGAAACGCGATTCCCATAAACCGATTTTATTTCCAGCCGCTTTCGCAACGCGTCAATTTTCTTTTGATCGGGGTCGAGCACAATCAGACGTAAACGCGAAGCCGTGATTAGACCTTCCACCAATCGGCCATCTCCGATTCCCAGCACCAGAGCGTAGCCGTCGCGCACACCCGTCGCCTTGAGGATCGTCTCGGCTTGCGAATCGCGAGGAAAACATCCCTGTGTCTCGTCTGCGATCGAATCGTAATCGGGATAGGGGAGATGACCTTCGCCCCACTGATGCGGCTTCTTGTAACCATGATGGAATTTGAGAAACGCTCCCGTTGTCAGATCAAAATAAGCCGGTTCGGCTCGTCCGCAGGGAACGACCAGGCGATTCTCTTCGACACGCAACGCGCCCATCGGTACGACGGAGATGAAAGATGGTTCGAAACTAGGTTGTTGAGGGCGCTGCTCTGAAACCGCATCTGACTTCCAGAGAGACGTGGCGTTATCGTTTACCCAGAGAACTTTTCCCGTTTCGGCATCGACCGAGTAGACAAAGACTCCCATAAATGGCCATAGACCTGCCGCAAAGTAGACACGTCCTTTGTGAATAACAGGGCCACCGCTAACAGGCCAGGCAGAAATCAACCTGCCCGCACCAAGCATCTTGCGATTGGACGGACCACTGCGAAATCTCCACTTGAGTTTTCCAGTACTGGCGTTGAGGCAGTAGAGATATCCATCATCTGAACCGAAATAAATTCTCTCATTCCGTGTCACCGGCGGGTAGCGAACAGGAGCGTCGGTGTAAAACCGGTGCTGACCAACCTCGACATAATCTGGAAGCAGTTTGGCCTGTTCTGCAAATAAGCTGCCGCAACACACCAGAAGAACAAAGCTCATCAGCATTGACATGATCATCCACAGCTCAGTGAAAGGATACCTGCCGTAGTGGAACTCGCCAGAGTTCCTTCGCTCTGAAAAGGAATTCTGGCGAATTCCACTACGGTAAATTCTCATCTGCCGCTCGTCTTAATGGACAATCATTCATCTCGTCAACGGGTAATCATCGTCGACTTGAACGCAAGACGCGTTCGGCGTTGGTGTCTGGCAAAATGGTTGAATCGAAACAGAACTTTGCCTAACGGAACTCAAACCCGCGGACGTGAACTGGGAGAAACCTTGACATTCTAATTGGAACCACTTCGCGAGAACTATTGATCGGTTGACGCATTCGGTTGAACAGAGGGGCGACAACCCTCAAGCGGCGTTGTGTATGGTTCGGTCGGCGCCGGTGGCAGCGGCGGAGCGCTCTTGATGGCCGCGACCGAAAACAGAATTCCAAGAACCGCCGCCCCAAGTCCGGTGATTTGGCAACCGGCTCCCAACGAAGAACGCGCCAAAGCGGTCCCCATCAGCGCGGTCACAACAACGTATGCTCCCAGACTCTGCTGCGGAGCCGATCCTAGGCCGAGTAGACCCGCCGGACACTCTAAGACTGCGGTCATTTCCAAATAAACATGGAACGCTGCCACAACCAATCCACCGACCGCCATCGGCAGGCATAGCAAAACTGGGAAACCCGCGCTCGCATCCCGCGACCGCGCCAAACCGACCAACAGCACGCCGACCAGAGCCATCATGAATGTTCGTTCGTAGAGACAGAGCGGACAGGCTTTCAACTTCATCCCCACACTCAGATAGAGACTCCCTAACAACGCAATCACGCTGAAGGCCAACGCCAGTAACTCCCAAATTCGGGCGGGCGCGGCTGCTGAGGGGGACGACTCCGAATTGGCACGCTGCTGTTCCGTCATTTAGGAGCTCCCTTGGATGGTGTTGATGAGTATTCTACTTGGACAAGGTGAGGTTGTTTACCCTCGATTTTATCAATTGTCGCCGCACCAGGTACCTCCACGTTTTCGAAATGACCAAGCGTGTCGATTTTAAATCGCTGGGCACCAAATTCAAGTTCTGATTGGCAACACCGGACTTTATGGATCAAACGGCAGGTCGTCATGGCCACCTTGCGAGCGATGAGAGATATCTACTTCGAGCTTTGCATGCGTGGGCGCTTTGTGTCACTTGTATGTGAGTACGAAAACGCCGAAAACACGCCGTGTCTGGGACTCCGCAGAAAAACCACCGATTCCCGGTTTTGAACTTCGGCAGAAACCCAACCTGTCTTTGGATTCCCGTGGCAAGGTCCGTAAGTTATCTTGGTGGGGCAAAGACACTGATCCAGGAGGCAAAACAGATGTTGAATCCACTCAAAAGAACGATATTGATGGTCAGCGGAATAACAGTCGTCATCGCGTTTCATGTATTCGCCTTTGCTGAGGAAGACGTGGCTGACGAAAAGAGCTTCACCATCGTGCTTCTTCCCGACACGCAAAACTATTCCGAAAAGTATCCGGATACCTACGTTGCACAAACGCTGTGGATTCGCGAACGCGTGAAGGATGACAACATCAAATTCGCTATCCACCTAGGCGATATTGTGCAAACATCCACAAAGAAGCCCGAATGGGAAAACGCGAATCGAGCCATGCGACTCCTTGATGGTGTTGTGCCGTATAGCATGGTGCCCGGTAATCATGACATGGTCGTAAAGAACCGCGACTCAACTTTGTACAACGAGTACTTTTCGCCATCTCGATTTGCGGACCGTAAATGGTATGGAGGACACATGGGTAAAACAAACGATAACAACTTTTGCTTCTTCGAAGCGTGCGGCATGAAGTTCATGGTCATAAGTCTCGAATTCGCTCCCCGTGATGAGGCGCTGATTTGGGCCGCAAACGTTGCAAAAAGTCATCCCAATCATCGTGTCATCGTGGCGACGCATTGCTACATGCGTCCAAAGGGGCGCGACACGTCTTGTGCCACGTCATACAAAGTCGCTGGCAACAGTGGGGAACAGATGTGGCAAAAGCTCATTCGCAAACAACCGAACATCTTTCTCGTCGTTAGCGGTCACGTATTGGGAGTCGGACTCCAGACAAGTGTCAACGATGATGGCGGCAAGGTTTTAGAAATGCTCACTGATTACCAAGGTCTTCCGAACGGTGGTGACGGTTGGCTTCGTTCGCTACAGTTCGTGCCGGCCGAGAATAAGATCCATGTCAAAACATATTCACCTTTATTGGACAAACACAACCAAGGCGCAAAGGAAACTTTCTCAATTGACTACGAAATGACCGCTACCAAACGGAAAGCCGGTTGACCCTATCCCATCTAACCACCGATTTCTGAAACCGTTTCGATGCTTCGGTGACGTGATGTGACTCCACGTGGAACGCACTTGACCAAGTCAAGCGGACTTGAAGCGAAGGACTTGGCAAACTGGTGACATCTTTCCCCTCCAACGCCACTTTGCTACGTCCGACTCGGAGCCAAGTGCAACGCAACGACGCAATCTGGCTTCAAGCACTTGGCATCTTTATTACTGCTTTATCTCAAGTCGGCTGCCATCGCCTGTCAGATTCGCGAGCACTGCACCGGGCAATGCCTGGTTTCGCAAATCGAGTCACTGATTTTTGCCCCTGGTAACTCGTGTGGCGACCTGATTTGACAGCGGCGTTCCATTGTCGAGCGAGTTGACGATGGCAGAAAAGACGTTAAACTAGAGCTGTTTTATTTAGTTTACTCCAAGAGCGATGGCTTGCGACCGTTGATTCGGGGAACGCTGCCGTTGCTTTGGCTCACCCACACTGCCGCGGAAGGTGGTTCTTTCGCCTCCCCAGACACCCTTCCACTTAATCTTGAAAGGATCCCCCGAAATGCATTCTCAAAAACGGATCAGTTGGCTGCTCGCCGCATTGATGCTGGCGGGGGCAACCGGAACTGTGTTCGCCGCTGGGCCCGGTGGCGGAGAACCTGCGGCGCCGACAGCCGAGCAGCTTGCCGCCGCGGCAACGGCCTTGAAGAAGGCCCAGTCCGATGAAGCGGCCTTGCGCGAAGAGCGGAGCTCCCGCGAGATGGCGCGGTCGGCCACGCGCGAGATTGCCAAGGCTGAAAAGATCAAGTTGGATGCCGCCAACAAGGCCAAACAGTCGGCTGACCGCGTGGTTGGCGAACTCACTGCGGAATTGAAGGGCACCGAGGAGGCCGCCGCAAAGTCCACTGCCGAGGACAAGGCGGCTTTGCAGCAATTGGTCGGGGAACTGCGTTCCGACCTCGATGAACTGAAACAATTTGCCGCGGAAAAGGTAGCTCTGGTGGACAAGGCTGCCAAACGGTACGCCGTCGAGCAGGATCT
>CAYFJO010000426.1:0-9421 GCA_964343305.1 uncultured Pirellulaceae bacterium | reverse complement strand
CCGGCGTGATCCACCGCGACTTGAAACCCGGCAACATCATGATTGAAAGGGTCGAAAGTCGAGGATCCAGTGTCCAGAGCAAGACGGACTTGGGCTCTTCTGCTCTAGACTCTCAACCCTCGACCCTCGACCCTCGACTCTCTCGAGCCCCACATCGTCGACTTCGGCCTGGCCAAACGCGAAAAGGGCGAGATTACGATGACCGTCGAAGGCCAAATCCTCGGCACGCCCGCCTACATGTCTCCAGAACAAGCCCGCGGTGTAGGCCACATGGTCGATCGCCGCGCCGACATCTATTCGCTGGGTGTAATCCTCTTCGAACTGCTCACCGGTGAACTCCCCTTCCGCGGCGACAAACAAATGCTGCTCGTTCAGATTCTCAAAGACGATCCACCGAGCCTGCGGAAGCTGAACAGCAGTGTTCCTCGAGACCTGGAAACAATCTGTTTGAAATGCTTGGAGAAGGAACGCCAAAAACGTTATGTGACCACCTTGTTGGTCGCTGACGATCTTCAAAGGTTTCTCGATGGCAAGTCAATCGAGGCGCGCCCAGTTGGCTCAATCGCAAAGTCATGGCGATGGTGCAAGCGGAACCCTTTGATTGCAAGTTTGTCGTGTGCAGTGGTGGCCTCGCTTCTGTTAGGTGCCGTCATCTCAACCTACTACGCTATTGAATCTGCCAACAACGCGAAGAATTTGGCGGAGGCGCTTCGCGAGCAAAAAAAAGCTACCGAGAATGCAAGGCTGCAAAGAGACCGTGCGCAGCGCCTGCTTTACTCGTCCGAGATGATGAACGCATCGATCGCTTGGAACGACGCGCGTCCAAACGATGTTCTACGCATTTTGGAAGAGCAGCGGCCCAAATCACCAACTGCCCCAGACTGTCGAAGCTTCGAGTGGCATCTACTTTGGCATCAATGCCAAAAGCAATTGCACACGTTCACAGCGCACAACGATGACGTATGGGCTGCCAGATTTGGTCCGAGGGGCAAGCTGATAGTCTCGGCGGGGATGGACGGAACTGTGAGAGTGTGGAATACGGACGAGGGTAAGGAATTAGAGAATCACCGCATTGCAGCCAAATACCCACGGGGTGTTGCGATAAGCCCTAGCGGAAATCGGATCGCGATTATTTCCAAGCGAAGGCTATTTTCTGTGCGCGACTTAAAGACAGGAACAGAAGTGTTTGCGCATCCGCTCGAAAACGGGCCATCAACAAGTAGTGGAATTGCGTATCGCCCGGATGGACGACACATTGCGATCGTGCTTCGAGACGAAGTGACTATTCGAAACGCTGCAACGGGCGACGAAATCCAGAGAATTGATAACAAGTCGTCTGTTCTATCACTCGTGTATAGTCGCGACAGCAAGTGGCTCGTGACCGGATCCATCGATGGTAAAGTCTCGATGTGGAACGTTGAAACAGGTGAGATAGAAAAGACATTCTCCGAAAGGACAAGAGTTTATTCGGTGGCGATCAGTCCGGATGGCAAGATGTTGGCGACGGGGCAACTTGACGGCCACGTGACAGTTTATGAGATCGAAAGTCGTAGAAAAACGCTGTTCGTTCAGGGACATCAACCGATTGTTTGGGGACTCTCGTTCCAACCCGGTGGCAATTTGCTGCTTTCCGGTGGTGGAGATCGAACCGTCAAAGTCTGGGAAACCTCGATGAATCGAGAAGTTGGCTGTGTAAAAGGACACTCAGGCCCGATTCGGTCAGTTGAGTTCAGCCCCGACGGAAAGCGACTGTTGACCGCGAGTTCGGACGGAACAATCAAGGTCTGGAAGGCGGACGAATTGCGTCAACTTTTTCGCCGTCAATCCTATCGTCCACTTTCCCTGAGTGAAAACGGTGAAAGAGTTCTGGTAGGGGATAGTGTCGTCGACTTGGCGAACGGCGAGACGCTAATTCGCAGGTCAAATGAACCCGCAGAACGGCCTGTTGCTCGGATTCTTAGCTGCGACGGAAGAATCCTTGCGGAAGCTGTTTTCAAAAATGTATTGATTTGGGACGTGGACACACAACGCATGCGTTGCAGTTTCACGATTTCAGAGGGTCCGATTACTTGTCTCGCATTAAGTCGTTGCGGGAAATTCTTGGCCGTCGGCGCGAAAGGTAATTCCCTAGATGTTTGGGATATCAGGTCAAACGCCACGCGTTTATGGACGAAACACCACACTGAGCAAATCCTATCAGCAGCATTTAACCGCGATGGAACAAAAGTCTGCGCATTGGGGCAGAACTCGATTCAGATTTGGGCAACATCTGTGGGAAAACAATTGTCCCTACTCAATAAGGACTTTTTCAATGGTGCTTCGGGACCGCTTTCGATCGACCCTGACTTCCATCGCGTGGCATCGACCAACGGAAATCACGTATGGGTGCGCCACCTTGGAAACAACGAACCCCCGTTGACGTTGTCGGGTCAATTCCTTCCAACTAACAATGCCTTGTTCAGTCCAGACGGCACGCGGTTGGTTGCTGCAAGCAAAGACGCGACCATACGGATGTGGGATTTGCAGACAGGTCGGATCATCATGACATTGAGCTACGACAACATGGCACCATTTGATCATATCGCGTTTAGCGCAGATGGAAGTCATTTGATAGCGTCTGAAGGTCCGGCGTGGGGTGGGCTAATCGTTTGGAAAGCCAAACCTTATGTGAAGATTGACCATCCACCCAACTAACAAGAAAGTTCGATCAATGGATGCCATCAAACGCGTTGGCGATAAGCGAGAATCTCAATCCGAAAAGAACCAGGCGCGCGCTATCATTCTGCTTTTCAGTTTGTACCTTTGTTGCGGAGTCGAAATTAGTATCGCTGGACAATCCAGAGACGATAGCCAGGGCACACGGCGAGTTCAAGTGAGCCCGATGCGATTGGCGCAGATGCTGGAGATTGTCGACAAGGTTCAAGTCGATCTTGTGCAAGATGACAAGCGCGCAAAAG
Source organism: uncultured Pirellulaceae bacterium (assembly GCA_964343305.1). GTDB lineage: Bacteria > Planctomycetota > Planctomycetia > Pirellulales > Pirellulaceae > CAYFJO01. The sequence continues at coordinate 6,464 of CAYFJO010000426.1, read as the reverse complement.
TCGATCGCATCAAGAAACCAATTTTGCGGTTTGCCAATCCGGAGCGGAGCCACCACGACGGGACGCTTTGGGCTTGGGGGACGAAGGGGCGTCCGGTTGCGTTTTATGAACTGTTTCTGCATGGCAAGGAAACGCGATATTGGATTCATGCTTTCGCATCCACGACGACTTCGACGACGAAGCAAGTGACCGCTGCGCGAGATGGAAAGCAAGTGTGGACGCCGCGAACGGTTGGTGTTGAGCCGAAACTCATCGAGGACTCGCCGCCACCAGCGGAGAAGCCGAGTGGGCGGTTGCAGCAGATGAAAGAAATCGCGGCTCGATTCAAGGCTCACGAGTTTTGGGATCCGAATAATACGCGCTACGAGTTGGTTTTGATTGAGAAGCCTGTGCATCGTTACTCGGATCCGGAGACGGGACTGATCGATGGTGCCGTGTTCATCTTCGTCCACGGCAACGAACCGGAGATCATTGTGCTGGTCGAGGCAAATAGCAGCCCGGCTGCTCCGAGCAGCCGGGCTGCTGACGAATCGGGCAAACTCGCGTGGCAATACGGCCTGGCTTCGATCGGCAGTGCTAAAATGCACGTCGCGTTCGATGGCAAGGAAATATGGAGCCGACCGCAAGCGTATCGACGCGTCGGCCGGTCGACCGAGCCATACTACCTGATGCTCCAGCGCAGCCGCGATTGATCGCAGCTTCCGAAGTTGAAGAAAACTACGGAAGTCGGATACGCGAGGATCTATGTCAACGACTGATTTCAACAAACAACGGCTTGACGAAGTGCTGGCCGAGATCATCCGCGCCGAAGAATCGGGTGATTCGATCGATCGAGGCCAGATCATTCGGCGGCATCCTGAATTGGCCGACGAGTTGAATGAGTTTTTCCGCGAACGCGACGGGATGAAGCGCTTGGTCGACCCGCTGCGTGAGGCGGCGGCGCAGGCGCTTCGTGTCCGCTGTCCGCACTGTCACAATCCAATCGAACTGCTGGACGAAGCAGAATTGGAGAGCATTAGCTGCCCATCGTGTGGGAGCAATTTCAGTTTGGTCGGCGATGCGACCGAGTCGCGCTACGCGAACGGCACCGCGATGCTCGGTCATTTTGAGCTGCTGGAAAAAGTTGGCATGGGGCAATTCGGCAGCGTCTACAAAGCGCGCGATACGAAACTCGATCGAATCGTCGCCGTCAAGATTCCGCGGCACGGACAACTGAACGGTTCAGAGACCGAGATGTTCCTGCGCGACGCCCGTGCCGCCGCTCAACTCAAACATCCGAACATTGTTGGCGTTCACGAAGTCGGCAAGCAGGACGACACGGTTTACATCGTCAGCGACTTCATCAACGGCGCGACGCTCAAAGAGTGGGTCAAAGCAAGACGACTTTCGCCACGCGAAGCGGCTGAACTTTGTGTCGACATTGCCAAGGCCTTGCATCATGCGCACGAAGCGGGTGTGATTCACCGCGACTTGAAACCGGGCAACATCATGATGGAAGTTGAGAGTCAACAGTCGAGGGTCAAGGGTAAGAAGGATGCTGACTCTTCCGCTCTAGACCCTCAACCCTCGACCCTCGACTCTGCAACGCCTCACATTGTCGATTTTGGTCTGGCCAAACGTGAAGCAGGTGAGATCACGATGACGGTCGAAGGACAGATTCTCGGTACGCCGGCTTACATGTCACCCGAACAGGCGCGCGGCGAAGGCTTCAAGGCGGATCGACGGACGGACGTTTATTCGTTGGGCGTGATTCTGTTCGAATTGCTGACGGGCGAGATTCCATTTCGTGGTGAAAAGCGAATGTTGCTTGTGCAGATCATGACGGACGAGCCGCCAAGCCCTCGCAAATTGGACAGCGCCATTCCGCGCGACTTGGAAACGATCTGTTTAAAGTGCTTGTCGAAAGAACCGGGCAAACGTTATGACAGCGCGTTGCAATTGGCCCACGACCTGGAACGGTTTCTGTTCGGCGAACCGATTCTTGCCCGGCCGGTCGGCCGTGCCGAGCGTATGCTGCGCTGGTGTCGCCGCAATCCGCATCTTGCCGGCTCGCTCGCCATGACGTTGATTTTGTTTATCACCGTCATGGTTGTCACGACACTTGGCTATTTTCGCGAAGCCGACCTGCGTCGAAAGCAGGAAAAGTCTCACAATGACTATGTAAAAGAACAAGGACGCAGTTCGACGCTTCAAGCGGATGTCGCTGATTTGGAAAATAAAGTCAGTGATATGACCGAACAAGTCGACAAGTTGGCGGCGCAGAAACTCGAACTGGATGCATCAGTGGCCGCAGGTCTAGAGAAGGCGGACGATGGCGAAGAAAAACTGTTCGGCACCTATCTGCAACTGGCACGTTCGGCGTGGCGGAACGACCATGTTGAATTAGCCGATTACTATCTCGACCAGTGTGTGCCAACCAAACGCAATCGCGACTGGCATTTTCTGAAACAACAATGTCGTCCCAGCTTTGAAACGCTCGACGGACGTGGCTGCGTCGCGATCAACCGCGATGGGACGATGATCGCCAGCGCGGGAATCGATCATACCGTCAAGGTGTGGGACATCGAGTCAAAGAAGTTGCTACACACGCTCGAAGGCCACAGTCGCGATGTCACGGCGGTTGATTTCAACGTCGCTGGATCGTTGCTCGCGTCTGCCGGCGACCATCGAGTGATTCTTTGGAATTTGGAAGACGGCTCGATTCATCACACGTTTCAGCGCGAAGGATTTACGATGCGAGATGTCGCATTCAGTCCGGTTGGACACACATTAGCATCAGCCGGTTATTCACACACTTGGGACACACGCGGCAACAAGAAGAGCTTTCACGAAATCACGCTTTGGGATTTGACAACGTTAACGCTCGATCGGTCATTTCCGGGCGGTCAGCATGTCGTCTTTAACCATGACGGCCGGCTCTTGGCCAGTGGCTACCGAGTCTGGGATTTGACGTTAGATCCGAAAGAAACCAGTTCACCCGTTCTTCAGATTAACAGTGCGAGTCGAAAAAATCGTCCGGCCTTCCACCCCACAAAGAACCTGTTAGGCGTGGCATCGGAATACAATTTCATTGTCGAATTGTGGGATGTGGACACCAAACAGTTTGTGCGCCGATTCGCTGACAATGTTGCTGCCGACCGCATTGTATTCAGCTCAGATGGAAGCCGCTTGGCGTATTCTGGAGCGTCTAATCCCTTTGGGTATGTTTCTGATTCCTTCCGGAGTTTTGAAGTAATTCGTCTAACGATGTGGAATCTCACCACAGGAAAAAAAGAACGAAATCTTCCTTGGTTTTCCAGCAGCATTACGGACCTCGAGTTTGGTGCCAGCGACAACCAACTGGCAACGGCCGACAAAACAGCGCTCAAGATTTGGGATATTCGAACACCTCACGATCCGACTGAGAAGATTCTCACCGACATTGTTGAGCTTGACGTTGGTCGTTACGACAGTCCGCTATGGGGAAGCTCGCGCGCGCGAGTTAATGCACCGGCCGGCAGGAACATCCCCATTGATTGGGACGTTGGCGATCGAGACTGGTACCGCAAAAGGCACCGCGAGCCGAAACCGCCCGAATCTAAAAACATCAAGTGGGCAGTTCCTCTGGGCAGTCGGACGTACGGAAATCCTGTCGTGGCCAACAAGAGAATCTTCGTGGGCACAAACAACCGCGCGGGATACGTAAAGCGTTATCCGTCTCACGTTGACCTCGGTGTGCTGCTTTGTTTTGAAGAGGAAACAGGCCGCTTCCTTTGGCAACACTCCAACGAGAAACTCAAGACCGGACGCGTGCACGATTGGCCACAGCAAGGCGTTTGTTCCACCCCCATGGTTGATGGCGATCGGCTGTGGTATGTCTCGAACCGCGGCGAAGTTGTTTGTCTTGATACGCAAGGCTATTACGATGGTGAAGACGATGGTCCTGTGAAAGCCGAGTGGGGTCGGCTTTTCAGGTTTGACACAACTCGGGCAGCGTATCTCTCTTCCCATGGCGCACTTTCGAGTCGTCTCGTGCGAGCGTTTTCCGACGAAAAAATTGCTATCCCGGCAAACGCCGTGATTCGTCACAACAGAGACCATGGACGTAGAGAAATCTGCGTCTGGAATCAATCGGAGAAGACGTGGGAGGCACTTTACGTGATTCGATACTCCGACAAGCATGCTGGCATCTTCGAGATCAACGAGGACGACTCGGTTGCCAAAAACAAATTGTTCTCTGTGTCCGACGATTGGTTTCCGGTTTTGTCGCTAGGCAACCTCAACGATTCCATCCGTGGGATCATTGAGGATCGAGGGATTGCGCTTCCAAACGACCTTGACGTGGCAATCGAAGAAGCAGGCAAAGCGTGGTCGATTTCGGCTCTTGTGAATGGCATTGAAAGAAAGATCCGATTGCGACTGGATGGAAATTCTTTTTTGGTAGCTGATCTTCTGCTCACGCCAGACGACCGTCACGAAGCCGATGTGGTGTGGAAGTTTGACATGATGAAAGAGTTGGGCGTATCGCAACACAACATGGCAAACTGCTCGGTGCTGACTGCCGACGGCATGGTGTTCGTTTGCACCTCGAACGGGGTCGATGAGTCGCATGGTCAAATTCCAGCACCCGATGCTCCTAGCTTCGTAGCGTTGGATCGCGAGACGGGAAAGGTCATTTGGACGGATAATTCTCCCGGAAAGAACATCCTGCATGCCCAATGGGCCTCGCCCAGCTACGGCATTTTCGACGGGCAGCCGCAAGTCATTTTCCCGGGCGGCGATGGGTGGGTTTACAGTTTTGATCCAAAAGGCGACGGCCAAGGCAGATCAAAACTGCTTTGGAAATTTGACGCCAATCCCAAAAAGTCAAAATGGATTCTCGGCGGTCGAGGCACTCGTAATAACATCATCGCATTTCCGGCGATTTATGACGGACTGGTTTACATTACCGTCGGTCAAGACCCGGAGCATGGCGAAGGTCTAGGTCATCTTTGGTGCATCGATCCGACCAGGCGAATGGATGGCAGCGACGTCAGCGCGGAATTGGCCGTCGATCTTGAGGGCAACATTATTCCCCCTCGTCGATTGCTTGCCGTGGACGAATCAAGAGGCGAGCGGGCGATTGCGAATCCGAATTCCGCTGTGGTGTGGCATTATTCGGAGCAGGACTCAAACAGCGATGGTCGGGTCGAATTCGAAGAGACATTTCATCGTTCGTTGAACACACCCGTGATCAAAGACAACATGCTTTACACCGCCGACTTCAGCGGACTGGTTCACTGTCTGAATGCCAAAACCGGCGAGGTTTATTGGACCTATGATCTGCTTGCATGCTGTTGGGGTTCACCGCTGTTGGTGGACGGCAAGGTCTTTATCTGCGACGAGGATGGTGACGTGACCGTCTTTCGTCACACGACCGAGCCACGAATTGCGATGCAGCGAATTGTATCCGACGAAGGCCACATCGAGTACATTCCGATTAAAGACCGCTGGATCCCCGAAATCATCAATGAACTGAACATGAATTATTCGATCTACATGACACCGATCGTGGCCAACAATATTCTCTACATCGCCAGCAAAAATACGCTGTACGCGATTCAGGAATCGCGCAAACTTGCCGAGCCACCGATCGCTGACACGCCTGCCATGGACGTCGAATAAGGAACACTACGCATGTTACAACTGTTGATTCTCGCAACTTCGGTTGTCCCATCTTTTGCAGACGAAGACGCTGACAAGCCCGCGCGTCGTCCGCAAATTGATCGACTTGAGCAAGTCGTCGATCCCGACAAACTTGTTCGTGCGTCAGGCGTGGCTTTTGGCGGAATGCAAATCTGGTGCGTCGTTTATCACGGCCAGGGACACTACGCAATTCTGAATCCGACCGAAAAGTCCTGGTCCTTCAGCAAGAACGTGAAATATCAAGCGGCAATTAGACAAGTGGCTGGCAAGATCGGCAGCCCCGGCGGTGTTTGTTTTGTCGACGGAAAACTTTGGATTGCGGGTTCGTATGGTGAGTCCATTGGCTGCATCAACACGGAAAACTGGAAAGTCGTGCGACATTTCAAAGGCAAGCAGCGTGAGGACAAAGCAAGCCAGTCGTATGCCGGCGTCACACACGACGGTGAACATCTGTGGGTCGCGTGGCATTGGTATAAATACGACTTGTCCGCAGCCAAGACGCAGCTTTTGCTCAAGATGGACCCCGAAACTGGCAAGGTGCTTGGTGAGTTTCCGATTCCAGGTGGAAAACGCAGAGATGGGGCTCATGGTCTGACGTGGGATGGGACCAACCTCTGGCACATCAAGGATCAAACGCTGTCGGCCATCGAGCCCGCCGGTGGCAACGTGGTCGCGCGTTACGTATTGGAAAAGCTGACTCGTCCCACAGGCTTAGCCTGGGACAGCACGACACTGTGGATCACCGAATTCAGTGGCGCGTTGTGGAAACTGCCGTTGTCTAACCCCATGAGTAAATGATT
>CAYFJO010000425.1:0-9445 GCA_964343305.1 uncultured Pirellulaceae bacterium | reverse complement strand
ATCTGCCGCCGCAGCGTCAACCACACCCTCGTAACGGTTCTGGTGCGCGCTTACCGTGTTTTCGATGCCTAGAAATTCGAGTTGCTCGAACTTGATTAAATTGGGCAACGCCGCGTCAGTGATCGCGGTGTCGGAGAGGTTTAACGACGTCAGGTTCCCCTGCCCGCGCAGCGGAATAGCAGGGGAGAGGGCAGGGTGAGGCGTGGGTAAATTCTCATCTGCCGCTCGCCCAGCGTGACTCGAACCACCGTCGCCTGCATGATGATCCATCCAGAAGAATTCGATAGGGCCGTATTGCGTGCATATCCTGGAGTTGGGCCTTCTTCAGCGCGGTCATCGTCGCGATCCCCGCCCGCCGTCCCCGCCTCGTTCGGTCCGCCCAGTGCCAGTCGCCTTCCGAGAAGTAGAGCGCCAACTTCAGTCCGTACTTGTCACATGATTTCTTCAGTTGAGCCGGGACATCCACACCCAGCTTGGTGTTGGTCACCTTGAATTCCGTCGTTCGGGTGTCCCACAGGCAGAACCCGTCGTGGTGTTTGGTCAGAAACAGGATGTAGTTCATGCGGGCCGATATGCGACCTCGCACCACTGATCCGTGTCTGCTACAACCGTTCGATAGAGACAAAATACGCGCCGCAGAGTTCCTTGCCCTCCTTGTCGATAAACCACGTCTGCAGGTCCGCCTCTCCCGCCTTCAGCTTCACTCTGAACACGGATGAGTGAGCATTGGCCTTGATGGGTTGTTTGACGTCAACGTCTCCGATCTTGATGCGGGTCACCCCTGCATCAACGCCCCTGACCCTTAGCCTGGAACTCACCCATGCACAGTCCTTCAGAAACTCGCATTCATCGAGTTTCGGCACTGCCGTAATCGGATAGCCTGTCTCCTCCGGCCAGCGGCGCAAAGTAATCTCGTAATCTCCATCGCGCATGACATCCAAAAGCCAGACGCCATTTTGGCGTTTCCCCTGAACGACGTCCCCCTGTCGCCACGGAGGTATGCCTACCTGCCACGTCTGACAATCAAGCTTGACCCGATCCATTGCATCTGATCCGACGGGGATTCGTGACCGAGCCAACGTCAGTCCTTCCATTTCAGCCCACCACTTCTCGTAATCAGCGCGGAGCCGTGCAACCACTTCCGGGTGCTTGGCGGCAACATCGGTGGTCTGCCCAGGATCAATGCTGATGTCATAGAGTTGCTTGCCGCCCAGCAGTCTCCACTTCTTGTTCAAGATCACACCACTCCACTTGCCCGGCGTGCCGTACGCATACGTAACCGGGATGGAACGTTCCGGAAGTTCAGTGACCTCACCGGTGAGCAGAGAAGCAATGCTGATCCCGTCGAAACGCGCACCTTCGGGAGCTTTCAGGTCGCAAAGCTCAATCAGCGTTGGCAAGAGGTCGATGCAAGAAGTCATCTCCCCAATATCCTTGCCTCCCATCATTCCTTTACTGGGCCAACGCACAAAACATGGTACGCGGTGGCCACCTTCATGGACACTGCCTTTGCGGCCCTTCATGCCACTGTTGTGTCCTGTGCCGTTGCGCCCTACACCGCCGGCTGTGCCATTGTCGGTCATGAAAATGAGGATAGTGTTGTCCTCGATACCAAGCTCATTGAGTTTCCTCCTCAACCGGCCTACATTCTCATCGATATTGGTAATCATGCCGTAGAACGACACGTTCGGTACACGAGGGTCGTCCTCGTAGAGCTTCCTATATCTCTCCGCGACAATTGAGGGGCTATGCGGCGTGTTGGTGGAGATGTAACAGAAGAACGGCCCGTTTTCCTGCCCCGAGCCCGTCGGACGAGCATTCTTCTCAATGAAACTCATGGCTTCGTCAAAGAACACGTCCGTACAATAGCCCTTGTATCGCTTACGTTTGCCGTTATGTAGATAGACATCATCGAAATAGTCGTTACCCCAGTAATCGGGGACCTGGCTTATGCCGCCGCCCTCATGGCAGACGACTTCTTGGAATCCACGATCTTGAGATCTGTAAGGGTAATTGTCGCCTTGGTGCCATTTGCCAAACATGGCAGTGTTGTATCCGCTGCCACCGAACACGTCGCTGACCATCACAAATTCCTTGCGGGGTATAAACCGACCGCCTGTCGTGGACCATGAACCCGTGCGGACAGCATTGTTGCCTGTTAGCAATGCCGCACGCGTAGGACTGCAACACGGCCACGCATGAAAGTCTGTCAGACGCAGACTGTCCGAGTGAAGCTTGTCGAGGTTGGGCGTTCGAATCACATCGTTTCCGTGACAGCCAAGGTCGCCATAGCCTTGATCGTCCGTCAGAATCAAAATCACATTCGGTTTCTTGTTCTGTGTTTCTTCAGCGGCACACAGCTCGGGAAGACAGAGTGCCTGGAAGAACAAGACGAAAAGTATAGGTTTCGGTATCATAATTCGTTTCCAGATTGTGGTCTTGCCTATCCTTATGTTTTAATCTTTATTGTGAGAACTACTCTTTTATCTGCCGGTAGAATCAGCATTCGAGCAGCAGTGCTATTTTCTGACTTTTTAACTTTTGCATCGCCGTCAATAACTTCGATGGATTCAATGCTTTTAACTTTCGGTAGACGCAGGGCGATTTCCTGTTTAACTCTTGACGTCATTTCAAGCTGCATCACACCTTTGGTCAAATCCCACTGAAGACGGTCAATTTGTATCTGTCCCCGCACGAGAATGCCGCTTATGCTTCCTTCCGTCCAGCTGGGAGGAATGCTGCGGAAAATATCCAATGTCCCGTCAAGTGAAAAGGCCAGAGACCGGTTGACGATATCCGGATACGCTCCAAGACCGTCAAAGTTGAAAACCTGTCCGCCTCCTCTGGCCTGCAGTTTCATAAACAGACTAGGATACAAGCGGTCGGTCATATGATTCAGGCACACTTCGACCCGTTCGCCGTCGCCCAGATATGCTGCCGACTGTGCGTGGAATGCACGGCCGAACGGAATTCCTCCCCAGTCCGTCGCGCCCCGTTTACGCAGCCAGTTTGAGTCTTTCTTTTCGAGAGCCTTTTGGGCGGCCTTCCACATTTGCGGTGTTTTTTCCGGTGTAAACTCAAAGCTGCGAAACACCGGATAGAAAGGCGAATGATGCCTTTGATTATAGAGATGTCTGAATGTACCGTCAGCCCATTCGCACAAATCGCCGTCCGGACCGACCTGATACGGGGGCATTTTGTCCAGCATTGCCTGCCACTTACCGACGTTCTCTTTTTCGATCCCCAGTTCTTTGCACGCTTTGATCAGATTGGTCAGCAACTCTTTGGCGATTGAAACATCGAAGGTGGAGTTGTCCGAAATGGTCAAGCGTCCCGATTCTGGGGAAATAGACGGCCTGTAGATGTAGTAGCCGTTCTCATCGGTTTCCACCAGAAAGTCCTCGTAAAACAAAGCGACCTCTTTCATCAGGGGCACCGCCCGTTTGGCCAGGAATTCTCTGTCGCCCGTGAAGAGGTAGTAATCGTAGAAGTAACTAGCGATCCAGCCTGCACCGGCAGTCCAGCATTCCCAGGCCCATGCGGGACCACTGCACGGACCAAGGTGAAGATGCAACCCGGTATTCGGTGAAGATGTTATCGGCGCCAAAACACCACGGGCGCCGAACAACATTTTCGCATTCGTTCTCCAGTCCATCAGATGGGATTCGAACGTCTGGAAAAACCCTTCCATTCCCTCCGTCATATTCCCGCTCATGGCAGAGTCCATGGCCAGCTGGACATTGGTATCAAGGGTATAGGAACCGCCCCATGGCGCGGTAAACTGACCGTTCCAGATGCCCTGCAGGTTCGGAGGAGTCTCACCGGCGCTGCATATAAAGTAAAAACGGCTTGCATCGTACAGTTTTTCAATGAGAGCCGGAGGCACTTTGCTGTACCCGCTTTCTTTGGCAAGCGAAAACAGTTCCTGCGCGGAAAGAGCACGATCTTCATCTCCGCCCAGGTCCAACGTGACGCGATTGAAGATTTCGCCGTGCTCGGCAGCATGAGGCTTTAAAAGAGTGTCATAATCCTGCGACAAGGCCGTGACGGCCTTTTTCAGATCTTCGACATTGCCGTCTTCGCGGTTCGTATAGCGCTCGATTTTTGTCAGCAGCAATAACTCTTTGGCATCGGACACGACGATCTTCTTGCCGTCACTTGCGGCTTTTCCCCCTCTGGCGATTACGCGAATGACATTGTCATAACCGCCTTTGCTTTCCTTGTAGGAATTGCTGTAAGTGATCCATTCATTCGTGATATTCAGCTTTGAATCAATGAGTCTATGGGTGACAAGGGTCACGTGAATGGTAAACTTCAGCGGTTTGCCGCCCGGACGCGTTAGAGACAGCACCGCCACGTTATCGGGACGCGAGACGAACATTCTGCGCAGGTACCTGCCATTGTCATCACTCCATCGGGCTGACACTTCGCCGGTTTGAAAGTCTGTTGCCTGCAGATAATCGGCCGGCTCGCCTTTTGCGGAAATTTCAAGTCTTAATTCACACGCCAGATGAAAAGGGTCGGAGTGGTAATTGGACCAGCCTTTCTGCTTCCGGACCTCTTTCGACCAGAATTCATGTGCGGCCAGATGGCCTTTTTCCTTGATGATGCGGCGGTATTCAGGAATAAAACGTCCCATATCCGGAAGCTTCGGACGACGTGTCGGCAGGTACAAGAGTTCGTGGTTGAAGACGACGGTTTCATTAGTCGGATGTCCGTACACGACAGTCCCGATACGACCGTTCCCAGTCAGAAACCCGTATTGCCATTTTTCAGGTGGAACCGTACTGGTGACGCCGCGTTCCGGAATGAACGCATCCCCTGCGGTTGCCAAGGGCGCATAGGATAGCACGGCACTCAGAATCGCGAAGAGCGCCGCGATGCCGGCTTGCCTCGATGGTGTCTGACGTTTGTACATGCCTATTCCTCCACAGTTTGTTCGTTGATCATCAACGGCCGAACTTCGTTCCACCAGCGGTCATACGCGGTGCGCATCTCCTTCATCAGTGCCGGTTGATCCCCAGCAATGTTGTTCTCCTCTCCCGGATCGCTGGACAAGTCGTAAAGTTCCCACGCCTTGGTTCGCTTCAAGTGTATATGAGTCTTTCCCGGGGAGTATTTCCATCTGCTGGGAGGATTGGGTCCCTGCAGCCTTGCGCAGCACTCTTCCTTGCACCCCCCGTCACCGTTAAAGGCGACCATATTGTATTTCTTCCATCGCACGGCTGCATGAGTATGCTTATGGTGATCCGGGTTCGCCGGAGCCATCCACCTTCCGAGGTGAGTCACGATATAGCGGTTGTTGTATTTGTCCGAACGTCCCTTGCCGGTCAGAAGCGGCACCAGGCTCATGCCGTCGAGCTTTTTCGTAAGTTCCGGCGGCGCTTTTGCACCGGCCAGTTCCATGAAGGTTGGGAATACATCGATGTGCGCGGCCATGTCGTCAACATCAGCAGTTTTGAATGTGCCGGGCCAGCGCCAGAAAGAAATCGCGCGTACACCGCCCCGCCATGTTGTCCCTTTGGTACCACGCATTCCGGCGTTCCACACGTTGGTGCCCATTGTGGCGCCGTTGTCATTCATAAAGACGAGCACCGTGTTGTCTGATAGTTGCAACTTATCCAGATGCTCCATCAGGCGGCTCAGGTTGTAATCGATATTGGCAATCATGCCGAAGAAGACCCTTGTTCCTCCGCCGCATTTTCCTTCGTAAGGTTTCCAGTATTCTTCCGGACACTTTAGGGGCCAGTGAGGAGAATAAGTTGCCAGGTAGCAGAAGAAAGGTCCGTCTTTGTTGGTTTCAATGAACTTCATCGCTTCATCGAACAAGACGTCCGTGCGATATCCTTCTTTCCTGATCCCATTGCCGTTGACAATCAACTGCGGCCTGAAATGCGAAATCTGGGAATCGTGTCTAACGTTCATTGCAACGTCAAATCCCCGCTCATGGGGCTCGTAACCTTTTCCGTGGCCCAGATGCCATTTGCCGAACAGGCCCGTCCGATAGCCGGCCTTCTTCAGTGCTTCGGCTATCGTAGTGGATTCACGGCTCATCCTGTCACGCCCGTAAATCGTATGGGTGACACCGGACTTGAATTCATGCATGCCGGTCATCAACGCACACCGCGTAGGTGAGCAGCTTGGACTGACGGAGAAGTCGGTAAACCGCACGCTTTGGCTGCGAAGTTTGTCAATATTGGGCGTTTTCAGAATCGGATTGCCGTGACAGCCGGCGTCGCCGTATCCCTGGTCGTCCGTCAGAATGAAAACAATGTTCGGGCGATCGCCCGCGGCGCAAAGGTCAGTGGCATACGCGGCCAGCGCTACTATCCCGGCCACCCCCAACAGCAGCCCGAGATAGATTTGCCGTGTACTGCCAGAAGATCGTCGGAAGGCCATGGCTTGCGAATTTCTGTCTGCGGAAGGCGGAACTGCTTCACGATGTATCTCGTTATCCACTCGTCGTTCTCTTTTCATTCAATAATTCTATCGGCAGCTTAAATGGTTTGCCTGTTCTCTTGTCTATGGGCATTTGTGCCTTTACTTTTACTATGTAATTTGACAACTCCTTGGCCAGCTCTTGCATTTTGTCTGGAATGCTTTTAGCCAGATTATTTTTCTCACTGATGTCCTCTCTGAGATTGAACAATTCAAATTCACCTTTGACGTGAAAATAAATTAGTTTCCAGTCGCCTTTGCGGACGGAACTGTAGGCTCTCCCGTTGTATGTATGCGGATAATGCCAGAATAAAGTCCTGTCCGCAGGATAATCTCCTTCTTTTGTAAGCAGCGGAACAAAGCTCACACCGTCAACCGTGCTGGCAATATTCCCGGGGATTTTCACTCCGGCCATTTCCAGAAATGTCGGGAAAACGTCTTCAATAATTACGTAGCCATTGCAGACAGTACTTTTTTCAGTTATCCCCGGCCACTTGACGATCATGGGTACGCGAATGCCTCCTTCATAAGTGGTCAGTTTATGTCCCCGCAGGGGAATATTGCGAGGCATTGCACTGACCACGCCGTTGTCGGACATGAACACGATAATCGTATTATCTTCGACCCCGAGCCGTTTCAGGTTATCCATAATGTCTCCGAGCGACTTGTCCATGCTTTCTATCATGGAGGCGTATACCGCGCTGCGGCCCTTGAGCCCGGCCTTCTCGTATTTTTCGACAAAACGCGGGTCCTCCTGCCAAGGAGCGTGAACGGCATAATGAGACATGTAGAGGTAAAAGGGTTTCTTTGCTGCAACAGCTTTTTCCACTTTTTTGTTGGCCTTAATGGTCAACACTTCGTTCAGATAGATGTCTTTCCCATGGTATTCTTCCAACCCTGGAAGACTGCAGATTCTCCACTTAGGGGAGGTGGTGGCGAAGTTACTTTTGCCATAATAACTTCCGGGACCACCCCCGGCTTGGCCAGCGATATTGACATCAAATCCGAGATTAAGAGGATTGGCTCCGGGAGTAGTATGAGCACCAAAGTGCCCTTTCCCCACATGAATCGCCTTGTAACCGGCTTTGCTGAGCAACCCCGGCAGAGTTTCTTTGGCCAGCAAGGTACGTTCAACGCCAGGCTCCATGCACATACCGTTCACGTTCCATTCTGGCGGCTGAATCAAGTTGCTATTACGGTCAGGGGATCTGTTTTTATGCAGCGTCCAGTTGGTGACGCGATGCCGCATAGCATTCATGCCTGTCATCAGGCTGATGCGGGTGGGTGAACACAAAGCACAAGCATATGCCTGAGTGAATTTCACTCCCTGCTTTGCCAGGCGTTCCATGTTCGGTGTACGGTACCGGTCGTTCAGTGCTGTTTCTTCAGTATGAAACGGAACTGATGTATCCTGCCAGCCCATATCATCAACCAAGAAGAACACGATATTAGGTTTGGTCAGTTGTTTTGCTTCGGCGGCACTGGCAATTGCTTTGTATTCCGTAAACGTCTGGCCAGCCGCTACTGCTGATACGACAATCAAACACGATTTCATGAAGCTTCGTCTGTTCATTCTTTGGCAACTCTCTTTGCAATGAGATTATTGTTCAGTAATTTTTTGATCCCTGCTCTTTTTCTTTTGTGTTGATTGTAGTCGGATGAAGCTCTTCAGAAGAAATCCCGGCAACCTCGGCAAAGGTCGCATAGAAATCTGAAAAATCAATCAAATCGTCAAGCACCTTATGCGTCCCTTGCTTCCCGGCGTTTTTGACCACCAGCGGTGAATACAAGCGGAATGGCACGTTGTGCCTGGTCGGCAACTGGCATGTCGCGCTGGGGCAAATGATCGCGCCCACGATCCGCGTCACACGCACCGAAGAGGACTTCGCCTGGCACATTCAGCACACGATCGAGACCGATCCACAAGCAGGCTGGGTCTTCGTCGTGGATAACTTGAACACCCATTGCAGCGAAACGTTGGTCCGCATGGTGGCCCGCCGGGAAGGGATCGACGAGAGTACGTTGGGCAAGAAGGGAAAGTCCGGCATCCTGCAGTCGATGGCGACTCGCCAAGCGTTTCTTGCCCAGCGAGATCATCGTGTACGGTTTGTGTATTTACCGAAGCACAGCTCATGGCTGAATCAGATCGAGATCGTGTTCGGCATTGTTGGCCGCCGCGTTGTACGGCGCGGCAACTTCCAATCGTTGGCGGCGTTGAAGGCACGCTTGCTGGAATTCATCGACTACTTCAACCGCACGTATGCACAGCCCTTCCGCTGGACATACACCGGTCGCCCAGTCACCGCCGAGACCGTCAAACGTCCAGCCACGTGGAAGGAAAACTGGGCAAGCCTCACAGGAAATAGTGAAACTCTTGATGTGGTGGCCTAGCAATTGCAAGCTGCAGCACTAGTTCGAACTAATCAATTCGATTTGCACGGTCACGGAAAGTTGAATGTTGGTTGATGCGCGCAGTCACAATGATACATCCGCAATCTGTTTCGTGCAGCGGGGATCGCGACCGCTGCGAGTTGCGTGGTTAACGGCGCGCCAGGAACAAGTCTGAGGCTGGCCTTTAACGCGAAATCCGGCGCGTAAGGGCTTTTGAGAATTCCAGAGAATTGTCGCAAATACGCAATCAATTGTCGCAAACAAAAATCGTGCAAGGCGCATCATTATAGAGTGGCTCGCCTGCTGGCTTTGGCCAACTCGCACGCAGACTTCCAGGAATTGACGTGTATGCACTGGAGAAGATTATTGTGATGACTACTGCAAACCAACTCGGCAACACTTGGCTCGCAACGTTCGCATTGTTTATTGTTGCGTTGTTTGTCTCCCTAGCCAAATGTCCAATGGCAGCGGCCGACGAAGGCAATGCAGCAAGACCAAACGTACTTTTCATCGCCGTTGATGATCTTAGACCGGAGCTGGGCTGACTGCGTTGATCAAGATTGCCAATGTGAATGACGCCCGGATGTTTTGCCGCGGGCCCCTTAACTTTGGCGTC
>CAYFJO010000424.1:0-9445 GCA_964343305.1 uncultured Pirellulaceae bacterium | reverse complement strand
AAAGATGCCCACCAAGGTATTACCTATCCGCTAATCAAACACGCTCATCCCGACTCAGTTTCTCGCCCGGTCCGACATGACGACCAAGGTCGGAATCATGCAATGCGATCCCAAGGTCATTAGGACGAGCCTCCAATACGATGTTCTTCAGATAGTGAAATCGTGTGGGAATTACTTGCCAGTTGAACGACATCAATCGCGACCTCGCCATGTCCCGCCAACGGTTTCTCACAGCCGTCGCCGCAGGTTGGGACACTAAACGGCCACGCAGACGAGTTGAGTTTAACAATGTTGGATCGTGGAGTCTTGTTCAAGGCGATTCGGAATGGATGCCGAACTCAGCGGCCGTGCGTTGCTGGGCGTCCCGAAACAAATCTTGCGATCCCAAACAAAGGACGGATGGATGGCAACGTTCACTTATTTTTCGAGCTTCTTTCAACAACAACTAAAGTGACATCGTGCTTTCCATCCTGATCAAAATCAGTACCTGCGTTGATGTTGTCATAGAAGATCTTCC
Source organism: uncultured Pirellulaceae bacterium (assembly GCA_964343305.1). Taxonomy (GTDB): domain Bacteria; phylum Planctomycetota; class Planctomycetia; order Pirellulales; family Pirellulaceae; genus CAYFJO01. The sequence continues at coordinate 8,928 of CAYFJO010000424.1, read as the reverse complement.
AACCCAACCCTTCGTTTAGAGTTGGCAGCATCAATTTTCCGAAGCTACCTTTAATCGATTTTGCATTACGGATTATCTCGAAAGTATCTCCGACTTTTGGATTGACGTTTGACAGTCCGACGTGGAGTATTCCCGCAAGTTCGACATCGCCAGATACATCAAGCACTGCATCTTTATCTAAGTTGAATTCAAGAAGTCCTGCCCCTGTTTGCTCGTAGTTCCCATCGATGTATCCAACAGCGTCAGAGATGACCAAATTGTGTCCAAGTTTATATTTGTTAATTTGGTACGTTCCGCCAGCGAGTTTCAGCGTTCCACCATAAACTCTTGGCGGGTTCTTCTGACGTAACAATGGTCGGGCACTCAACGTAACAGTTATCTTAATTCTCTTTCCGTTACGATTCACTCCGAAGGTCATCTTCGTACCGACAGGCTGTTTCTCGATGGTATCAATTAACCATTGACCGCTATCAACAATAACGAAATCAAGTTTTTGTTTCGTCCTTTTCTCAATGCTCTGAAATAACGATTGAACGAAGGCATCACGACTGAAACCGTGAATCGCCACGATAGTATCATTGACTTGTAGTTTTGCCTTTGCAGCGGCGGTATCTGGAAGTATTTCGACAATCGTTGCACCATTCCCCTCTGAACGGGAAAATCGCGGCCCAAGGAAGGCAGGCTTATGTTCTTCGCACAGTGCTGCCTTTGCGAGAAACAGAGTCGCGATCAACACGAGCGATTTACGATTACGTATCATTGAGCCACCTCAGTTGTATTAGCTTCCGAAAGTGCTGACCCTGCGAGAAATTAAACGACAAACCGAATTGGGACGCCCAACGGTTAACATGGCCGTCGCCGCCGTTAACGAAGCAAGCGACGTTGAATAACAATTTGATTCTATGACATCGCCGGCCGTCAATCAAACCGCGCCGTCAAAGGGAAGTAGTCCGTGACCCGAGGTCAAAGCTGCACGGCGTAACACCGCACTGATCCAACAAATTGGCGGCGTCCATCCGCATACGATCAACGGGCAAGGAAGCCCGGTCATCGGTTGGCATGTTCGACGCCGATGCCCGCGACATCGAACAACGTCGAACGACTATTCGATTCTATTTCAAAACACGGTTTGCACCAAATCGAAGGCGTGCCCGTTAGGGCCTTAGCGAACATGCTCATGGGCGGCGTGAAGTGGCAGTGATTGCCCAATCAAAAACGGCAAACACGAGAGCGGCAACAGCCGTGAATACACCGGCCGTCTTAAAGTCCAAAATGAACGAGTCCCAAAACGTCATCGGCACATCCCGATTAACGAAAATCCTTGGCGAAACTACCCAACCAAGAATCGCCCCGACAACCACAACCAATAGCGTCCGTATTGGTTGTGATGAAAAGTAGCACGCCGTACCCAGAACGATGAGGGTGGGTAGATACAACAACAGAAACAGCGTCAACGACCGTGCGAGTTGCGGGAAGGTGACGGCAAGGGCAAGGACGACGCACAGAATCGTTACGTTGATCAACAGCCGACGAATCGTGAATTGCTTTGCAGCCATTCGATCGCCCAACGGTTAGTGTGGCCGTCGCCGCCGTCAACGAAGCGAGCAACGTTGAAACACGACTGATCCTACCAGCGGGACGCCCGTTGAACAAAGTGCGAAGGCGATCCACGAAGGGGACCTTGCGGCCACACTTTGGCCGTCCAGCTCATTCCAGGTATTCGTCAATCGCTTTGTCTCGCATTTCTTCGATGTCTTCACGATCGTACCAACCGAGATACTCGTTGAAAACCTCATCCGGCGTCATCGAATTGCATCGGCCGTCTTCAAATGCAAAAGTCTCGATTCCCGTTATTCCGACATCCCATTCGTCGTCGTAGCGGTATCGCCACAGCCGATTGAGAGTTCCAGTGTCGCGCCGCTGTGCAAGTAAATGGATTTCATCTGGCGACCGTCCGTACTCCAGTGGGTGTGATAACCAATTGACCATGTCGTAGATATCGTCGGTAACATTCCAGAAAAGGAATCCGACGGTGAACGACAGGTAATAGGTAAAGAGGAAAGTGCCCAATGTGGATTGCCCAGCGAATCGTAATCCAACCATCACAATCAGAACGCCGAATCCAATGTTAATCAGGTGCCGCTTGAGCACGACATAGTTCGGCGCAGAGCGACGACAGAAAGGCCAGGGCAAAAGGAACGCTATGCCTGCTCCGATGACGAGTGGAATGAGAACTGAGTGGCCCCAATACTTCCATGCGAGCAGACCAAAAAGACCAGCGAAACTAGCGATCCACCAGAGGCTTTCGTGAATGTAGAATCGTATGCACCGATCAAGCAGGTTCATTGCGTATGGTCAACTCGGATCGGCCAACGTATGCGGATGGGCGGCGCCGCGCGTTCCATCCTTAGTGGGTATTGAATCAGGTATGATTCTACCGGAGTGGATCGTTCTCCACCACTAAGCGGCGCCCCAGATCCTCCAGGTGGCCCGCCGATCCGCAAATCAGCTTGGGGCCTTGCGCCCATCCACTGATGACCCAGCGCCACGGGGAGCCGCCGCGCCGTCAAAGGGGAGTAGTCCGTGACCCGAGGTTAAAGCTGCACGGCGTAACACCGCACTGATCCAACAAATAGGCGGCGTCCATCCGCATACGATCAACGGGCAAGGAAGCCCGGTCATCGGACTTTCATCCGACAACCTGTCGGAAAGTAGGAAACAAAACGCTATTAGCTTACACCAAAGCAGCAGCACGATGAAGCATTTCTGAACGGAAAAGCGTGTACATTCTGGACAACGTCCGATGGTGGGCTGTGCAGCACAATGATTGACAGCTCGAGCGAGCAGACTTAGCATTCCATCATCATCGCTATTTAATCCTAGAAGCCATTTCAAGATTACCCGTAGCACAGCCGGCTTGGCTGTCAAAGCTCCGGAAGGACAGGCTGGCAGCCTGTGCTACGGGTAAATTTGAAACCGCTTCTACATTCGGGATGCATTTGTTATGTCTCAAGGTGATCAGGCCGTTCAATCGTTGCGCGAGGCGCTCAAGGTTTCGCCCGACAATGTTCCTTTGCGACAGCATCTGGCGTCGACCTTGCTCGGATTGGGACGGTATGAAGATGCCGAGCAGGAATTGCGTGAGGCGTTGGCGTTGGCTCCCGATCATCTGGAGGTCAAAGTAGCATTGGCGGGCGCTTATTATCAGCAAGATAAAATCAGCCAAGCGCTGGTCATTCTTGAAGATCTGGTGCATAAGCCAGACACGCCCGCTGCGGCCTACGTTTTGTATTCCCGCTTGCTTTTGCGATCCGGTGCCATTGCTGATGCGGTGGCTCAATACAAGCTTGCTTTGGAAGTTGATCCCGCGGTCGAAGACGAGGCGTTGTCGGAGCAATTGGGCATCGGCGGGAACGCGGAAGCGAGCGAGGTTGTTGATGGTCGCGTGCGTGAGTCTTGGGACGACGGTCCAGGAGGGGACGCGGATGCGGAGATCGAACGGCCACAGATTTCGTTCAACGACATCGGCGGCATGGACACGTTGAAAGAAGAAATCGGGATGAAGATCATCTATCCGCTCAAGCATCCCGAAATGTACGAAGCGTACGGCAAGGCGATTGGTGGCGGAATTTTGATGTTTGGTCCGCCAGGTTGTGGCAAAACGCATTTGGCACGGGCGACGGCTGGCGAGATCAACGCCGGCTTCATTTCGATCGGCATCAACGACGTGTTGGACATGTGGGTCGGCAACAGCGAACGGAATCTGCATGAGCTGTTCGAACAAGCACGCTTCAACAAACCGTGCGTCGTGTTCTTCGACGAAGTCGACGCCTTGGGCGGCAAACGCAGCGACATGAGCAGCGGCAGCGCGCGTCAGTTGATCAACCAGTTTCTGGCTGAGATGGACGGCGTGGAAAGCAACAACGACGGCGTGTTGATCCTGGCCGCGACCAACGCGCCGTGGCACGTCGATCCCGCCTTTCGCCGGCCCGGACGGTTCGATCGTGTGTTGTTCGTGCCACCGCCAGATGCCCAAGCGCGGGCGGCAATCGTACGCATCTTGTTGCGAGACAAACCGCAGGAAGATCTCGATTTGCACCAGATCGCGAAAAAGACGGATCATTTTTCCGGCGCGGATTTGAAAGCAGTCCTGGACATGGCGATCGAACAAAAGCTGCGCGAGGCCATGCGCGAAGGTGTGCCGAAGCCCCTGGTTACGAAAGACTTGCTGACGTCCGTCAGGACTCTCAAGCCGACGACGCGCGAGTGGTTTTCCTCGGCTCGCAACTATGCGCTGTATTCCAACCAAGGCGGCTTGTACGATGATGTGCTAAAGTACTTGAAATTGTCGTAGGGTGCGTGGAGCATGGCGGGACCTGATTGGGTGTGTTACACAAGCCAGCGTTATGTTAGATCACGACGGTTTGAAGTTATGCACCCATTGCCATACATAACGCACCGTTAAACAAGCTTGCTTCACACACCCTACCAATGCCATGGACACTGCTGACCGATTCAATCGTGCTTCTCTGTTGATGGGCCAGTCTCGCTATGACATGGCCGAGGGTGAGTTGCGGATGATCTTGGTGGATGATCCTGATTGTTCGACGACGCATGCGCTGTTGGCCATGTGCTTGGGGAATCTTGAGCGATTTGACGAAGCCATCGAAACGGCCGAACGGGCGATTCACTTGGATCCTGACGAATCCGCGTCACACTACGCGCTGGCCAGCGTCTACATGGACATGGACAAGTTTCGCAAGGCCGAGGCAGCCTTGCGCGAAGCGATCGCCCTCGATCCTTACGACGAAAACAATTTTTCCATGCTAGGCTCAGCATTGTTTCAACAAGCTCGGTATGAAGAGGCGTTGGAAGCGGCCGATCAGGGCTTGGCGGTCGACCCGGAGGATGTGACCAGCATTAACATCCGCGCCATGGCACTGCGACAGTTGGGCCGCAACGAAACCGCCAGCGAAGCGATTTCGGAGGCACTGGCGCAGGATCCTGAAAATGAACTGTCACACTTCAATCGCGGCTGGTCATACGTTGAAGAGGGCGAAAGCGAAAAGGCGCTGGAACACTTCCGCGAAGCACTGCGATTGGATCCGGATTTCAACGCGGCACGGGAAGGAATCGTCGAGGCGCTCAAGTCGCGAAACATCATCTATCGAACAATCCTGTCCGGAATTCTATGGTTCGCCAAGCAAAGCACGATGACACAATGGTCGGTGACGATTGGGATCTTGGTGGTACTGTATTTGCTCCGGCAAATTTCGGATACCGTCCCGGCGCTGGAACCGGTGGTCTACCCGATCGCGATTCTCTTCATTTTGGCTTGTGCTGTGGTGTGGATTTCCAGTTCGCTCTTTAACTTAATGTTGCGAATGAGTCGCGAAGGACGACTGGCGCTGACTGACGACGAAATCAGTGAATCAAATTGGGTGTTGGTCATGGTCATCCCCACATGCGTTTGCTTCATGATTGAACTGGCGATGCCCTTTGCGGGTTTTTTACTGATCGGGCTGCTTTTTATCGGGGCCATCTTTTTGGTCAAGGCTGTCTATGAATGCGGTGCCGGCAGTGCGCCGCGAAAATGGATGACCGCCTATTCAATTCTGCTGGGGCTGATCGGCATAGTCTGGGTCGCATCCTTCGTCTATCGCCCATGGATGCCGCCTGAAATGCAAGCCCTGGCGCGGAAGGCGTACAACCCACTGTTGCTGACGTTTGTTCTTGGCGCCGTGTTTTCCGACGACTTGGCCGAGTGGATGTCAAAAACTGGTTCGCCGTTCAGTTGAGACTGAGGGGAAGTTTCCGCGAGTTCATGACACGAGCCGTCGCGCGCGGTGTTAGCAAAGATCGACAATTTCAAGTGGCAAAAGCATTTTGTACACTCCTCAACAGGGGGGTGTGATCAATGCCTGTGGTTTGGTAGAAAAGTGCATAATCTTGATATTCTCATTATTCTTATTTTACGCAAAAGAGAGGGGGGATTTCATCGTGAATCAAAAGCAACGATTGAAAGGTTTCACCCTGATTGAACTGTTGGTCGTCATTGGGATCATCGGATTGTTGATGGCCATATTACTGCCCGCCGTACAAGCGGCGCGCAAGTCATCGCGCAAAGCAGCGTGTCAATCGAATCTGCATCAAATCGGTGTGGGATTGAAAACCGCCCTTTCGTTGAACGTCAAAATCAAACCGGGCGAGTGGACCACGTCCCTGCCACCTTACATGGAAGGCAGCACCGATGTCTTTCATTGCATGGAAGATATCCGCAGCCGAGACAACAGCAGTATCAGCTATGGCATGAACAACATGGGCGATTTGCTCGACATCTCGTCTCACAAGATTCGGATGGTTGAGTATGACTCGACGCTGTCGAATGTCGTCGGCGATGTGGGGTGCGGCGAATGGGACGACAATCATAAGGCGCGCCATTTCGACACACTCAACGTGCTGTTTAATGATGGCCATGTGGAGAATCTGATTGCTTATACGATCGACCCTTGTGTCGACAAGTTACACCGTTATTACTGGTGTCCCGACGGTGCTTGTGAAGATACGGGCCCAACCGCTCCCTGTGGTCTGTTGGCGGAATATCGTTACAGGACACACAGTTGGGGCGGTTCGCCAACCGTGACGCGTATTGATACGACAACGGGGTTTCCGTTTGGCACTGCTGGGGGTGGAAGATCATCAGGCCCGCACCCGTTTGCCCGACCGACTTATGATCCTTCTTCCCACTTCACCGCAGTGTGGCGCGGGCAGATCACCGCTGATTACACGGAATCCTACCGATTCCGTGTGAGCCACGACGACGGAATGTGGATGACGATAGACGGGCGAAACGTGCACTCGCGAGGAAGCTGGACGGGCGGTCCCAGCAGTTCGAGGTTGAACAACGGGGGGCCAATCAGTATGACCGCGGGTGTTCCCGTCGACATCGAGATCAAACTGCACCAAAGATTTTACGGTGGCAACCATATGTGGATCAAATGGAGTTCGCCCTCTCAAGCCGAAGAATATATTAAATGTGATAACCTAACGCCGCCGACTCCCTAGGTGATCGAACGTGGTGTGGATTCCAGCAGCTACTTCACGAATTGGTAAAGCTGAATTCTAATTGCGGGGAGGAATGTAGTGGATTCGTTGTTTCGTTTCGGCTTCCTCATGCCTGCGATTTGCCTTCTTCTTTCCTGCGGTGGGAGCGGGGACATCCCGCGCACCGTCAACACGATCAACGCGGATCGCATGCAGTTGGATACGGTGTTTCTTACGAAAAATGGACGCGAAGTCGTCGCGCCGAGGGGCAAGGATGGAATTCAAGTCGATGTTATCGTCGACAGCGGCGAATTGGTTTGGCTGGCACTGACTTGTACCAATCCAAATTGCCCTGGAAAAGAAGAGGCCATCGAACCCGGCGATCGCCCCTTCCTGTTCATTTGGGCCGATCCGCTGGTTGTGGCGAAGCCGGATGGCTCGGTCGGCTACCTGGAAATCGGCCCCGATCAAGACCGCATGGAATTGGTCAGGGCCTTGGGTGGGCAAATGGAACCAGCGTGTCCTGAGTGTTTGAAAACGCGAGACATCGACTCCGAGTCGGACGAGGAACGGCAAAAATTCGTCGATTTCTGTCAGCCATATTTCTTGCCCGAAACGGCCGCTCGGATGAAAGAACTCGACGAGGAGCATAGTCGGCGGCTGAAGCATTTGGAAGAGCGCCGGAATCGTGATGTCGATCTACCGGACGAAAACTAAGCTGTGTTTCAAAGGTCGCCACGAGATCGACGCATGGCGGACATGAATGAAAGTGGCCAGAAATCTCCCGGAGATGATCGTTCATCAATTGGACGCGGTCCATTTCTTGTCGGCGGTGTTCTGATTGTGCTTGGTCTGGTCGCTGCCGTGGTGTCAAAGACGCTGTTTACGGATCCGAGTCCGCCCCCTGGGAAAACGGACACGTCCGCCAAGGACGATCGACGAGCGTCCAACAACGCCCCAGCATCGACACGCGTCGCCGCGCTGACCGGCGCGCCGCTCGACGATCGAGTGGCATACAGTGACGATTGGCGAATGGTTGACAATCCCGCCGCCGACGGCTGGGACACCGAGGTGTTTTATGCAGGCGCACGGAAGCAACTGAAACGACTTGCCGCCACCATCACTCGCGGTGATACCATCACGGCCGATCAGCTTGATCATTTGGCTTCCGACGAGTTCCGTTGCGATCCACTTGTCCCCGGTGATTTGGCTATTGTTTATCGCGACAAGACAATTCACGTCGAGCGGTCAAAGCGTCCCGGCAAGACACCGGCCAACAACAAAGATGAAACTCGCGGCTCAGAATGTCTGGCCAGAGCATTCAACGAGCTGCTTGATCCACTTCGTACCGGGACGGAATTGCGCTGCGAATTCAAACTGTTTCAAGTCCGGCGCAACCGTGAACATGTTACGACTCGGCAGTTTATCGCGATCTCTGGGTCGACATCGTCTGGCACGCTTGAACAACACGCAACTTGGACGATGCGCTGGACTGGCGAAAGCGGCGATGGGCCGCCGCGGTTAGAGCGGATTGATGTCGAGGCCTTTGAGCAGATCACCGGCCAAGGCGTGACCAAGCCGCTATTTGCGGATTGTACCGCATCAGTACTGGGCCACAACGCGAGTTACGCCGAACAATTCCTCGTTGGCTATGAGCACTGGCTCGCGAGGATGCAGGACACTCGCTATTTCTCATTGCTAGGCACCGCGGCGCTGGCCGTCGGCGATGTGAACGGCGACGGACTCGACGACGTTTACGTTGGCCAGGACGCCGGGCTACCGAATCGTTTGTTCGTGCAAAACGCGGACGGCACGGCCAATGACATTTCCGAATCGTCGACGGTCAATTGGATCGAAAACTGTCGCGGCGCGTTGCTCGTCGAT
>CAYFJO010000423.1:0-9457 GCA_964343305.1 uncultured Pirellulaceae bacterium | reverse complement strand
GGTTGTATGTCTCGACCGATCAAGGCGAAATCTCTTGCTTCGCATCGGAACGAGCGATTGATGGCGCGGCGACGTCGAATAAGACACCGAGCCAACCGAACGCGATACGCGCACGTGACGCCTTGCTGTTGAAGCAACTTAAGGCGCGAGGGATGGATCGCGGATACGCCGTCGTGTTAGGCGACGTCGACGGGCAATTGTCGAAGTCCATCGCGGCCGAGACCAAATTACACGTGATCAATGTTCTGCACGATCAGTCAATACTCGCGTCATTGCGAAATAGTCTGCTCAACACGACCCGCTGGTATGGTTCGCGCATTCACGTGCAATTCATCGAACCTCAGTCACCGTTACCGGTCGGGCCCTATTTTGCAAACGCGGTTATCATCCTCGGTGAAAAACCGCAAATCGCGATGCCCGAGCTATACCGAGTGCTACGCCCATGCGGTGGTGTCATGCTGTTGCCTGAGATGAAAACGGTCGGCGCCAAACCGCTGTTCACAGAAGCGAAGATTCCGCAAGAGGAAGTCGGATCCGGCGAATATCCGCGAGTCGTTCGAGGTCAACTGCCAGGCGCGCTCGATTGGGATTCCACCGACAGGACTGACCGCCGCGTGAAATGGCCGTTGCGGCCAATCTGGTTCGGCGGTCCCGGTCCGGCCAAAATGCACAGTCGCAAGTATCGCAATCCAACGCTGGCGTTCGCCAACGGCCGATATTTTGTGATGGGCGAAGGACATCTCTTGGCGGTTGATGCGTATAACGGTACCGAATTGTGGAACAAGCCAATTCCGGCGCTAAAGGCGCTCAACGCCGATGCCGACCATGTGTATCTAACTCTCGCCCAATCGTGTGTCCTGCTGGACGCGCGCAACGGGCAAGAAGCCAAACGCTACAAAGGCGACGCGGTTGACCAGGTACCTGCCAAGTTTCGTCAATGGCCACGGCCGATCGTGGATCAGGCGGTCACCAGCGCGCCGAGAACACATCCGCTGACCGATCGCGCCATGCCGAAGGTTTGGCTCAAGGCGTTTGGCTGTTCGGGAATCTCGTCTTCGGCAACCAGCATCTTCACGCGGTCCGGTTCGTTGGGTACGTACGACTTTGCCGACGATAGCGGGATGCGAAATTTTGGCGGCCTGCGACCGAGTTGCGGGCAAAGCACCATCGCGGGGTTGGGGCTGTGGATCGTCAACGAAGGCAGCAGCAGTTGCGAATGCAGTTATAGTTACCAAACCAGCTTGGCTTTCGCTTCCAATCAGCGGCGACTGAACGAGGACTGGGCCGTATTCTACGACTGGGACGTGGATTCCATCGTGCGACGGGCGGCAGTCAATCTAGGAGCGCCCGGCGACCGGCGCGACGACCACCGAAAACTATGGATCGGTTTTCCCAGGCCGTACACGACCGAGCGATTTCTTCCCAATCGCCCCGGCAATCGTTCGTGGCTGAACATCCCCGGAGTGCCTCAACAGAAGATGCCGGTTGCCCTGCAAGTGCCGTTGGCGATCGAACTGTTCGATGGCGGTGGCACGTATCGCGTGAACGCCGATCGCGTTGCCATCGACAACACACAACGGCCGTGGATCTATACGTCCGGTTACCAGGGCATTCGCAAAGCGACTATGGAACTGGATTTTCAACGGCAGCTTGCGACCTTGTTGCTGAAAACGCCGCCAACACTCGATGCCCAACTGGATGACGGTGAATGGGGGCAGGAACCGACGATCATCTTGCCAAATACCGAGACGAGAGTTTTTCTTCGCCACGACGCGGACCATCTATACGTTGCATCGATTCGGCCACCCTACGTCGATCGACGTGGTCAAGTCAGCAAATGGAAGAAGACAATGGACAAACGCGATTCCCAGGTTTACCGCGACGATTCCTGGGAAGTGTTTCTCAGCGATGACATGGCGAACAGAGTCGTTCACCTGGGCCTTTCCGCGTCGGGCGCGCAGTACGACGCATTATGCGAAGGCAAGATGCGAGAGAACATTCGTTGGAATACCGACTGGCGCAGCGCCGTCACGGCCGACGATCGGGGATTCATCACCGAAACCGCGGTCCCCTGGCGGGCACTGAACGACGCGGGCTTGGACAAGCCGCGGCTGAACATCAACTTTCAGATCAACCGCCAATACAATCTGGGTGAAGCGCTAATGTATTTGGGATTTGCCGGCCGTGACCGTTGTGAGAACTTCGCGCCGTTAGGCATCGGCAAAGTTCGGGAATCACCAGCCCGCAAGTACACTGTGCGTCTTCATTTCGCGGAACTCAACAACGTCCGTCCCGGCGATCGAGTGTTTGACGTGGTGATTCAAGGGCAAAGGAAGCTGAAAGCATTCGATATCGCCGCTGCGGGAAAGCTCAGGTCCGCCGTCGTTCGTGAATTCAAGGACGTCTTGGCCAACGACGCGCTCGCAATTGAGTTTATCCCTCAAGTCAGGGATCCCGATTCAACGCTGCTTCCCGCAATGAGCGCGATCGAATTGATGGAGCAGCATGACTAAGACTTGAAGGCCATGAGGCTGGAATAATCGGAATGCTAACCTGCGAATCACACACATTGTTGGATCTGCGAGCTTTCGTGACCGTCTTGCTAAACACTTTGGAGAACCTCACTCCTTCAAAATGAGGCGAGACACGTTACGTAAAGAGGGGATGTTTCGTGGCGTAGTAATCGGCACACTCGTCTTCACGGCCACGAACAATGCGTTGGCCGCGCAACGGTCCGTAGTTGGCGGTGATAACAGTCCAACGGCCGTGGTCCAAATCGTCGTCGCGATAGATCACCACCCAGTCGTGTGTCGTGCCCATCTCGTGAGCCCGCGCGGTGTTGGAAAACAAAACCGTGTAGTGACGTCCGGCTTTCAGCGGATGCCAGATCGGCAGCCAAGCGTCGCCCGTTGGATTGAAGCGTCTTGGCGCGATGAGTTGGAGCTTTTTCTGATCGGCAAGTCGTCGGTATTCGTAATCCAATTCCAACAACTCGTCGATCGGAACGTTGCGTTGGACCTCGGCCTGTTGAAACGGGTCCAGCCGTTGACGGCGTTTTTGAAACCGGCCGGCCAGCGATTCGCGAACGGCTCGAATGCGTTTGCGTCCCATGCCAGGAACATCAGCCAAACGTCCGTCGTTCGACGCGGCTTCGAGTTCGGCGAGTGTTTCGATATTCAGATGCTCGTGAATTCGTCTGGCCATTTCCGGGCCGATGTCGGGAACTGTTGCGAAGATCTTTTCAGCCGCATGATCTCCCCGCAGCCGTTCCAGCAGCGGCAAGTGGCCAGTGCGAACCAACTGCTCGATCGCGTGACCGATCGATTGTCCAATTCCCGGTAGTTTCGTCAAACCCGCAATTCCTTCGACTTTCAGGAGCAAATGAGCGGTTCCTTTGATTTTTCGAAGTGTCGCGGCAGCACGTCGATAAGCACGGACGCGAAACTCGTTTGCCCCTTGTTCTTCGAGCAACTCGGAAATTTCTTCGAGTGTCACCGCCAACTCTTCGTTCGACGGCAGCGTGTGTTGCCCCGGCGATTTAACCGTTGTGGTACCCATTGTTTCTTGGTCCTATATGTGCCAAGCCGCACGTGCAGTGTGCCGAAACGATCATGCGATGTTTTCATCGGCGTCGAATTCGATTGCACCTTCCGCTTCTTCTTGGCGCAACATCGTTACTTTTGCGTGCCGAATGGCGTTGACGATTTCAAGTGCCGCGGGTTCGTCAATTCGTTCAAAGAAGGCACCGAACCGCTGATTCCAGCCATCCGCTTCCTCCAGTGCGCATTGCACGATTTGCCGACACATTTCGGGGCTTGAAACAGCATCGTCGAATGAAGCACAGATCCATTTGTCGCCGACTTGCACTTCGATGAATTCCGGCGCTTCGAAATGTTCAATGATCATCACAGCTCTCCTCATAGAGTGTTCGGCAAGCGGGCCTCAAAGCCCGTCCCACACACATGAGTCGTTGCACATTCCGTTCCAAATTTGGCACGAATGTTGCGGTAAAATATGGCGGACTTAACGTCCGGAAGGGAGCGAGTGTGGTGAAGCTCAAATCCCCGATCAAACCGTTGCATGAAACTACTGCGCAGCACGTTCACCGCGTTTGCGGTGAATCCTTTGCCGATCGCGATCTTGGCCATCCCGTGCTAAAGGGAATGGGCATTACAGTGCTTGCCCTGGGAATCCTAGTCATCGGCGTGATGGTAATCTCGCTTGTGATGAACCTGCTGCAAGCGTATGGCGATCGGATTTTGGAATCCATGCCTGGGAAGTAGTGTTCAACGAATCAACTTGCCGCGCGCTTGGTTGTCGAGATTGCCCGAATCGGCGCGCTTGTCCGAATGATTCACGAAAGGAAGGTGCGACATGACAAAGGTTCGAACAGATTTGAAGGAATGGCACGCATGGGTTTGGATTGTCGTTGGCTTTTTGGCTGGTTTTATCGTCCTGGTTCTGGCAACGCAGATGGCGGGTGCGACGCCGGCCGAGGATGACGAGCCTGCGGTGGCCTACATCGTCAGTTCGTGGGACGGCGTTTTTTATGCTGGACGATATTTTGGCGACAAACCGTTTGTCGAAGCCGGCATGAACGTTGAACCGACTACAGTCGTCGGCACGATCGAAGGAATGCGGCGTTTCCAGCAACACTCTGGTGCCAACGGCACAATCGTTGAGGTGCTAGTTGCCGACGGCGTAATGGTCTACATGGGCCAGCCGTTGTTCGAGATACAACTCGCGCCGGAACCAAAAACTCCGTAAGGACTCGTGCCAAGTTCGCAAGAGTACACGGCAGAACGACGACGAGAAAGTTGTTGATTGTCGTGAGCCGAGGAGCGTTGCCATGTTCCGTTACATGTTCATTGTATTGTTCATCTTCTTGGTGGCATTCTTCACCGTCGCCCTGCAAAGGCTTCGCGATCACTTAGTGGGTCGGTAGGGTCGACTGGGGCGGTTGCCAGCGTCGGGGAACGTGTGAACAATTGCGTTTCATCCGTCGTCAATTGTAATTGGGCAAACGAATTCCGCGGGCTTCAACGCTAACACGGAACATTGCACCTTGCTGAGAATGGCTTCCGCCGTGTTGCCGGTTAGGGCCCCAGCGATGCCAGTTCGTGCCACGGTGCCCATGACAATCAGATCGGTGTTGTTCTGTTTCGCAAACATGGGAATCAGATAGCCTGGTTCGCCACGTCGAACATGTACGTGTTCGGATGGAATGTTTGCTTCGATCTTGCTGAGAAATTGTCCGCAACACTGTTCTGCTTCAATGCGACTCGCTTCGACAAGTTCGTCAAACTCTTCGATTGTCATGTGGCTCTTCAGCAAATGGTCGCCATAGAGGCTCCAAACCTGAACGACGTCCAGGCGACTTGATTCACGTTCGCAAAACGAAGTGGCCAACTCCATGATCTTGAGATTGAGTTCGGCGTGAGAATTGTCATGGCAGGCAGTATCGATCGCGGCCAACACGCGCTCGTACTTGTCGTGTGGTCCTGGCTTTATCAGCCAGACCGGACATGGGCACTTTCGCATGAGCTGCATCCCCGTCGTTCCAAAGAAACCTTTTTGCCACATCTCGCCTTTGGCTTCTTTCATCACCAAATCGTGTTCGTGGCGCAGCACTTCACGAATGATCTCCGTCGATGCGGAACCAAACAACACCTTCGTAGAAACGTCCGGCCCACGATCCCATGCCGAGTCGGCCAAGGCCTGCAAGCGATGCTGTTTGTTTGCGACCAGCTTCTCTTCAATGTCATGGTACTTCGCCGTCGTCAGCCGCTTCAGCCACCCAAATGGCCGAACGATGTCGACGATCTTCAGTTTTGCGTTGTTATGGTACGCCAACTCCGAGGCCCGTCGAAGTCCGTCTTGTTTGGGCGCGTCGGCGTCAACCACCATGAGGATGTTCTTGAATCGTTTCATCATGCTTCTCCGGTCGCAGCGGTTACTCATTTCACCGTCAAAGATTCCAACTCCAAAAGGCAAACCGTAGTTTTGAGGAGCGCGTCGCGCATTCAAGGCCTTTCGAGATGTTGGAAACTCACATATTGCAGGAGCAAGTTTGGTGCCGGACAAGATAGACGTCTGCGGCAGCGCTAGGCCGATAGAGTTTCGCAACGCGCCGAGCGGGCCTGACCACAAGCGCGCGATTTCGCACATTCGTTCAAACGGTTCTCAGCCGGTTGACACGAGCCGTTTGTGC
Organism: uncultured Pirellulaceae bacterium; assembly: GCA_964343305.1. GTDB lineage: Bacteria > Planctomycetota > Planctomycetia > Pirellulales > Pirellulaceae > CAYFJO01. The sequence continues at coordinate 3,246 of CAYFJO010000423.1, read as the reverse complement.
GGCACGGGAGGTCGAATATAATTGGACCTGGGAGAAAAACATGATGACGATGAAATCAAGGACCTGGTTTTCTGCACGGCTGCGTACTTTCGCGAGTTTTCTGTTTCTTTTTTGCTCATCAGCCGCCGCCGCTGAGAAACCCAACATCCTGATCATCTTCACCGATGATCAGGGCTATGCGGACTTGGCCTGCTATGGCAACCAGAAGAACAAGACGCCCCGACTCGACCGATTGGCGAAGGAAGGAACGCGATTTACATCCTTCTACTCGCAAACGGTTTGCGGGCCATCTCGTTCGGCATTGCTGACCGGGCGACACCCAATCCGCAGCAAAGGCTGGGGCATGCCGGCAACGGAAATCACCTTTGCCGAGTTGATGCGCGAGTCCGGCTATCAGACCGCCTGCATCGGCAAGTGGGATGTCTCCAATCGCAAGCCAATCATTCAGCGGATGCCGAATGCCCAGGGGTTCGACTATTACTTCGGCACGCTCGGAGCCAACGATGGTGGTGGCGTTGGCTTCCACGAGAACAACGATAAGGCCGGCTCAACGCGCGACATGGGTAGCCTGACGACGCTTTACACCGACAAGGCGATTGCTTACCTCAAAGAGCGGCGCGATCCGAAAAAGCCGTTTGTGCTTTACGTGGCGCACACAATGATGCACACCATCATCAACGCCTCGCCGCGCTTTCGCGGCAAGTCGGCGGGCGGGCTGTATGGTGATGTGGTCGAGGAGTTTGACTATGAGACCGGCCGCCTGCTTGATGTGCTCGATGAGCTGAGGCTGAATGACAATACGCTGGTGATCTACACCAGCGACAACGGTCCGTGGAACCAGCCGAAGTACACCGACAGGAAACAGGGTCACCCCAAAGGATCGATTTTCTGGGGCGAGGCGGGACCGCTGCGCAATGGCAAGGGTTCCTGCTACGAAGGCGGTTATCGCCTGCCTTGCGTTGTTCGCTGGCCGGGCAAGGTGCCGGCCGGCCGCGTTTCTGATGCAATCTTTGCCACTGTCGACTTCATGCCAACCTTCGCCTCGTTGGCCGGCTTCGCTGTGCCGGATGACCGCCGTATGGATGGTATCGATCAAAGCAAATTGCTGTTTGGCCAGCGTGAAACGGGCCGGGAGCATTTTTACTTCCACAATGCGGGCGTACGTCACGGCAAGTGGAAGTATTTGAAGGCCGACGCACACTTCCACGGCTACGCGATCGAGGATGACCGAAAGAAGGTCGAAGAACTTTACGATCTCGAGGCCGACCTGGGCGAGCAGACGAACCTGGCAGCAAGGTTTCCGGCGAAGGTTGCTGAATTGAGAACGCTGATGCAGTCGATTGAGGGACGCGACAGGCTCGCCCCGTCAGACAACAAACGCTAACGACGACTTGGATTGGTGTCGTAGGTTAGGGCTCGCACAACTTCACGAATGCACAAGACGGTAAGCAAACCTGCGTTCTATTGTGTCGTCGTGCGGGAATCCAACCGGATGATTCAACTCATGAACCCACTCAAGACCACAATCTTCGTCGCGATTGCGATCGCGTTTCTGTTGCCGTCAGTTGTTCCGGCCAATGACCGTAGCCCAAACATCGTGTTCTTCCTGGTCGACGATCTGGGGTGGCGCGATCTGGGATGTTACGGCAGCAACTTTTACGAGACGCCAAACATCGATCGATTTGCCGAGCAAAGTGTCAGGTTCAGCCAGGCTTATGCGACCTGTCATGTTTGTTCTCCGACGCGTGCCAGCATCATGACGGGCAAGTATCCCGCGAGACTGCATCTGACCGATTGGTTGTCGGGTCGACGCGACTTTCCCTTCCAGAAACTAAAGAATGCGGAAATCCACCAACACTTACCTCTTGAAGAAATCACAATCGCCGAGACACTCAAGAAACACGGCTATCGCACGGCACACATTGGCAAGTGGCATCTGGGTGAAGATCCTTTCGGGCCGCTACAACAGGGATTCGACATTCAGATTCCGCGTTGGAACAAGGGCTGGCCCAAAGCTGGCTACCACGCTCCGTTTAAGTTCGACGCTCTTGACAGTCAACCAGGGCAGTATCTGACGGATCGGCTGACCGAAGAGGCCGTGAAGTTCATTGAGGTCAGCAAGGATCAGCCGTTCTTTCTGTATCTTTCACACTTCGCCGTCCATGATCCGATTCAGGGACGCGCAGACCTGGTTGCAAAGTATGAAGAGAAACAGAAGAACGTGCCGCCGCCCAAAGGTGCCGCGTTTGTCTTGGAAGGCAATCCAGACACAACGGACCCGCTGTCGAAGAAAGACCTCGCGGCACGCATGGAGAGCCCGCAATGGTCAGGCTATCAAGTTCTGCCGGATCGTACGGTCAAAATCAAACAGCATCAGGACAACGTTCAATTCGCCGCCATGGTCGAGTCGGTCGACGAAAGTCTGGGCCGCGTGCTCGCCAAACTGAAAGCACTGGACCTCGATGATAACACGATCGTGATTCTGTTTTCTGATAATGGAGGCATGTCCGGCGCCAACTTTGGCCGACCCGATCGTATCGTGCGTGGCGATCAATTGGACCGAGCCTTCTCGACGTCGAATCTTCCGTTGCGCGGCGCCAAAGGATGGCTGTACGAAGGCGGCGTTCGCGAACCGCTGATCATTCACTGGCCGGGCCAAGGCCAGCAGAATAAGGTGTGCGACGTGCCGGTGATCAGCACCGACTTCTATCCCACAATTCTCGAGATGCTCGGCCTACCACAGCAGCCCGAGCAGCACGCCGACGGAGTCAGCATCGTCCCGTTGGTCAAAGGAGCCAAGAAGCTCGGGAGAGAAGCCATTTACTGGCACTTCCCGCACTACAGCAATCATGGCATGCAGAGTCCTGGCGGCGCCATTCGCGCCGGCGATTACAAGCTGCTTGAATACTTTGAAAACGGCACCGTACAGCTATTTAATCTCCGCATAGACATTGGCGAACAGAACAATCTGTCGAAAACGGAGCCTGAGAAGGCGGCCGAACTGCGATCGATGTTACACACCTGGCGACAAGATGTGTCCGCCCGGATGATGAAACCCAATCCCGATTACGTGGGATCAGGAAAACGCTGAGCACGACGAGTCATCAAGTTGCATCACGTTCATGTTGCTTGCAACCGTCAGCTTGGCTGCTGCGTGAACTCAGCGAAATCGTGTCGAAAATGCAAGCGAGGGTAGCTGTCCCTTCTATGAATTCGCATGTCCGGAGGTTGTTATTTTTGCTATTA
>CAYFJO010000422.1:0-9458 GCA_964343305.1 uncultured Pirellulaceae bacterium | reverse complement strand
TCGCCGCAGTACTTTCAGTTCTGGCTTGCGGCGGCGGTCGCTGCGGAAGCTTGTGCACCATCGCTGAGCGGTTGTCCGGCGTGGACGATCCAAGTTCTTAGTCGCTCGATCTCATAAGAATTTCCGTTTTCGATCAGGGACTGCCATTGGCGCGTTTCGGCCAACGATGCGACGCGCTGATGCAATTCCGTCGGCTGAATGCTGCTCAGCACTTCGGGATCGCGTATACCACAGGCCACCAGGATTTGGGCGTCAAAGGGGCTGAGATTGGGAACGCGGCAAGCCAACAACGCTTCGGCCTGCCAGCGACGGATCTTTTGCGACCCGATCGAGGCGTGTGCAAGTTGGGCACTTGTGTCGGTGGGAATCAGCCTCAGCAAATCGCCGATGCGATGGACGCCGATTTGCCGCAGTGCACGTGCCGCGTCAAAGTCCATCGACGGAGCATCGTCGATCGGGTTGCTTTCTGACAAACAGAATCGATTTTCGTCGGAGGCAAACAGCAGCGTCGATGGTTGCCGTGCTTCGCCTGCATCTTCGTGTAGGTAGGAAAGCAGCCCGCTTTCGTGCCGAGTTGTTCGTGGCTGGCTGCGATGAACGGCGGGGGCAGCGGTGTTGTTCGCGGTTTGATCCCAGACCGTGACCTTGCCGCTTCCACGCGGAAGTTGGCAAACGTTGACCTGTCCGATTTGAAACAGTTGAGCGGCGTCGTGTTGGCTGATTAAGGCAATGATTTGGTGGCCGCGCGTTCCCAGTTCGTGCAGCAGGTCGACCGTCGCCGTCGTCCATGCCGAGCCCGCTCGCAGACACACGTCATCGATGACCATCGGCAATCGAACGCCGCGCTGCGAAAACACGATCGACACGGCCAGCGCCAAGCTGAGATAAACCTGATCACGCGCCGAGTCTGTCAGATGTTGATAATCGGTGTGTGCGCCGTGCGCATCCTTGACGACCACTCGCCGGTCGATGATCTGGATCCCGCACCACTGCTCGCAGGTCAACCGGGTCAACAAGCTCGACGCCACATGCAACAGGCCGGGAGTTGGATTGGCTTTACGAACTTCACTTTCCAGTTTCTCCACTTGAGTTCGCAGTTTATCACGAAGCTGGATCTGCTTGATTTGGCGGTCAATCGTTTCCAACTCGTGCTGCGTGGCAGCCACGTTTTGATTTGCATCGACGGGCAGCAATTCCTGGCGGCGTTTGACCAGATCGTGGATCGCGTGACGCAGTTCGGTGTAGCAGCGCGTCAGTTGTCGAAGTTGATTCGCGCAAATCTCGCGCCGCAACTGAGTGTGCGAACCATCAGAATCATGTTGGACTGCCGCATGGTCGACGTTGAGTTGGTCGATCTCGGCACGCAACCGTTCTCGATGTTGTTGAACCTCGTCCAGCACGGCGCTCCAGCGTTTCAATTGGCCGTCAAGGTCGCCAAGGTGCTGCTGATTTTCAGGCCGGGCTGCCGGTTGGCTACTAGTTTGAATGGTGTCGGCGATGGCTTTGTGCCGTTGTTGCAAGGTCGGCAAATCCGTGTCGATGGTGGACAGCGCCGCGAGCCGCGATCGCGCGAGATCCAAGTCGCGTTGCAAATGTTGTGTGTTGTTCGGCGTGCCAGATGCTGGATCAACGAGCCCGTGGTGCACCGCGCCGTCGATCAGTTTTTGAATCGATGGTCGCTCGCGCAAGCCAATCACAAAGGCATGTTCAAACGTCGACGAGTCCATGCCACCCAGCGCCGCGTTCAAGACTTGCTGGCTGCTGCTGCGGTTGTGCCGACCGTTGACCGACAGGTGGCCGGTCTTCGATCCATCGTCGTATCGTTGGATGATCAACGAATCGTGCTCGCTTGCCACTTCCAGGGTCCCGCCCCAGCGAACGTTGCTTGATGGCGAAAACTTGTGACGATACTGATCGTCGAACCCGAACAAGATGGATTGCACGAACTGGGCAATGGCGGCCGTGTCCAGACCGTGCGGGCTGTATAAAACGCTCAGCCCTTCGGCAAACGATGCGAGTTCCAAATCAGTCCAGCCACCAAATTCCTTGATCCGTAGATGGGCAATTTGCACGGCGCGATTCCTTTCTGATGGTAGAACAATTGTCTCCAATTGTTTCACGAGCAATTGGGGACAATTGCTCTACATTGATTAATTTCATGAGTAATTGGGACAATTGCTCTACATTGGGCCAGAGCGGCGCAAAAAAAGATGTGGAAAGATATCGACTCCTTTCCCTCGCGGCCATCCCAGTTTCTTATCCACAAAATCGGCAGAATCGTTAAAGTCCTCCACAAACGCAGCCGATTAAGCGAGATACCGACTCGGTAAAATGGGAGAAGTTTAACGATTGCCTGCCTCGACCCAAGGATGCTCGATATGAACGCTCTAAATCGCCTTCTTACGCTGGTGATAGCACCGATCGTTTTGTGTGGGGCAACCGGTTGCCAATTGATGTCCGGCAATGGGTCATTTTCGGGAGAACTGCCCACTGGCCAAGACCCCAACGGTCAGGCCAACGCGTCGATGGTCACGGTCGAACTCTATCCCTTTCGCGGAAGAATGCAGCGCAAGAAACTGCCGCTCAACGAAATGATGTCGGTCCAGCGTGCTTTGGAGCAATCAGGGGCGATCGACAGGTTTCGCAAGATGAAGTTTGTTGTCGTGCGAACTGATCCAAAGACGGGACGTCAAATCAAGATGGGCGGCGATTATCAGCCTGAGCGTCGTCATGTCGCGGTCAGCGACGACTACGCGTTGCATCCGGGCGATCGCGTCCTCGTCAAGGAAGATCTATCAGCGACCGCGCTCATTGGACCACTGACGCGATTTTGGGACAACTAATCAAGGCTTGTCGCTCGTGACGTGATCCAACCGGTCGACAAACCGGCGCGTGCACGACTCTCAACACAATCGGCGGTTGACGCGGCTGATTTTGTAACAAAGCAGGTGTGGTGCGCGAACTGCTCGTCATTGTTTTGACCAAAAAATCAGGCGAGTCAGTCTTCAGTCGTCGCCTCAGCCGCGATTTTCGTTACACCGTCGAAGGCGTTGCCAACTAGCAGGATATTCTTGTTGCTATCGTTGATCGAGATATCCAGCGAACCGCTCGTTGTGCGTGTGACGCGGCAGTTCGAAATGGTTGTGTCGATCGTGTTTCTTAGCACGAAGCCTGAACCGCAATCGCTGAGGTTTAGCCCATTGAGTGTGAGGCCGCTACAGCGGTTAAGAATCAATGCTCCTTCGCTCGTTGCAAACTTGTGCAGCGTCGAGTTTGCGATCACACAATCCGTACAATCTTCAAACGTAATCGTTCCAGGTCGTTCGAACTGTCGCGGGTTAAACGTGTTGCCCGACACGACGACTCGCTTCGAATTGGCGACGCGTAGATTGGCAGGTTTCGGTGCGAAAAAGTTGTTCGCATTGATCGCGACGTCGAGCGCGTAATCGATATCAATGTTTGTCGTTGTATCGCTTAGTACATTTCCCGAGATCGTCACGGAATCGATTGGATAGATTTCTTTTCCGGCCAATCGGATGTTCGCCCCGCCGGGCGCGACGGTCTTATTCTCGCCCCCGCCATAGTTTGCCGAGTGTTGAATCGTACAGCCCGTGATCGCGATTTCGGCGATGGACTTTGCGCGCGTGTCGGATGAACCGGAAACATCGATCAGGATGTTTGCCACGTTCGTCGGTGTCTCGTCGGCCGGCATGTTGCCTTCGATATCACAGCCAGAGACTTGCAAGTTCCGAACGTTTCCATCGCGAACGACGATACCCCCTTGTCGATTGTACGAGATGTGTGAAGTTCCGACGTTGATCTGATGCAGATTCACATCATCTAGATAAATGCCAACGCCCGAATTCTCGTACAGGTGGCAATTGGACACGAGGACGTTGCGATTACGATTGACGAGATGGATGCCGTGACGACACCAACGGACGGAAACACCGTTGACGATCGCACCGACAGTTTGCACCAGCTCGATCCCGTCAGCCGCTTCGTGGTTTCCCAGAATCTCGATCCCCGAAACGATTGGCATACGCTCATTCCAGGTCGCTGGTTGAAACGACTTGGGCGACGCCGTTCCGTCGTGCGAGCCAATGAATCGCAACGCGGGCCCTGGTCCGTCCATGACGATTGTCACTCCGCCAGCGGCTTTCACAGCGACCGCTTTGTATTTGACCAAGTCGAACACGAGCGGCTTTGTGATTCGAAGTACTTCGTCTTTACCAAGCAGTAAGTTGCCATCACGATCGTCGATTGTCTTTTGCAGGACTGTCGTCGAATCGGGCAAGGATTTCAAATTCGGGATCTGATCGAGAGTGTCCGCAGCCGATTCGATGGAGTGAAAAGTAATTGTAAACACGATGAGTATGCTGAAGGTTTTCATGTATTGGGCGCCGTAAGTTGTGTGCTTAATGTTCTGTGCAAATAGAACTAAAGCAATACTTCGCGGATCGGGTTGTGGTCTTCAACGCCGGTCAGCCGCGCGTCGAGTCCTTGGAATTTGACTGACAAACGTCGATGGTCCACGCCCAAGCAGTGCAGGATCGTGGCGTTCAGGTCGTGAGCGTGAACCGGGTTTTCGACGACGTTGTAGCCGAAGTCGTCGGTCTTGCCGTACGTGATGCCGCCTTGGATGCCGCCGCCGGCCATCCAGAACGAGAAACAACGACCGTGGTGATCGCGGCCGTAAGCGTCCTTTGTGATCCCGCCTTGGCTGAACACCGTCCGACCGAACTCGCTTCCCCAGATGATGAGCGTGTCGTTCAAGAGTCCGCGGCGTTTTAGATCGACGATGAGGGCCGCGGCGGCCTGATCGGTGTCTTTGCACATCAGCGGCATGTCGCGCGGGATATTCCTGTGGTGGTCCCAGCCAACGTGATAGAGCTGAATGAAACGAACACCGCGCTCGGCCATCCGGCGTGCCAACAGGCAATTGGCGGCAAACGTCCCGCGGCGGCGAGCGTCTTCGCCGTACAACTGAAACGTCTCTTCCGGTTCATCGCCGGTGTTGGTCAAATCCGGCACAGACATCTGCATGCGAAACGCCATCTCGTATTGCCGCGTGCGAGCATCAATCTCTGGATCGCCGACCAGTTTCGCTCGGATCTTATTCATCCGTGCCAAAGCATTCAACGTACGACCTTGAAGATCGGCGTCGAGACCCGGCGGATTGGAAACGCTGAGAATCGGGTCGCCGACCGACTGGAGTTTGACGCCTTGATACTGCGACGGTAGAAAACCACTGCCCCACAGGCGGCTCGAAACAGGCTGCGGCGTTCGCTTGCAACTGCCGATCGACGTCAACACCATGAACGCAGGAAGATCATGACACGAGCTACCGAGTCCGTAGTTGACCCACGAGCCGACACTCGGTCGGCCCGCCAATTGGGCGCCGGTCTGCAACAGCGTACGAGCCGGGTCATGATTGATCGCCTCGGTGTAGACCGAGTTGATCAGGCAAATCTCGTCAGCCTGTTTTGCCAAGTTCGGCAACAACTCGGAAAACCAGGTGCCGCATTCACCATGTTGCCGGTAATGAAACTTCGACGGCGCGATCGGCAGCGTCTTCTGGTTCTTCGTAAAGCCAGTCAGCCGTTGCCCCATTTGCACGCTCGGGGGAAGGCTTTTTCCGAGTTGGTCTTTCAGGTGAGGTTTGTAGTCGTACAGGTCCAACTGCGACAGACCGCCGGATTGAAAGAGATAGATGACACGTTTCGCCGTTGGCGCGAAATGTCGAATGCCCTCGATGCCGCCATCCGCGTCACGTTTGCTGAAACGATTCGCGGCAGCCGCCGGCGATTCGCCGAGCAACGTCGTTAATGCAGCCGCACCGATGCTGACGGCGCTCGACAAGAGAAAGTGCCGTCGTGTTTCCAGGCGATTTAATTCGTCAGTGGGATTCATACCTTGGTCTCTTCTGTAAGACGGATTTTCAATCCGTCCACTTTGCAATCGTCTGACGGACGGATGGGAAATCCGTCCTACGTCATTCACTCGTGATCGTTTCATCCAGATTTAGCAACAGCCGCGCCAACGCTGTGTATGCGGCGAGTTCAGCCGCCGGGATTTGCGCATTCGGTTTTGATTCGCCAATCGCGATCAACGCCTTGGCCGCTTCCGGCACCGTGCGGTAAGACGCTCGATAACTTTCCAGCTCCTCTTTGAGAATCGCCAACTCTTCAGCCGTTGGCCCGCGACACGTTGTCAACTTCATGCCGTAGCTGATGCGATCCGCCACGTCGTCACCGCCCTCGCGGATCAGTCGTTCGGCCAGGCCCCGTGCGGCTTCGACAAAGGTGACGTCGTTCAAAAGCAAAAGTGCCTGAAGAGGAGTATTCGTGCGCTGCTGGCTGACCTTGCAGGTGTCTCGCTCGTTGGCATCCAGCAACAGCATCAAAGGTGGCTTGACGGCACGTCGCCACAACGTATACAGACTGCGGCGATACAGTTTGTCACCTGTGTCTCGCTTATACGTTGGACCGCCCTTGATAATTTCTCGCCAAAGGCCGGCGACCTGATAAGGCTTGACTGGCGGCCCGCCTCGCTGTTCGACAAGCAATCCGCTGACGGCCAAAGCCTGGTCGCGAATCACTGCAGCCGGTAATCGAATTCGTGGCCCACGCGCCAACAAGCGGTTCTCTGGATCGGTCTCGTAACCAGACTTTGCGTTATCGAGCGTGGCAGCAACATTGGACGTCTGCCGATAGGTGCTGCTCATCACGATCAACTTGTGCAGTTCCTTCACATCCCAGCCAGTTTCGATGAAACGTAGCGCGAGGTAGTCGAGCAAATCGGGATGCGAGGGCGGTTCGCCTTGTGTGCCAAAATCATCCTGAGTCTTTACCAATCCAATCCCAAAGTGTTGCGCCCAGATCCGGTTCACCGCAACGCGGGCCGTCAGCGGATGTCGCCGGTCGACTAACCAGCGCGCCAGACCCAAGCGGTTTTTCGGCCACGATTCCTCCATCAGCGGCAGCCAAGTCGGAGTGCCCATCGTCACTGGCTTGCCCGGACGATTGTAGGCACCACGCACAAGGACATGAGTCTGTCGCGGCTCAGGCATGTCGGCCATCACCATTACTTTCGCGCCGGTTTTGAGCAACTGGGCCTGCGTCTTCTCCAAGCTGGCGATCTGGTCTTTGATCGACGTGTCGTCTTGTGCCACCTCACTCAGTTGTTTTTTCAACTCTTGAAGGGCGGCGTCATTAGCTTCAAATGTCTCGATGTTCGCCAGCCGGGGCACACTCAACATCGGCTCGGCTGTCGAGTCTCCTCGCGCCGAACCCTTTTCGGGCAAGTTGTGAAAGAACGCGAACAGGCGATAGTAGTCCTCTTGCGTCTCGGGGTCGTACTTATGCTCGTGACAACGCCCGCAGCCCCAGCTCAGTCCCATGAAGACGGTGGCGGTCGTCTCCGCACGATCGGCAACGTATTCCACCAACCACTCTTCGGGCAAAATGCCGCCTTCGTTGTTCAGCCGGTGGTTGCGATTGAAACCGGTCGCCAGCCGCTGTCGCATCGTTGCACCGGGTAACAGGTCACCCGCAAGTTGTTCGATGACGAACTGGTCATACGGCATGTTTTCATTCAACGCCCATACCACCCAATCGCGCCACGGCCACATGTTGCGCAGCGGATCGCTTTCGTACCCGTCGCTGTCGGCATAACGAGCGGCATCAAGCCAGACGTAAGCCATGTGCTCGCTATAACGGGGCGACTTCAACAGACGATCAACGACCATTTCGTACGCCGCGTCGATCGGTCGCTGATCGTTGACAAACGCATCAACCTCGTCGGGAGTGGGCGGAAGTCCGGTTAAGTCCAGCGCCACACGCCGGATCAAGGTACGACGGTTCGCTTGCGGTGATGGCACGAGCCCTTCGCGCTTGAGCCGCGCAAACACAAACCGATCGATGTCGTTGTTGACTTGCTGCGCCTTGACAGCGGGCGGTGTGACCTTCGCGGGTGGCACGAACGACCAATGTGCTTGATACGTTGCACCTTGCTCGATCCAGCGGCGGACCAAGTCGACTTCTTCCCGAGTCAACGTCTTGTTCGAATCGGGCGGCGGCATACGTTCGTCTTCGTCGTCGCTGATGATGCGCCGATAGAGTTCGCTTGTTGACACATCCCCTGGCACAATCGACCGCTCGCCAGAATCGGCTTCCGCCAGCGCACCTTCCCGTTGATCAAGTCGCAAGCCACCTTCGCGATGTTCCGCGTCGCGTCCATGACAGGCAAAACAGTTGTCGGATAAGATTCGCCGGATGTCGCGGTTGTATTGGACATCGTCTTCCGCGTTGCTCGAACCAATCACCAAGGCGATTCCCAGCAGAATCATCGCGATCTGTGCACGGTTTCCCAACAACCGAAAATCTTCGTTGGCTGAACGATTCATGACTGATGCCTTGTTTGGCTCTGGTAGGAGGAGCGAGCGATTATGCTCATTACGTGTCGGTGGGATGATCCAAGGATCGAAGGGCGGGGTGGAATTGGCGGGAGTGGCGGACAAACGGACCTTGACATCCATAATATCTCGATTAGATTGAGGGTGCAATGGAATTCCCCCTAGTTTGGTCGCTTCCGTGTCGGCGATCAACTGCCCACCTTCCCACCCCGACATGGAAAAAGGACACGGGTCATGGGTCGCACTCTGGTCTGTCTCGTCTCGTTGCTTACCGTTTCATTGGTGGGAGTGTTTGCGCTGGCTGACGATTCCAGCGACGGGACGCCAAATGCCAAGGGAATTGCTCTGTTCGAAACGCGGATCGAGCCAGTGTTGGTCAAGCAGTGCTATGAGTGTCACTCCAAAAGCGGCGAGAAGGTCGAGGGTGGATTGGAACTCGATTCGCCAGCGGGATTGCTTCGCGGTGGCGATTCCGGACCTGCGTTGGTTGCGCACGATGTCGACAAAAGCCCGTTGATTCCGATGCTCCGCCATGAAGAAGATGCTTCGGCCATGCCGCCCAAGCACAAACTTACTGCTGAAGTCATCGCGGCGTTCGAAGAGTGGATTCGGCTCGGTGCGCCGGACTCGCGGAAAGACGCCGGCCCAACGGCGAAAGACGAACGGCTCGCGGCGGGAAAACAACATTGGTCATTCCAGCCACCTCAATCGGTCGAGCCGCCACACGTCAAGCAGGCCGATTGGCCGCGCGACGAGATCGATCATTTTATTCTGGCTCGCATGGAATCCCAAGGCGTGAAGCCCGTCGCGGATGCAAATCGGAAGACACTGGCGCGCCGCGTCTTCTTCGATCTCATCGGGTTGCCGCCGACGCCGAATGAGGTCGAAGCATTTGTGGCGGACAACTCGCCTGACGCACTGGCCAATTTGATTGACCGGCTGTTGGATTCCGATCGATTCGGCGAACGATGGGGGCGGCACTGGCTCGACGTCGTGCGTTATGCGGAATCGAGCGGCATGGAATTCAACTTCACGTATCCTC
>CAYFJO010000421.1:0-9474 GCA_964343305.1 uncultured Pirellulaceae bacterium | reverse complement strand
AGCAGTTCGTACCCGTCGATGATCTGTAGCACTGCCAGCCTGTGCTACGGTATTTTAACTCGTTCGTTCACATGATAATTCAGTTGCACGCTCACGATGCGGGCGTTGCCGGCGTCGGCGATGAACAATCGGCGATCGGTATGCACGGCGACATACGGTGCATAAAACAATCCAACTTCGTCACCGCCCAGTGGAACCAGGCTGTCCGGCCCAGCGCTATCGACATTTCCGTATTGGCCAATTCGCAAAATCAGATTGCCGCTGGAATCAAGCACTGCGACGCTGTGATGACCGAGCGACGGAGCAAATGACCGGCCGAAATAATCGAGCGTGAACCGAGCGTTGTAACAGTTGCAGCCGCCGCCTGCTCGTCCAGCATTCTTTCCAGCAAAACCCAAGCCACCATAAAACCACTCCGCTCCATCCAACCAACCTCGACCAAGCAATCCGTTAAACAACTCGGCCGGTCGTTTCGGCTTCAATTCATCGGACAATGGCACCGATGCGCGATCTGAATCGCCGACGAATCTTGCCGCACCCGGCTTGATCTTGACCAACGTCTCCGTCATGTCGTTGAAATACGGCTTGCCGTTCAGCATCCGCGTCGTGGACGACAAGGCGTAAATGTTGTCATCGCGATCGATCTGGATTCCATCTAACTGAACCGCTCCGGGCAAGGCGTCTTTATGAAGTAACTGTCCGTGTCGATCGAAAACATGCACTTCGCCGTAACGCACTCGGCCAGGATAGTTGTTCGGTTCGTAGGGTGTTCCGCCTACGTTCTCCGCGATGTCGTAAACATCCTTTCGAGTCGTTTTCTCTCGCGAGTAATTGTTCACCGCGATTACCAAATTCCCGCGAGGCGACACGCCCATGCCGCCATGATGATGCAGCCCGGCAGTCTTCACCGGCAAACGCAACACCGATTGGGCGGTGGCTCGTTCAACTCGACGACGGTTGGAACCGGTCCGCAAGTCCGCGCGTTCTTCGCCGTAGTCCCAGGGAATTTCTTTCCAATTGACCGGTTCATAGCGGGCGACGTAGTAGAACGATCGCAAGTACACGAGGCCGTCGCTGTCGAAGCACATGTCTTCGGCGTCGAACGGCATTTCGACGATTTCCGTTTTCGCTGATTCGGGATCAATGCGAATCACGTCGTAGTTCGACTTGCCGCTGGCCGCCTGGCCTTCGGCGACGTACAGGTGGCCACGGACAGGATCGACGTGCAGACGCTGGCGGGCGTACTCCGGGGCAGTCGTAGCACAGGCTGCCAGCCTGTTTTCATCGCGATCGGACAGGCTGGCAGCCTGTGCTACGACGACGCTGTTGCGGATGTCCTCGTTAAAATCGCGCAGCAATTTCGCTTCACCATCACGCAACTGATAAACACGGATGTTGGCGTCTGTCGTGCGCGACTGCTTTTGCGAGATGTAATCGACACGTCCCCATTCCGTCACAATCCAAAACGATGGAACTTTCGCCCACGAATCGAGAACCGCGCGATAGGACAACCCCGATCCGCGCGAAGGCGGGACGTCCAGCTTCAGCGGATAACTGGCCGTCGGTTGCGGATCGTCAAACGACTTCAACACGGTCAGCTTGTTGAGCGCATTAAGCTGTTCCTGCTCGATGCCTTTCGCGGTTTTCGGCGGCTGGCCACGATTGGTTTTCCCTTGCGGCAGCCACCAATGAAAGACATAGATTTGCTGCGTCTGCTGGTGGATCGCTACCTGGGCCGGACGCAAGACGGAAATCGTTTTCAAGTGCTTTCCGTCTGGTGAGAAAACCTGAATGCGATCGTTCGCATAGTCGCTGACGTACACTCGCCCTTGGGCATCGACATCCACGGACGACGGCGCGCCGAAGTGCGAATTGTCCGTACCCGACTCGTCAACATTCATGCTGCCCAGAAACACTTCCGTTTCTTGACCTCTTTCGAAGTCGATACGAGCGACGCCTGGCAACCAGTCGTAGAAATTGATCAGGATGATGTCGCGCGTCGCTGCCTGGCCGTGCCCATGAACGTAGCCCGTGAGGTATAGCGACTTGCCGTCAGGACTAAACGCCGCGCTGCGTGGCGGGACTGACAAGAGTTGACCGCGACGGTAATTCGCCCGCGGCATAATCGGAAATGCGACAATTGGACCGTGCAATTCCAGTCCGCCCGAAGAACCATCGGTCGCGAGCCGGTTCAGCGTCAATCGTCCCAACGCCATTCGCTTTCCACGAACGGCCAGCATCGACGAAGCATTGCCCCACACCGAGCCGTGATAGTTGTTGTGCTTGTCGATTCCGATCCCTAACCGCGGATCAAAACCTGCGTTGCGACCGGAGCTGAGCAACGTTGCTTGATGAAATCCTTCCTTGAGCGGCTGTCGCGTGCCGTCTTCGGGAAACACTCGCCAGTGCAAGCCTTTGACATTGTCCACTTGATTGGCCGGAAACGGATAGACCGTGCGGACATATTCTCCTTCGTGATCGAACAACCGCACGTGATCGAGCACGCGACCATCGTAGACGTAAACTCCTTCCGGCGCGGCGGCCATTCCAGGTGCATCCTTGTGCATGCGAAGCTTGGGCTGCCACAGCAGCGACTTTTCGTAGCTTGGTTTGAGTCCAAGCGATACTCGCGCGACATGTCTTGTTGGGTTGTCGACGTAGACGTCTTGGTCATTCTTGCCGTCCCAAACGATTCGTTGCCGCAACGAGTTCTTCTGCAGCGGCGGTGGAGCTTGGTCGCCTAACACGCCCGATGCCAGGTGACGAACGATTCGACCGTCGCCGTTTTCGATCGCGACCGACACGTCGCAGTAGGCTATCGACGTGAATTGAAGGATGAATTGGTTGTCTTCGCGAGTGACAGTCGGTTTTTCCGCGAATTCGAAAACCGACTCGCGTTTGACTTTGAATTCGTCGAGGTCATCGGCATAAGTAGACGATGCGAAGAATAATACGTAGCACAGGCAGCTTGCCTGTATCCAAACAGGCTGGCAGGCTGTGCTACGTTGCATCGTTCCGATCGTCGTTTTGGGATTCATCTGGTACAATTGATGTTAGAAATTGATTGGAGACAACTCATGAAACATGAATTCACAGCCGTCATTGACAAAGACGAGGAATGGTTCATTGCGTGGTGTCCGGAAATTCCAGGGGCAAACGGCCAGGGCCGAACGCGAGAAGAATGCAAACAAAGCCTTTCCGAGGCGATCTCGCTAATTCTCCAAGACCGGCTCGAAGATGGGCTCCGTGGGTTGCCGGAACAATTCGAGCGCGACGTCGTGACGATCGAATGAAACGCAACGCACTGCTGAGACATTTGCGGAAACACGGGTGCCACCTGAAACGTGAAGGCCGGTCGCATTCGCTTTGGACCAATCCACAAACCGGCGAAGTCGAGGCCGTCCCTCGCCATACGGAGATTCCAAACGTCTTGGCCCGCAAAATCTGCCGTGGGCTGTCAATTCCAGAGATTTGAATTGTCATTGTCTTCATCGTTCGTAAATCGGCAGATAACCTCGTGGGGCTTGCAGCATAATTACCGCCATCGCGGTTGTGTAAATGATATTGTCGTGCTGGTCGGGAAACTCGCCGTCTTTGCGTTGCATTTCGCTCAGCACAGATGCCGCCTTTTTGAACCACGGAATGAAGTACTCATCGCCGCAGCTATACATCGCCAAGCTGGCATAGAAGCAACCGAACACAAAGTAACGTCGCTCTTTCAAGTCATTGATTGTGTAGCGGCGATATTCATATTCGATCTTGTCTCTCGCCGGGGCGATCAACTGATGGTCTAACTGGCCATTATTGCAGAGTGCCACGATGCCTGTTCCGCCTAAGCTTGGAGCGGCGTGGATGCCGAATTTGCGATAGCGGAAATGCCCGTCCGGCAAAGCACACGCTTCGATGAACTCAACTCCCTTGGCGATGGATTCGGAATTGACTGTGAAGCCTGCCTTCTTGGCTGTTCGCAAAACCCATAGCACATTCGCGGTCACCGACATGTCGCTGAGCCCTTCGCGGTTCATCTGATATCGCCAACCGCCATCCAATCGCTGACTGCGGGCGAGCACTTGAATCGCACGAGCGATCACATCGCGAAGCTCCGGCCGCCAAGGGATATCGCCGTAAGCCATCAGCAATGCGAGCGTCGACAACGTGTGCTCGTAGCCGGGACCAAGCGGATTGCTTCCCTGGCCCGCGATGACGCTGCTGTTTTGGACGTTTTCCAGAAGAAATTCCAGACCGCGATCCAGCGAACGTCCGTACTTCCCTGCTCGCGGCCGGCTGCCTTCAGCCATGAACGCCAAACAGCAGAGTGCCGTGACGCCGGTGTTCGATGCGAATTTGGTGTCAGACCAACCGCCGTCGGAGTCTTGAGTGCGAGAGAGAAAGTCCAGTGCGCGGTCCGTCATCTTGAGCACGTCGGGCGTGAGCAGTTCACTGGCCGTCGTGCTGCGATAAGGTTTTCGTGGCAGGACAAGGAACGCCGGATCGTCGCCGGGGAAAGTTGGGCCACGCTTGCGATCTCGTTCGGTGAGCAGATTTTCTTCGTCGGTTTCAGCCGAGTCGGTTGCTTGTGATTTGGTTTCGTTTTGTGCAACGGATGTGGCGGAATCCAGGTAGATCACAAGGCATAAGCAACCCATCACAAACGCGCAACGCACCGGTTGACGTTTTTCGCCCCGAAGGGGCACCAACATACCAGCCCAGGGCAGAGCGAAGCGTGGCCCTGGGTCAGGATGTGATTGCGTCGAGTAGCCCTGTAAGGGCGAAACAAGTTTTCCTCGGCGAGTCGCCAATAATCTGTTTCGCCCTTTCAGGGCTATGAGATCAGACGGACTCCAAACCCAGGGCGACGGCACGCTCGTAAGACTCGCGTTGCCTTGCCCTGGGCTGATATGTTGCTGCCCCTTCGGGACGAGTGATCGACCACATCTCATAACAACCCCCACCATTTTCTCAAACACAATTCGACACTCACCAACACCAGGAAGATCGCCAAGAACGTCATTCCGTCCCAGACTTCGGTCGTTTTGACTTCGGTCAACACTTGCGGGTTGGTCGGAATCTCGTCAACCAACGATTCTAGATCACTCATGGTGCGGTAATTGTAATACTGTCCGCCAGTTCGTTCGGCGAGTTTCTGCATTGCTTCCAGGTCGGCGCCGGTGTCTTTGTTTTCAAGCGATTGAACCCGCACTTGGAAACCGTGCTTCACGTCAAACAACGGCTTGGCTTCCGAATCGGCGTCGGGCGCCGCTTGCCGCGAACGAATTGTCATGTCGCCGACGCGTCGAGCGCGATAGTCGCCCATGTAAACCGGCTCGCCGCTTGGATCGGGCGTCATGGCAACCATGTATTGATTGCTGTCACGGCCTGTGACCGAAACATAAATCTGCTGATCGGCAAGCTGAGCCAGCAAAGCCGGGTCGAGTACCCGCAACGAAATCTCGACGTCCTCGCCGGGACTATAAACACGTCGATCGGTGGTCAAAGAGACTTGTTGTTGCGTGCCGAGCAGTCGCGCTTCGCCAAGGTAACGAATCACGCGCGTCCAAAGCCGATCATAGTCATAACTTTCGCTGGGAAACCGCCAGCGCCACAAGCTGTTGATCGACGAAAAGAAAACCGCACCATCCACGTAGCGATGAATCGCCATCAGGCTGTTGCTCGAACCGGGCGAAGCGTCGCCTGTCTTTTCCAGCAGTACGACCGCCTTGGGCTTCGGGGCACTAACCGGGTGATGCCAATAAAAATCGATTTCGCCGAACGACGACCACGCTGTTTCGTTTTGCGACGGCTCGGCCGAAGCCAACATAATCGGATGAGCCTGCCCTTTGCTCGTGCGGCGAATGCGGTAGGGCTGGTCGTAAACACGGTCGTGATTCAAGTGCAAGTTCTTATCGACCTCGACCGGCAGCAAACCGCGGATGCGAGCCGTGTGAACTTGCACCAGCTTTGCCATGCCGTGCGATCGTCCGGCGATGATCATCAACCCGCCGCCGTTGCTGACCATGTTTTCCAAGCCAGCCAGTTGCTGCGTCGTGATCTTGTTCGGATCGACGTCGAACAGAATCGCCACATCGAAACGGCTCCACTCTTTCACCGTTTGCGGCAATCGCTGGACGATC
Organism: uncultured Pirellulaceae bacterium; assembly: GCA_964343305.1. Classification (GTDB taxonomy): domain Bacteria; phylum Planctomycetota; class Planctomycetia; order Pirellulales; family Pirellulaceae; genus CAYFJO01. The sequence continues at coordinate 3,343 of CAYFJO010000421.1, read as the reverse complement.
GCGTTTCCCTGTTGTGTGTAGTCCACATCGGCAGACTGCAAATAGCACGACAGTTCAATAATCGGATCGCGCAGCAGTGCCGGGACCATGTACATGTACTCGCGCGACGGATCGCCCGCGACCAGTAACACCTTGAGCGTCCGCTTGACGACATTCACCGTCACTTCTGCGATGTTGTTTTGTTCGTTGATTTCATCTTCTTCCACCGGCAGCGACAATCGAAAACGTCGAACGCCTTCATTTTCCGGAATCATCGAGATGGAAACGGTTTGCTGGCCGCGAATGAGCGACAGCTTGCGATCCGCAGATTTTTTGAAGGACTCGATCGGTTCGTCTTCTCCACGTTCTTCGAGTGTGAGGACAGTCTCCAGCGGATTGCTGATTTGATTGGTTACTTTCACGTGGATCGTCATCACATCGCCTAAACTCGCTTCGGCTCCAACGATCGTTTCGTCGATCCGCAAATCTCGAAGTGGGAATTCAGAACCGAACGTGAGCGTATGCAGCGGCACCTTGGCAGCGGACGCTTGGTCGGCAATTTCCCCGAGTGCCACTCCGCCGGTCTGCCGACCGTCGCTCATCACGATCATGCCCGAAATCTGCTCGCCGCTCAGATCGCGCAGCGTCGTTTCAATCGCATCGCCAATGTTCGAATAGTTTCCGGTCGGCTGAGGGTGTTTGGCGAAAATCTCCCGGCGAGACAGCGGCTTCTCCGAATCTTGCTCGCGATACGGGACTTCCTTCAGCAGACCGGCAGAATCGGAGAAGGTATAGACTTGAACTCGATGCGTGCGGCTCAGTTTCGTTTGTAATTTTTCGACGGCTGCTTCCGCCGCGTGGTAGCGAGTTTGCTCGCTGGCTGGATTCCCTTCGAGCAACGGATTGCCACGACTGCCAGGAAAATCCATGCTCAACGATTCGTCGATGAGCACGGGCAACACCGGAAGACGTTCTTCCGTTTTGACTTCTTCATAAGCTGGCCGAGCCAAAGCCACAAACGCCAATCCCGCGGCACCCAAACGCAACGCCCACAATAACAAGGTGCATAAAACGCTTGGCCGTTCCTGCTGACGGCTTTCTTGCCGCAGCAAATAGCTGTAAAACACGAAGATCGCGACCGCAAACGCAATCAACACCGGCAGCATTTCTCGTGAAGTGAGCGTGGTCATCGTGTCACCTCGCGATCCGCGGCCCGAAGGGCCAGAAACAAACCAGCCCAGGGCAGAGCGCAGCGCCGCCCTGGGTAGGCTTCACAAGCCCTGAAAGGGCGAAACAACTGGTACGACGTCGAGTTAGATTGTTGTTTCGCCCTTTCAGGGCTTGTGCATTGACGGCTTCAAAACCCAGGGCGGCGATTCGCTCTGCCCTGGGCTGATATGTCACGGCCCCTTCGGGGCGATGCTGACCGAATGGCCTGTGTAAGATGGCATATGATTCCATCATGCTGCCACCTCTTCACGCCGCCGTCCGAAACGCCAGGCCAGCAGCGTTTCCAGTGTCAATGAAACGAGCAAAACGCAAAGCAGCCAAGGCGCTACTTCCGTGATTGTGTGCAAACTTGCCGCAAGGTCCTCCACTGTGCGCTGCGGACCAATCCACGTTAGACCGCGAATCGAAAACGCATCGTCGAACTCACCAGCCGTCAATCGCGACAAGTCGCCCTCGTCGGAACCTTGATTCACAACAAACCGACGGCGCGGAGCGACCTCTTCAATGGCCTCGATTTGGTAAAGCCCTTGTTGAGTCGTATCCTCAAAAATAATTGTCGGAAGCTTATCATCTTCAGCTTGTTTGCGAGGCGTCAGGCGTGCCTTCGTTCCGTCCGGCAGCTTGAGCGAAAGATGCTGCGTGGAGACGAACACCGGCTGTTGAAACTGGTCACCAATGTTCAAATTCACGTCGGCATCCGGATTGCCCAACAAATAACGCAGCAATTCCTGAATCAAAACTGGATAGTCGCTGAGCGCTGCCATGTACGTCCAATCCGGCCCTGGCGTCGTATTGCAAAGCAACGTCACGCCGCGGCCGAATTGCTTTTCCACGATCGCGGGCGACTGATCGGAAAGCGGTGCGACCACTCGAATTGTCGCATCGTCTTGCGGCGCCGCAAGCTTCACATACTGCCGCAATACCGCGTATTGTGAGTCGCTGAAACGAGCGAACTGTGCCAACCCCGGATGTGACGAATCGCCGTAATTCAAATAAACCGACGGCGTTGCATCCGCCGCCAGCGACTCTTTCGATCCCAAGCGACACGGCAATAGCCCTTTGCCATTTTTGAACAATCGCGAGTTGTAATCGAACAAGTTGACCGCATCGCCCATGAAAAACCACACCGCCCCGCCATCGGCAACGTAAGCTTCCAACTGACCAACCAATGAATCGTTCAAGATACTGGTCGCGGTCAAAACCACAACGGAATACTCCGACAGGTTTTCGTACGCGATTCGGTCTGGTCGAATTGTCTTGACGTCGAAATGCGACACCTTCTCCAGCGCAGCGTGTCCCGGCGGCCTGATTGCTCGCGCGAGGAACTTGCTCTTGGGTTCTGGTTGGTCAGCGGTTTCGTCGAGGATCAAAACTCCGATGTCTTCAGGCACGCTGCACAGATACAAACGTCCGTTGTCCGCGCGATGCCCGTCGCCTTCGATCACTGCCTCGACCAGATACTCGCCTGCATCCGGAAAACTGAAGGAGAATTCCAGTGACGCCGTTTCGCCGCTGGGGTCGATTTCGCGAACGTTTTTTTTCACACCATCAACCAGAAACGTCACCGTCGCGCGAGCATCGGCGGGCGGCTGGCCGCGAACTTCGAACATCGCTTGAAACTTCACAGGCTTGCCCGCCGACAAAACATTTTCCACCGGGCGAAGCATCGTGGCCAAGTAGTTGAATTCAGCGTCACCACCAACATCCACTAGAAACGGTTCGCTGGTTTGGGCCAGTTCATTTAGCGCCTGCGACGTTTCGGTTGCCTGCCGCATCCAAGTGTGTTTTTGATAATCGGAAAAGACGTAAAGCTCGGCAGCGTCCATGTCTTGTTGCTGAATAAAATCCTTGACATAAGCCAACGCCGCGCTGATCGGTGCGGAACCGGAACCAGCTTTCAGCTTTTCGATCCTCGCGGCGGTCGTCTGTAGATCCGTGCTTTGTTCGACCGGAACGGTCACGTTGTGACCGAGATAAACGACCGAAACCGAAGTTTCATCGGGTAACGCACGAACAACGGCCGCTGCTTTCTTTTGGGCGAGACGAAATGCTGTGGTCACATCTACTTGCTGGTTCATGCTCGCCGTGCCGTCCAGCAGCACGATGATATTGCGATGGTGATCGCCCGTCAAAC
>CAYFJO010000420.1:0-9479 GCA_964343305.1 uncultured Pirellulaceae bacterium | reverse complement strand
TTACGAGCGCCAAAAACAGTTCGATCCCGCGATCAAGGATTTGCAAGCGTTTTTGGCCGCGAAACCCAAGGGTGGCGAAGCGCCCGATGCCGCTTATACATTGGCCATCTGCCAGGTTGGTTTGAAGCAATACGAACCGGCCGTGGCATCGCTGGGCGCATTAGTCGCCCAGCATCCTGACTACAAAGGTACGGACAAGGTCTACTATGAGTTGGGCCACGCGTTAAAGAAATCCGACAAGCTGGCCGAAAGCATCAAAGCCTTCGAAACGCTCGTCGCGAAGAAGCCCGACAGTTCGTATGTGGCCGAGAGTTGGTTTCACGTTGGCGATTACTATGAAGGCCTGGCTGTCAAGGAACAAGACGAGGCTGCACAAGCCGCTGTCGTGGCCAAAGCGATCGATGCATATAAACAGGGCGCGGCCAAAGCCACGGATGCGGTGTTGCACGAAAAACTGCAATACAAACTTGGCAATGCTCTGTTTAAGTCCGACAAACTGGCGGAGGCACTGCCGGTCCTGCAAGCACAGATTCAAAAGCATCCCAGCGGGGATCTGATCGCTCCCGCCTGGTTTTTGACGGCCGAGTGCTTCTTTCGACAGAACGCGTTCGATCAAGCGTTGCCGCTGTACGTCCAAGTCATTAACAAGAAGGTGGCCGAAAACCGCGCCCAATCGCTGTACCGTGCCGGTGCGTCCGCCGGCAACTTGAAGAACTGGCCGGTGAGCCAACAGTATTACACGCTACTGATCGGTGAGTTCCCCAAGTTCGCGCTGATCGAGGACGCACAATATGGTCTCGCGTGGTCATTGAAAAACCAAACCAAAATCTCCGAGGTGCGGCAAATTTGCACCGCACTGAATGGCAAGAAATCGGAAGCGGCGGCCAAGGCACGGTTCTTGCTCGGCGAAATAGATTTTACCGAGAAGAAATACGAGGATGCCATCGAGCACTTTCTGTTCATCACGGTAAACTTTGGCTACAAAGAACAACAGGCGCTGGCCTATTTCGAAACGGGGCGTTGTTTCATCGAGTTGGACCAGAGTGCCGAAGCCATCAAAACGCTGACAACATTCGTGGAGAAGTTTCCCGATCATTCGCGAGCGAAAAATGCCATCGCGCTGATTGAGGAACTAAAGAAGTAGAAACCAGTAGGACGGATTGCCAATCCGTCCACCGAAACCATGCGGACGGATTAGCAATCCGTCCTACAAAAGATATTTGCTTGGGAGATGAGAATGAACGGTAACGCAGTTTTGTATCTTCGATTCACCTGTTGGATTGCGGCGATATGTGTTGTGTTTGCCGCTGCCGGCATGTGGCAGACTGCCGCGATGGCTCAGCCGGGTGATCCAGCAGCGGCGGCGAACAACGACGATGCGCCGGATGAAGCGACCGAAGAGTCCGAAGAGTCCGAAGAGTCCGAAGAGGCAAGCACACCGCTGGCCTACTTGATCGTCAAGAGCGGCGCGTTCAGCATCGTGTTTTATGTCTTGCTGGGCATGTTCTCACTGGTCGCGTTGTCGGTTGCCCTGGAACGCCTCGTCTTTCTGCGCCGCGAGAATCTGCTGCCGAATCACTTTGTGACCGCTCTGGGGAGTCTTGTTTCTCGAAACACATCGTCCTTGGATGACTTTCGCAACCTCGGCGAATCGTCGCCGTCGCCGATCGCTCGAATTCTGAAAGCCGGCGTGATCCGGGCTGGCCGGCCGCTGCCCGAAGTTGAAAAGTCGATGGAAGATGCCGCCGCTCGCGAGATGGCGTCGCTGCGCAGCCGCAACCGGCCGCTGACGGTCGTTGGCAACGTCGCGCCTTTGGTCGGACTGCTAGGCACGGTCGTCGGCATGATTTTCGCGTTTAGCACAGCCAGTCAAACGGGACTCGGCAAAGCCGAGGAATTGGCAAAAGGAATCTATCTGGCGCTGTTAACAACCGCGTTTGGGTTGGCCATCGCGATTCCTTCGATGTTGACGGCGGCGTGGTTTACCGGGCGTGTTGAGCGGTTCATGCGCGAAATCGACGAATCGTTATTGGAAACGATGCCGAGTTTCGCTCGCATGGAAACCCGCGACACTCCCGCTGAAAGAGAACGCGAATTGGAAACTGTTTCCTAACGTAGCCGCAACCTGCCAGGTTGCGCGTCGACAGGCTGGCAGCTTGTCGCTACGAAAACGAAGGTCAACCAAATGAGACTACCCCCAGAAGAAAGCGAACAAAGCGGCCCGAATTTGACGCCTGTGATCGATGTTGTGTTCTTGCTGCTGATCTTTTTCCTGGTCGCGACACGCTTCGACCAGGAAGAGCGAGAAGTGGAAACGCGTCTGCCGGAAGTCGCCCAAGCTCGTCCGCTGACATCCGGCCAGCAACAAATCATCGTCAACATTTCAGACAAGGGCGAGTATAAAATCGCTGGCCAGACATTTACTTCCGAAACACTGGCCGGCACACTTCGCGAAGAAGCGTTGAAAAATCATCGCATGCAAACCGTGCTGATCCGGTGCGATGAACGGGCGGCTTTTAAATTCCCAGCCTACGTGATGGGTGTCTGCGAGAAAGCAGAGATTAAGCACATTTGCGCCGTAAAGATGGTGCGGTGAACGTAGGACGGATTGCCAATCCGTCCGATTCAAACGAGTTCGACATGAACACAGCAAGCAACGAGCCACGTCGCGGGAGGCGGTTGAAACGCAAATGGTTACTGTCGATCCTGGCCGTGGTCGTGGTCATCGCCGCGTTTATCGCGCCTCAGCCCATTTCGACGCTGGTCACCGACGACCAGCAGCAGCGCTGGGCTGGTGACGCCATTCCGCCGCGCCGCGAGATCGTCTGGGAACCGCCGCTGCTGGTCGAATTGCCGGAAGATCCGGACCAGCCAGACGTTAGTTTGATTCGACCGCAGTTGACCAGTCGCGAAAACGTTCTTTACTTCACGCAACGCACGGCCAACGGTGTCTCGAACATTTATCGATCCGTGTTGGTTGTTGGTTCCTGGCAAATTGCCGAGCTGGTCGATGAGTTGAATAGTCCCGACAACGACATCGGGCCGGTGATCACGGCGGACGGGAAGACGGCCTACTTGTATTCCGATCGGGAAGGCGGCTTCGGTGGCTTCGACCTGTATGTGTCGAGGATGGGTGACAACGGCTGGAGCACGCCTGAAAACTTGGGCTCCAAGATTAACACCCGCGCCAATGAATATGCCCCCGCGGTTGCTCCTGACGGCGCAACGCTCGTTTTTTCCAGCAACCGCACGCGACGGATGCATCGCTATACGCATGCGCCGCAAGACGACCAGGAAGATTGGAAAGTCACGCTGCGAGCGGAACAAGGGATGCAGCAATACGACTTGTACGTGTCGCGACGCGACGACACGAACGAAGCGTGGCCCGCGTCTAACGCCATCGATGTCTTGAACGAGCCGCGCAGCAACGAAGGGACGCCCTGGTTTGTACCCAACGGCGCGTGGCTCTATTTCGCTTCGGATCGCGAGCATCGTTCCAACGAACTGCCAAACTACGATCTCTATCGAACGCGCATCGCCGGCGGTGATTTTGTCGATGTCGAGAATCTCGGCGGCGATATCAACACGTCCGCCAACGAACTCGATCCGTCACTGTCCGAAGATGGATTCCGGCTGGTGTTCTCCAGCAATCGTCTGGATGAATCCGGCGACGATCGCGATCCGGACGAGATTCTTTACGCTCTGTACGCCTGCGACGCCACCGAGGTGTTCGAAGAAACGGTTTGGACGGAGAGCCGGCTGCCGCTGCTCTTGGAAAACTGGTGGTGGTTTGTGCTGGCCGCACTGATCGCTGGTTTGCTTGCGGCGCTGATTTATTACATTCGCCAAGCATCGCTTCGCCGCGCCCCCGTGCCGACGTTCTTTCTGATCGCGTTGTTGGTCCATCTGTTGCTTGCTGCGGGGACATTTTTCGTGGGTCTGGGCGACGACTTGGTCGCCGCGATTCGTGACAAGCTGGAGACAACTTTCCTGCCTGATCACGCGGCAGACCACAGCCACCAGTCGCACGAAGCCGGCCAAGAGTCATACGAAAAGGTCTCCGACCTGAAATCGTACGAAGACGTCGAAGTCAAGGAGGTCTTTCGCGAAGTCCAACAGCAGCCGAACGTAGCCGTGCCGAACAATCGTGTGGCGGTCAATCTTCCTGTTCGTGTCGTCCAGCGTGAACTTCCCAAGCAACAAATGGAAGTGTTGCCAAAACAAGCAACGCCCACGGACTTCAATCCACTCAACCGACGGCGGCCAACCGTCCAGTTTGATCAGTTGGCGAAGGTCGAGCCCATCGAGATCGACACGCCTCAGCCCGAAAAACCGCAAGAGCAGCCGCCGGCGCAGCCCAACGTGGACGTCGATCGCAGCATGCCGACAGAGACTGTCGATCCCCTTCCACAACCGACACAGCCCAAGTTCACACCAAACGAAACGCCTGTCGAACGCGATATTCCGGATCCTACCGCGCAATCGCTAACGATGAAGACTCGCCCCGCTGCGGATGTCCCCCTGGCTCGCGCTGTGCGACGTGAGTTGCCAGATTTTGAAGTACCCAAGGTGGAAACACAGTCGAACAACACGCCGCAAACCAGTCCGGCCAATGACCAGCCCACGCCGGAGGCGGTCGTTGAAGTGACGCGCCGCTCGGCGGAATCCAGTTCGGCGATTCCCGACGCGAATGTGCCGGTCGAAACTGCGGAGCCGACCAAGGCAAATGCCGAGCCCGAACAGTTCGTCGCTGAGACCTTTCGTTCGCGGCCGATTCGGCCTGTCCAATCAACCACCGGACCGGTCGCCAGGATTCGCACGACCGATCTGACGGAACAGTTCATTGAGGCAATGGACGTGCCAACCGGTGAAACGGCCGCACCAAGCGACACGAACTCCCAATCGAACAAGGTTCAAACCGCAGAAGTTGTCGTCAAGATCCAACAAACCGACACGGGCAACGCGGCCGCACCGAATCAACGGCGCGATCCGACGCTCGACAAGTTGGCCAACGTGGAGGCAGAAGCTTCGTCGTCCGCGACGCGAAGTTTGACCAATCAGGTTGCGATGTTGAACACGCCCCGCTCGTTGCAGAACCCGCTGACCAATCGCCGCCGCGTGCAACCCACGATTGATCACGACGGACCACAAGTGGATACACCGTCCGATGCACCTGCCAGTGAGTCGAAGTCCAATGCTCCGTCTGACGAAACGAATGTCAATGTCGATCGGCGGGTGGCTGAAACAACGTCGAGCCTGTCCGGCGTTTCCCAGAGTGCAGAGCCCATGCCTTTGGCCGAAGTCACGGCTCGTACCTCAACCGAAGCGTTCGAAAGGCCTGCGTCAAATACGACACCAAAGCGTCCCACGCCGATCAAGAATCTGCTGGCACGAGCGAGACTTCCGCAAACATTGGACCGCCAGGCGATTGAAACGACGCAGCCCGCCGCGACAGCGTCCGAGTCGGCCGACAGCGATTCCAAGGTCCTCCAGCCAACCGGGCAGGCGATTGATGTCGAGCGATCGGACGGTCAGCCTTTGGAGGCAACTGTCAAAACCGCTTCCGAAGTTGGCGGACGATACGACCAGCAGACTCGCCCGGACGTTGGCACGTTGTCGAACGAAAAGAATGACGCTCGTCCGAGTTTCTCCACGGTGGCAAGCCGACTGAATCGACGCCCGGCACGAGCCCCCGAGACGATGTATGCCAACGACAACGTGGGACTTCGAGCGATGTTTCGCGTTCGACAAGGTGAAGCGAAGGAATTGGTTTTCAACGCCTACGGCGGCAGTGACGCTTCGCGCCAAGCGATCGATCGCGGACTGTCGTGGATCGAGCGACATCAATTTGAAGACGGGCATTGGAGCCTGAACAAGTTTGATCAGATGTGCAAATCGCATCCTGGCAAATGCAACGGTCATGGTACGGTCAACAGCGACGTGGCGGCGACCGGGTTTGCCTTGTTACCAGTCCTGGGTGACGGCCACACGCATCGATCCGGCAAGTATCAAGCCATGGTCGAGCGGGGATTGAATTGGCTGTTGAGTCACCAAAAGACGGATGGCGATTTAACGTTCGGCAACGAAGGCAGCTCTCACATGTACAGTCACGCGATTGCCACGATTGCACTGTGCGAAGCTTACGGAATGTCGCAGGATGAAAAACTTCGCGAGCCGGTCCAGCGAGCGGTGGCGTTTATTGTGGCTGCTCAGCACAAATCGTTGGGCGGTTGGCGATATCATCCGCATAAGGAGTCTGACACATCGGTTGTCGGGTGGCAGGTGATGGCGCTAAAAAGTGCCCAGATGGCGGGCCTCGAAGTACCCAAGTCGTGTTTCGATTTGGTGACCAAGTGGTTGAACAAAGTCGAAGCCAAGGGAACCAAGCGTGGCCAATACGGATATACCAATCCGAGTCCCAAACTGACGATGACGGCCGAAGCGATGCTGTGCCGCGAGTATCTGGGTACCAGACACGATGACGTGTCATTGCTGATGAGTGCCAATCACCTGCTGAAACATCTACCCGTCGCGAAGAAAGATGACAGCTATTACTGGTACTACGGAACCCAGGCGATGTTCCACTTGCAGGGCGATTATTGGAAGCAATGGAACGATGCGATGCGAGACATGCTTGTCGAAACGCAGCGCAAAGATGGCGTTCTGAGCGGCACCTGGGACATACGCGACAATTGGGAAAAGAGCGGCGGGCGGATTTATGCGACGTCCTTGCGAATGTTGATGCTCGAAGCACCGTCGCGTCACTTGCCGCTGTATCACATGGTTGGCGAGTAGGATGGTCAGCCGTCGGTTTGCTGGTTAGCCTTCCAAAGTTGTCGTAGCTCGTCAACGCTCGATACGGTCTTAATCGCATTCAGAATTTGGTTGAGTAAATCGGTGTTCTGAATCTGTTGGATTTCCTCCAGCACGGACGGTTCTACTTCGGAAAATCGAAGTTCCAGGCATTTTTCAATTCCTTCCTTGATTCCTTCCCTGATTCCTTCTTGAATGCCTTCCTCTTTTGCCAAACGCTCGACGGAAGTTACATAAGGCATATGATGCTCCTGTTCGGTATTCTCCAATTCGGTTTTAAATTGTCGATCCAATTCTCTTGGAAGGTCCATCATCCAATCGATGAATCGAAATAACTGGCGGATATCCTCGCGGCTCATCCCCCGCTCGTACAGGCCACGAATCAATCGCAACTTCCAATCGAATCGCCGGTCGTTGTCTTGACGAGTCTCCTGTGCCTTTATGTGGGCCAGCACGACGGTCGAAAAGGGATTCGCACCAACCTCAAGCTCATCGACGCGCGTGGTATAATCCAACAACTTGACAATCGGAAACTCGAATTCAACCCGGCAATCCCACAGATCGCGATGAAACCGATTTGGCCGCCAGGCCGGTTGGTCGTCACCCAAGACCGCCAAGCTAACAACAGTTTTATTATAACGGTCCAGCAACCGATAATGGTAGACAAACATACGCAAAGCGAACTCCGCTTCTTGCTGGCTCTGGACCTCAATGTGCACGAGCACCCACTCTTCCTCGCCGGATTTCCGCCAGACCTTGACCAATTTGTCGACCACGCGGCGCCCCGTTTCAGCTTGCGGCGCGATTTGTTCCAATTCCTTGTCCAAGGTTTCGTACCCCCGAGACCAATCGACTTCTGCGTGCACTTTGGGGTAAAAGAATGCAATAAAGGCTTCGAAGTAGACATCGAGCGCTTCTTTCCACGGGCTGTCAAATTCGCTCACCGGATTCTCTCGCGCAAGGAGGGTCTAAATTCTTCTGCTGTCAGCAGAAAGATAATGATACACCGCAAGACGCTTGTCGCCGACAGAAAAAGTCACGCCCCCGTTCGTCCCAACTACGAATAACTGTGCGTTGCCGCCGGATCCCGGAAGCGATAACCAACGCCACGTACGGTCTCAATTAAATCGGCGTGGCTGGTCAACTTTTTGCGCAGGGCTCGAATATGAACGTCGATCGTTCGTTCCATTGCCAGCGTGTCTTCGCCAAGAGCCGCATCAATCAGCTCCGCACGGCTAAAGACGCGGCCCGGCTGGCGAATTAACGTCCCCAGCAATCGAAACTCGCTACGTGTCAGATGCAAGGATTTCTCATCGACCGTCACGCGATGCCGCAAGGTATCGATGATCACTCCCTGGCTGGCGATCTGCTGTTGGCCCGCTTCATCCGATTCGCGGCGGCAAAGGATCTTGATGCGCTGCATCAAAACTTCGACACTGAGCGGCTTGGTCACGTAATCGTCCGCTCCGAGTGAAAAACCAACCAGTTGATCCGACTGCTCGGCTTTGGCCGTCAACATCACGATGCGTGTGGTCCGCGTCGCGGGATCGCTGCGCAGCCGCCGGCAAACGTCCAGTCCGTCGATCACGGGCAACATCAAGTCCAGCACCACGACGTCGGGCTGGCGCAACTGAGCCTGATTGATCCCGTCTTGGCCGTCGTGTGCCAAGTAGACTTCGTAGCCCGCCTGCGTCAAGTTGTACGAGACAACTTCCGCCAGTGAGCGGTCATCTTCGATGATAAGGACTTTTGCCTCTCCCATTGGTCGGTCATTCGAATCTTGTGCTATTGATTGCGTTTCACGCTGCTTGCGAATTCAGTAAACCAATTAAGACGAGACGACCACATGGGTTAGTGTGTTTCAAACCATTTTAAGATGTGTGCAACCTTGGCGATCAAATGACTCGGCCGCTGCGCGATTCCGTGCGAGGCACCGGGCACGCGCACCAACGCCGTGTCAATCTTACGCAACTTCAGCGCCTGGTAAAACTGCTCTGATTCCGAGATCGGAGTGCGGTAGTCGACTTCACCGGTTAACAACATGGTCGGTGTCTTCACATTTCCAACCAAGGAAATGGGCGAACGTTTAATGTATTCTTCGGTCCGCTCCCAGGGATAGCCAGAAAACCAATACTTGGCAAAGTAGGGATAGGCATCGGAGGTCAGCGCAAAACTGTACCAATTGATGACCGGTTTCGCGGCCACCGCGGCACGAAAGCGATCCGTTTTGCCAACGATCCAACTGGTCAAGATCCCGCCGCCGCTGCCGCCGGTGACGAACAGTTTGTCCTTGTCGATGTAACCCTTTTCCATGACCGCATCGACACCCGACATCAGATCGTCATAGTCGCGGCCCGGATAAGCGTGATGGATCAGGTTGCCGAACGCCTGGCCGTAACTCGTGCTGCCGCGGGGATTGACATACAGAACGACGTAGCCCGCCGCCGCATAAAGTTGAATCTCTGCCGAAAACCGGGCGCCATAGTTCGCAAACGGTCCGCCGTGAATTTCCAAAATCAGTGGATACCTCTTCCGCGAATCGAATCCCGGTGGTTTGACGATCCAGCTCTGAATCGTTCGCTCGTCGAACGACGAATCGAATCGAAACTCCTCAACCGCACCTAGCTGCTTGTGACCGAACAAGTCTTCGTTCAGCGACGTCAAGC
>CAYFJO010000419.1:0-9488 GCA_964343305.1 uncultured Pirellulaceae bacterium | reverse complement strand
GTAGGCTCTCCTTGCCCGCCTGGATCTGCCCCAATCATGAATGGAAACTTCGACTGATTGAACTTTCCAATCGTCTCCTTACCTTCGAGCTTACCGTCAACAAACAGACGTAGTTCACTTCCATCTAAGACGCCAGCAATGTGAATTGGTTTTTCGTGTCCGGTCGTCACACGATACTTGATGCGTGTGGGTGATTTTATAGACGCATAGCCATTGTCGGCGGCTCGACCATCGTTGACGTGAAACGTGCAATACCCATCGGCAACACTAAGTCCCAGGCCAGAACCGTTGAAGTCTCCGATGATCGATCCGCGATAGAGCGACATTACGGTCGCTTCAAACGTAATTGGATGACTGCCATCGTAACGCAGCTTAGGGATGACCAAATGCGTCTCATGCCGACCGGAGAATTGGAGCATGTACGAGCGTCTATTCGCATGTTTTTGCGTCAGATTCTGATCTCGGTTGCGAGAATCAGCAGTTCGCGGAGCTTCGTCCAGGACAACTCTCACGATTCGTTGTCCCCGCCGCTGTAATTCCACGATTCCGTCTTTAATCGTGATTCCATCCGCCTCGCCGTCAATCTCCACAACGTACTTGCCCGCCGCAATTCGTACTTTAGCGCCAGTTCGAGTCACAGTGAGCTTTTCGACGACCTTGTCACCTTGCGTGATCTTTATTGGTACGCCGTCCGCTTCGCATTCAATCGTCAACGTTCCTTTATTCAATTCGATGGAAATCAGGACGCCGGCGAAGACCAGCACGAAGGCAAAAAAGGCTGTTGCGATCAGCCCCTGGACGCTAGTCCACGGTTTTCGCAAGAACCGGCCGATATCCTGTCGGGATACAGGCAAGCTGCCCGTGGTACAACTCTTTGGCAGCGGAACAACAGTCGGTTGTTGCACATGTGCGAGACATCCTTCGAACAACTCGGCTACCTCACTCGCCGATTCGAAACGGTCGTCAGCCCGCTTCGACATTAAGGAGTTGATGATCTGGCAAAGCCATTCTGGTATGTCTGGATTGATGTCACGGATCGGTCTGGGATCTTCGTCCGTGATTCGCCGCATCACAGCGTGACTGGTCTCGGCGCGGAACGGTGGTCGGCCCGTGCAAATCGCATATAAAACACTTCCCAGACTGAACAGATCGCTTCGTGCATCCAGCGGTTTGGCTTGAGCTTGCTCTGGCGACATATACTGTGGCGTGCCGGCGATGATTCCAGTCCGTGTCACGGTTGCATCGTCCATTGCACGAGCCAGCCCGAAGTCTGTGATGGTGACTCGCTCAACCCCCTTGTCCAGCAAAATGTTGGCTGGCTTGATGTCGCGATGCACAAGTCCTTGCTGATGAGCAGCCGCGAGACCGCCGGCGATTTGCGAACCGATCCTTAACACGGCAGTCGTCCGCAGTGGACCTTCGTCGTCAATGCGTTTTTGCAACGAAATGCCGGCGACATACGGCATCACAAGAAAAGGCAGGCCATGAAATTTGTCGACTCGGTGAATTGCCACCACGTTTTCGTGCAACACCGCTGCGGCTGCCTGGGCCTCACGTGAAAATCGCTGACGAGCCGAACCGTTGGAAGCCAATCGCGGAGCCAACACTTTGATCGCAACGTAGCGATTCAGCGAAGCTTCAAATCCTTTTAAAACGATTCCCATGCCACCATGTCCGATGATCCCGACAATCTCGTACCTTGCAAATCGCCCCAACATTTGTGGGTCGTCTGTCGGATCGAGCCAACCTTGTATTTCGCGCGTCAGCAAATCTGCCGTCGATGTGTACTCGCGTTCCGGCATGTCGACCGGAAAGAGCGAGCTGTGCGATGACACACTCGGTCCACCATCAAATTCATCTAACGCGAGCATCGATTGCGCTTCGTCCCACGACGTGCCTGGAACGGCCGCTAGTTGGATTTTTTCCGCGCATGAACTGCATTGCGAAAGATGAGACTCGATTGCCGCCTCTTCCTCATTTGACAGGCAGCCAAGCAAGAGTTCGTTGAGTTTTTCTGAATCACATTGCCGGTGCAATTGTTGGTTAGTCACGCGTTCTACTCCTCTTCGTGTGGATCGCCGTTCTGAGCATGGTCTTGCAAACGCCGCATGATCCGGCTTCGAGCCGCATACACAGCCCCTGTGGACATACCCAACTTCTCCGCGGCCTCAACGACCGTTGAGTCGCCGAGTGTCGTTAACCAAAACGCTCGCCATGACTGGTCCTTGAACTCATGTCGTATTTGTTCTGCAGCCCATCGCAATCGGCTGCGTTGATGTTCCTGCTCGATAATTCGTTCGATCTCGTCGGTCCGCGCTTCGACCGACATTAATTGTTCTTGGAAATCGCTACCACCAATCGCCGTGTTGCGACCACCACTACGCAGCATACTGACCAATGCGTTCCGTGCGACCCGATTCAGCCAACCACGGAAGCCGCCTCTTCGCGGATCTTTCTCCCAGTCCGGGATCGCATTCGCGACCGACGCCATCACTCGCTGCGCCAGATCTTCGGCGTCGCTATCCTGCAAACCAGCTCGACGGCCGATCCTGTAGACGGTCGGGCGATAGATTGCGACGAACCGCTCCCAGGCCACGCGATCATCCGAATCGCGCACGCGAATCAACAAACTATCGCTGGTTTCCGGTGCTCGCGTCACGGATGTCATTTTCCTTACTATAAGAGATTACGCAGCCCACATCCGAAATCTGACACGGCGGGAAAAAATGATCGGTTTTTTTGTATTCCTTCTAGTATCAGGTCCTCATGGCCGGCGCAGGTCCATCGCATCAAAAGATGCGTCCGAACAAGAGTTTTTCTAAGAACTGAGTGTTCCATCCGGCCCGTTTTCGTTTCGCCTTCAGGCTGGACTTCGAAGTGTCCTGTCGGAGCACGCTGGTGACGAAGCGACGCAAGAAGGAAAAATTCTCGACCGCGTGACCCACACGGATGCGGCTGGGTTCTTCGCCGAAGACCACGTCCAGCACCCAGTGTAAACTGTTCTCGATGCCCCAGTGGCCGCGCACCGCTTCGCCGAATTGCTTCACCTTTGGTTCGGTACTGCAGATGAAGTACCGCACCTCCGAAGTCTGCTTGCCGCCTCGCTCCACGAGGGTGATGGCTTGGCCGATGCTCTTGAGCCCTTTCCAGTCCTTCTTGAGATGCTGCATCGACGCCGGCAGAGGCGAGATGCGGTAGAGACGTTCTTCCGTCCTGCCAGCGGTCTTGTTCTTGGTCTGATGTTCACGATAGGAGACCGACTCATCCTCATAAGTGCTGAGAAAGTGCTCCTGGATTACTTGGTGAAGTTTGGGCTGATTGTCTTTGACCGCCAGCACGTAGTCTCCACCACCGGCCACGATCTTCTTGGCGATGTTCTTTTGGCATCCCATGGCATCAATAGTGACGATCGCTCCCCGAAGCTCCAGCAATTCCAGGAGTTTGGGAATCGCGGTGATCTCATTGGACTTCTGGTCCGTGGCGACCTGGCCCAGCGTGATTCCCTGCTTGGTGGCCCAAGCACTAACCAGATGCAACGGGTTGGATTTGTCGGCTTCGGTATAAGAACCACGCACCGTCTTGCCGTCGATCGGAACGAACTTGGGACCCTCGGTCCGATTTCCTGCCGTGAATGCTTCGATCCAATGCAGAAAAGCCTTTTGAAACTGCTCGGGTTGGATCAACGAAAAAACACGTCCGATCGTGTCGTGGGAGGGAATGCCGCCTGGCAGTTTGACGAACCGCCGCAGCCAGTCGATCTTTTCCTTGCCGAATTGTTCGATGTCGGCAGGGCCATCGCCGCCGGCCAAGGTGGCCGTGACCGCGAGAAAAAGAAGGTCGAGCAGCGGATGGATTTTGGACCGCTCGATCCGTGGATCGTCCACTTCCTCGAAATGATTACGAAACGAAACCGAAGTCGCAAGAGAAGACATCACCCACCTCCGTGAACGAGAAGAAAAATCCGTACACGAAAATCTTTCGGTGCTAGCCTTCACTTTGGCAAGACAAGAACGAATCATTTATCGACAATTTGATGCAATCGACCTGATGGCCGGCGATCTAGAACAATCGCGGAACGAATCGTCGATTGAGTTCGTCTCCAATCATGGATGAATGCGTTCGAGTCCAACGTAAACTGGATTCGTGGTGGCTTTGTGGACGACGCTGCCACGAACTAGGAAATGGTCTTAGGCCATCGACACAGCACGACGGCAAAACACAATTGAGGAAATGAATTCATGTCCAACGACTTAATATTCGATCGATTGCACCGGGACCTGGGGATCGTTTTGGTAATTCTGATGTTTTGCATAGCTCTTGAGTCCAGCACGGTTGGAGCAATAGAGCCGCCCAACACTCAAACAAAACCAACGGACGCGGAAAAAAAGGCGCTCGTCGAAATTGAAAAGCTGGTTGGGCGGCAGTTTACCGTTAATGAAAACGGTGCGGTCGTTCAGGGAGTTCTCGGAGGACATGAGTTGACAGCCGCCGTCCTCGAACATCTGGCGGAGTTAAGAAACCTCCGGACCTTGTACCTGCATAGAACCGAGATTACCAATGACGGAATGAAGTGCTTGAGGGAGATGACGAATTTGCGGAAGCTGTACCTCGGCGAAACCGCTGTCGGCGATGCTGGGCTTGAGCACTTGATGGGACTGACGAATCTAGAATACTTGCACCTTGGCAACACGAAGGTCTCCGGAGAGGGGACTAAGTACCTTAAAGGATTGACGAATCTCAAGATCCTGCACTTGTTTGACACCAATGTTAACGACGCCGGCTTGGCAAACCTGCAAGGGTTGTCGAAGCTTCAACTCGTAAGCCTGTCTTCATCAACGGTCACCGCCGGCGGCGTCAGAAAGCTCCAGCAGGCGTTGCCGAAACTGGTGATAACCGGCAATCCTAGGTGGGCCGCTGTCCATCCGGACTCGGCGAAAGAGCTTTCTGTTTCAATTGCCGTTCCCGCGCGTGACTCGAAACGCACGATCGACATTCGCAAACCGGATTCTCATTTCAATGTCGTTGTCACCAATCGATCCAAGCATGATCTGCGACTGTGGGAGACTTGGAATTCGTGGGGCTATTACAATCTTTCGTTTGACGTTTTGGATGGCAAAGACAACGTCTTGTATTCGATCGTGAAAAGGCCGAGGGCTTGGACCGTCAACGGCGCTACTTGGGTCACGGTCAAGCCCGGCGAGCATTTTGTGTTGAAGGTCGACTTTGATCACGACATTTGGGTACGAGATGATCTGGGCGATGACCGGCGGATCTACGTACCGTTTCTCGCTTTGATGCGTACTACACCGGAATTCAAATTGAAACTTCGCGCGGTTTTTCAGATACTGCCCGATGACGAAACGATTGAGAAAGAAGTCTGGACCGGTACGGTCAAGTCGGCGCCTGACGATTTTGTTATTCACCATACGCCACAAAAAGCAGCCAACGAGCCGAATCAAACTGCCCGAAGTAAGGAAGATAAGACTCATAGTTTTTCGTTGGCGAAAGCCGCCAAGACGAAAGACGTACTCCGCAGGTCTGGAGTTTTCCCCGCGAAGTGGACATGGCTGGAACACAACGGGATGCAAATCGGCATCGGCGTTGTAGATTTGCCGACGGTCAGTGAACCATACATCGAGGTCTTCGGTTACGTATACAATCGGCATTTCAAAGAGTGGCGCAGCTTTTGTTCTGCCAGCTTGAGAAATGTGTTTACATTGAATGTTGAACTCGACAAGAAGCACGCCGTGTTGAAGCTGCTTGATGGGTCGAATAACGACGGAAAAGGAAAAGTCGTCTTGCAGTGGAATCTTGCCTACCTGTCGGACGATCGGTAATACGTTCGTTAAAATGCAACGGGTCGAGCAGATAGCGGACCAAATAGCGAGGTGACCGATGTTTCGTTGCGTGTTGTTTTCTGCAGCTGTCCTGAATCTGATGGCTCAATGCAGTTCTGGTGCGCTCCCGGCGCCACCGCTGTTTTGGAACTCACTTGCTTTCTCGCCCGATGGCAAGACGATCGCAAGCGGCGGTGAGACAATCAAGTTCTGGGATGCGGAATCGGGCAAACTTGTGCGCACGATTCGTGGGCACTCCCAGACCATAACGTCCGTGGCCTTTTCGCCCGATAGCAAGGTTTTGGTCAGCGGAGGATATGACATGAAGTTGCGCGCCTGGAATGTCGAAACCGGGGAATTGCAAAAAGAACTCGCGGGCCACGACAATTGGATAACGTCGGTTGCCTTCTCGCCGGATGGCAAGACGATCGTGAGCGGAGGATTAGACAAAAAGGTCAATCTCTGGGACACACAGAACCGCAAGTTGCAGCGGTCGCTAACGGAACAGGATCAAGTGAATTCGGTCGCCTTCTCAGCTGACGGATCGCTGATCGCCAGCGTAGCGACACTGGAATCTCCGGTGGTGCGACTTTGGGATTCACAGACGGGCGAATTGACTCGCAAATTGAAGGGACATGCGGCGCTGAGTTTCGTCGCGTTCGCGGGCGACGGCAAGACGCTGGCCGGCGCGGGCGGGACGGATGTCATGTTGTGGGACGTAAAAACCGGCGAATTGAAAGCGACTTTGCACCATCGCGGGTCGCCGGCCAGGGTCGCCTTTTCTTCCGATGGCAAGACGCTCGCGTCCGGTGGCGGGACATTCGTTGCGATGTGGAACGTCGAAACGGCGAAACAACAGTGGATTTCCGACGTGGGTCACGTCAACTCCGTCGCTTTCTCGCCGGACGGAACAACGGTAGCGATTGGAGTGTGGAAGGAAGCGAAATCGGGACTCGCCTGGAACTACGAGATCAACTTGCACGACGCAACCACGGGCAAAAAGGTTAGGACGCTGGCCCAAGAGCAACCCGCGAAAAGTCCTCTCCGACTCGATATTTCCACGGACAAGACACAGTATCTGTTTCGCGCTTCCGTTGCGTTGACCATCACCTACACAAACACTTCCAAAGAAACCGTGTCATTGTATTCGGGTGGAACTCCGATTGGCGAAGGCTTTCCGGGAGAGCGATTCGAGATCACCATCGGGCATGAAAAGAAGACCTATGTGGTCCATGCCGTCGATCCTCAACCTCGATCGATCACATTGAAACCTGGCAAGAGTTGGGAACGTACGATTAAGGAACTGCCGGCGCAGCTATGCACGTCCAGCGTTTGGGTTGACGGAAAGGAGACGTTGGACATGGCGGACCCGTTCGGTCGGGTGGGCGACTACAGCATTCAAGTCGGTTACAAAGCGAAGTTCGGCGACTTGCCAGGACCGGTGTTCAACGGCGACATCAATAGCAATGTGTTGAAGGTAAAGGTCATCTTGCGGTGAGTCGACCGCCAAACCTGCACTTGACTCATGCTGAGGTTCAAACGTGAAGCGTTTCACTTTGTTACTCGCAATCGGTACATGAGTGGCGATCGTCGTCACTGCTCACGTACACTCCTTCCCCAGCCAGTTTATCGTTACAGTGATCCGAATACTGGTTTGATCGATGGGTCTCTTTTCTTGTTCGCAATCGGAACGAATCCTGAGGTTTTTCTTTTTGTCGAGTGCCATGGCAAAGATGGTGAGCCAAGAGCTTGGCAATATGGCGTCGCTCGGCGTCCTGGTCGATAACGAGGTCACCTTGGCGGATCGTGTTGACGACAACTGGAATACACGCAATTGCGACCGTGTCAACCGCACTTATTCGCCATACCGGACCACGGATTTCTTTGTGCTCATGTCTACATTCACGAAGATCTCGCCACCTTTCGCAATAGGCGATTTTGAAGGGTCCTTGGAAAGCAAGCTCGCAGACTTGAACGTAACTCGCCAGACGAACTTTCCGTCAAAGAACATTTGCTGCGCCGACAGAACAACGAGGTCGTTTGCAGGCTGGAACGATTGCTCAACGGCCGCTGATTTCGCGATCGAAACCGCTTTGCGGAGCGCCGCATCATCCGGGCTCCGAGCCAAGTCCTTGTCTAGATAACTCCCAACGTCGATCTGATAAATCGTCTCAACGAGTGGTGCACGCTTGCCGCACCGGATAGCGATCAGGCATCGTCTAATGGTGTCAACGCGGCCGTGGTAGTTGACCGCAATCATCTCGACGTTCTTCTTCTCTTTGGGGCGCCTTACTTGCCTCAAGTCCAGTGGTGCCCCGAGAACTGTCTTCTTATCATCCATGATCCAGAGGTAGACCTTCCAAAGATCAGCGAGTTCTTGCTGAGCCGAAGGGAACGCAAGCTCGACAAAGACATGTCCGTTTTGAACGGTATCTGGTGTAATCGTCACCGAGAAATCGATTGGCGACTTTTCTTGGGTCGCCTTCGAGATTTCGAATCGTTTGACCGTTCCCGCGAACGAGGTCGCGCAACAGAGCAATAGGGAAATGAGGGCGAAACTTCGAGTGGCGTAACTCATAATCAATGATCCTCTTCAATACACAATAATATTGTTGGCTCTATTCGCTCTGCGCAAGCACACGAAATACGACAGGCGGCGATTCAAAATCGTCCCCCTTCCAAACGATTGAATAAGTTCCAGGCTTCTTGAACCAGTCGCCAATCGCATAAGCGAAGCGCAAATACTGGTGGGCGGGAAGTGACTTCCACCGTTCATCACGCGGCCCGTTGGCAAACGTAAGTTGTGAATCCGGATGGTCCTTGCCGTTGATTTGCAATCTCCACGCGGAAACTCCTGGGTCGATGTGTCTTTCGCCCTCATTCAGCATGGCAAAGTGAACCTGAAACTGCTTGAGACGGCTACTCGTAACAAGCGGCTCGGGAACGCTGGTCGCGGCCCACAGCCCAGTTTTCTTGTCATCCTTCGGAATGGTTCTGTCCTCGGCGAAAACAAGTAGCGAACTTATCAACACTATGAATATGCAGATCACCGTAGCGTACTTCATTACATTTACCCTTCTCAAATGTCTAAAGGTGCAAATCAGGACATAAACTCAGACGGCCGCGACCGGACTTTTGTTTCACGAATTGAAAGTATTTGTTGAATTTGTCACTCGCGTTTTCACCACGCCTGCCATTTTCTTGCTTCATGTTGGGCGATTATCATTATCCACCGACGTCATATCTGATCACTTTCCATCGCTTGTTATCTTGACGGTTCGGTGACCTTTGAAGCGAACCGACGCGCTCGCTCATCGAATCGGCGCGTCGGTCCGACACACCGAAGCACGCTGAGAGATCGATGATAGGATCGGAAATCCGTAAAAGCGACGAAGTTTCTGGAGTGGCGCAGAATACCACCGTCTTCTCGGAATGGGCCCGAGGACAATCGCCAAGCTCGCAGAACTAGCTAGCCGATTCTTAGTCCAGCCAGCGCACACCTCAAGTGGCGAGATCTCCGCACGAAACTGCAAGATGTTGTGGGCGGACATCGCGGGGGATCGCTGTTACTTCTTGGGTACAGATTCAAGGTCAATTGGAGACACGGTTTCGCTGTAGACGTGACGTCCGGTATGGCCATCGTACCAAGTG
>CAYFJO010000418.1:0-9512 GCA_964343305.1 uncultured Pirellulaceae bacterium | reverse complement strand
CTCCACCCATGCTTATTTGTTTGACCACAGAAGGTACATTTCACCTCAATGAATGCGTTGGGGCTTTCTGTGCCATCTTCATTATCGTAGTACGTCTCGGTTAGACGAGTTAGCCTTCCACGATAGAGCGGTAGTCTCCCTTGCGGGCCATCGTGAAATTCGATTGTTGACATCGTTTTTTCCCTTTCGATGGGTGAAAGTTGGTCACGCTCGCGAACGCTGCGGGCGTGACATGTGTGAATGCCGGTTGTTTGACCCGGACAGATTGTGCGCTGACCGACACTGGTCAGACACACACATTCGATCAGTCGGACAAGGACTACCTATAAGTCCTTGTCCTGTCCGACTGAATCGACCCGGACAGCGATCCGGACTGTCCGGGCTGTCCAGCTTGTCCGGATGCTCATTTCCCCGTCCATTTATAGGCGTCATATTCCTTCCCATTTTTCGCGATTTTCACCATTTCAACGCGGCCTTCGCCCAACAAAAACTGAATACCCTTCGAAAAGTTCTGGTTGTTCAGGCCAGCGGCATCTCGGATAGCCGACTTCGTTTCGCCATTGGGTAACTCTTTCAATATGTCCAAGATTCGAGTTTTGTATTCCTCTTCCCTCTCCTCCTGCCGTTTGGCATTTTCCCGTTCCTTCTTTCGCATTGATTCCTTTCTGGCATCAGTTACTGACGTTACGCTCGTGTCCCAGATCCGTCCCGTAAAATCGTCCTGTAACTGTCCTTCGTTGACGTTGACACCGTAGCAGCCAGAGTGCCCCGCCGACCCGCCAACGTTCAACCACAGGTGATGATCACCACTTCCCTGTTCGTATGGCTCGCGGCGACCCAACAATAGCCATTGCCGAGCCCATTCCGCGAATCCAGCCATGCTGAGTTCTTCCAAGTCAGGTGGGTCAAACCTTTCTGCCGGAGAGTTTTTTCGACAATGGTGGCAAAGTAGAACTGAACAATTCGTCTGTTGTCCCAGTTCGGATAGCTTCAGTAAAAGTGGTCCCATGTCAAATACGTTCGAGGATTGCAATCCTTTGACGTTTCCCGCCAATAGGCAAAGGTAGGCGGGATCGATCATTATCACATCAATGGAATGGGCGAGGATCGAATCACCTAGCACTCGCAGGTCTCCCTCGCGACCAAGTTGGGGCAAAGTAAATCCCCAATGAACATCCGCCTCGGAGAGTTCGATACCTTTGGACTTAGAAACTCGGCGTGCTGTCTCTTGGACAGTGAACTCGCCCGATTCTCCCGATAGAATCGCAACCGAACATTGATCTGCGTGAAACTCACCAAGAAAAGGCGTCCCCGTTCCTAGGCTCAAAGCCAAGTCAATCATCAGGGACGTCTTCATCGTCTTAGATCGACCACCAACAATCGCTGGTTGTTCAGATACCAGAATGTTGCGCACAAGATAGCACTGATGGTAATCCTTGGCTGCAAAATTGCACGATGGGATTAATTCAATGTGGATCGGTTCCGCAGCGTCTTCGTCTAACTGAGTGCCGTCTTGGCGCTTAAGCAACGACTTTGATATTTCCTTTTCAGCTTCGACGCCTTCTGGCGAAATAAAGTGGACAAGACACGTTTCACCCTTATCGCAAAGAACTGTGCCAATGTTTCCCCGATCGCCAGCGCGGACAATCGTGTTGGGTTCTAATGTTTGTGGTTTAGCCGGGATGGGTTCATTTATTGTTGTCGACTTGTCTTTATTGACCGATCCATTCGAATTCAAAGGTGGGACGTAGTGATGTGGTTTCGGTGGGCCTAACTTCCTTTTGATTTGGTGCCAGCCGGTCGTGCGGCAATCTTGATGTTCACACCTGAACGACATTCGCCCATTGCATTCCTGAGTGAAACATGACTCGCCATCATGACCATGCCCTTCCTGACAGGCGTTCAGAACATGCCACGTTATGCTGCCTTCACTTGGTTGGGCTGATTGGCGAACTTCAATACCAGAATCGGCTAGCCATGCATCGACGACCAATCGAGGCTTATTGGGTTTGCCATTTGGACTTAAGTTCGATGATGCGTTGCAATTTGATTTTGCTGACTGCTTTGGAATCGACTGCTCGATTTCATCGATCTTGGCCTTCGCTTGGTCGCCAGCCAGGACAGTTGGTTTGTGGCCCGCCGCAAGCACGTCGTCGATACCTTTGCCATGAGCAATCGGCCACGTTTCAACTTCGACCTTGAAGCCACGCTCGCACAACTCACGGTAACAGGCGACTAGTTCTTTCGCGACGGATTCGTTGGTTGGCCAATCAGCATCAAACGCCAAGCGAATTGTTGTTGCCTGAAGCGCCTCGATGACGGGCACGACAACCTTCCATTGGTTCGCGCCAGGAAAGGAAATCGTCGGAACGGTTGACAACGCTGATGCAACGTCTGCCTTTAATTCGCCTTCGGTGCATCGTAGGATTTGACAGGATCCGTTTAGTTTCGCGGGAACGTGTGCTGGCGCCCCAGGTGACGGACCATTCGGAAATTGTCGTGTCTTGGTTGTGAGGTATCGATACTTTCCATCGCCACAGTCGCCGTCCATGCGATATTTGATGGCGATGATTTTACCTTGCGCGGAGCGAACGGGCACCAATAATCCCGGCTGCGATCGGATCTTCATCGCCTGCAGCCCAGGGACTTTGTACGTGCGATGTCGAAGCTCCCCATAAATGTCTTGCGCAATCTGCATTGTGTCTGACGGCAACGTGCGATATCGGCCAGCCTGAATATCGTCCCCGCTAAGTCCACGTCGCCTCAAATCATCGTGATGTTTTGGCGACAATTCCAATTTATCGATCAGCAGATTGTATGCGCGATCGTAAAGCTCGTAATCGACGACAGGTTGCTTGGGTTTCGCTGGCGGAGGTCGCGAAGGGTCGCTCGCTTGGCTGGGTTTGCCGTTACCGACGTGCAGATATTCGCCGGCTAGCTTCACAGCCGTGCTGAAGTCGCAATCTCGAAGCCACATGATGGCGGCAAAACCGTCGCCGTTTTTCTGATTGAAGCATTGATTGCAAATCAATGCGCCGGAGTTTATATCTAGGGCTCGAAACCGGTCTTTCCCACCACACCGCGGACAAGGATGGTGTCTGCCGTCCAAGATAGAAGAATCCATGCCGCAAACTGATTCGAGAATCTCAATCCATCTACCATTGGCGGCTTGCTTTACAATGTCCTTATCGTAGCGCGGTTGTTTCGAAAAGCGGCTCATTTTGCAGCCGCCTTTCGACAATCTGGGCAGCCCGCCTCAAGCCAGTCCAAGATTCCGGTTGCTGGGTCGCCAGTTCGCGCTGCAAATCGGATCAACGTGCCGATCCTGACAGGTTTTGGGCACATTTGCGCATCTACAAGCCTGTGAATGTGACGAACACTACAGTCGCATAGTGCAGCAAGGTCCCGGACATTCATCATGAGTTTGCTACCGTCAATGTTTTGGCCTTGATTGGTTTTGGGCGAATCAGAAAACATTTGTCTAAATCTCCTTGCTCTCGAGTTTTGTGAGATTCCTTGCTGGTCATGCATGGCAAGTCATAACTTCAAGCCACAATACACGTCCAAATGAGCCGGACGAATTCAGAACAAAGAAATCCGCAAATTGTTGCCTTACGCACCAAAATCCCGGATTCTCGACCGTTTTTGTGTAAAGAAAAAGTTTCTCGCGAAACTAATCCGAAACAAAATACGGATTTGCCACTGAGAGAACTAACGCTGGCAATCGTCCTCGAAGTTCGGGTGATCTTCGAGATATCTTTCTATGTCAGCTCGACGAAATCGTCTGCCGCGATTTTTTACACCGTTGTCGGCAATTTCTCCATTATCGGCTAATCGTCCGAGCGCGGATTTGGAGATGTCGATAACGGTGCACGCTGCATCCATGGTAGTCCAGTTGCCACGAAATGACTCTATTGCCAAGCGATATTCATTGTGGACTCCCGATTCGACCTTACTTACCCACTCCCCTGATCGTTGGACTGCCAATTCACCCATGATCCAATCGTAGGTCTTTTGAGCAGGAAATCGTCCTCTCGAACCATTCTCAAGCAGCCTTAAAGTTTGTTGAGCCATCCTAATTGCCGCTTCATGAAAGCTCGGTGACCATTTGCTTATTTTGACCATCTCCGGCAAACGGTACTCTAGTCGCGCAACCGTGATAACTTGCGCCACATCGTAGTTCAGAGATGTTTGTGCGGTGGAAACAATCTTCCGCAGAAGTTCAGATAATTTGAGACAAGTGGAGCGGAATACGTCTGATTCATCTGATGGATGTTCCGCAGAATGGAGTATTCCCAATTCGTCACAAACATCTTCTAACTCAAGAAGATAGGTGTGCTGCTCCCCAACGCACTTTAGGGAATTGGTCATAGCGTCAAGAAGGAGTTTCTCTGTAACAGGCACTACAATTCCATTCGAAAATGTCAGATCCAACGAGTCGCGAGGTGGCATCACACTTTGAAAGAGTGCACAACTCTTGAATTTTCCGAAGACGCGTTTTTCTACGAATTGCGCCTTGGTCTTGTTTCTTTGCTCAACGTCGATTGAGCGCAGTTGAGTGTGAAAAGCAAAAACAAAATGTGTCAAAAAAAACTCGCCGATGAACGTCGGCACGACGGCCGGCCAGTGCTAGCAAAGGACCCGGCGATTTTTGCTATCACAAAACGCTTGCAGCGTCAGCCCGTCGGGTTTGCACTCGTCAAACGAACTTCACTTAATCCGCTGCGACGCACTAACGGCTGGCAACAAGATATCCGTAGAGCGTTTCTTTGCCACGCAAGATGTAGAACTTCAGTGGCTGAAATTGCTTGAAGTTGGGTCGATTCAAGATGTGGGACGCGGCACCATTTCCTAGATGTGCGGCCCAACCAATGCGTCTTCCTTTCGAATGCCCCGCTTTTGCGCTGAGCCGTGGTCGCAAAATGCGGTCACATGTATGAGGCGGAGTCTCTTGAGCTCATACCTTCTGGCATCACCCCATCATGGCACACTGTCGGTTTCCGCGAACGCGCGGGAGCAGTCTTGCTCGATTCTCAGTTTACTCTTGGGCGGTCCATGCGTTCCGAGTCGCCGAGATTCAATTCGAATGAACAAGTGTTCCCGTGCCCAGGTCCAACCCTCCTGCCATTCGAGTTGGGTAAAAAAATTGTCAGAGATTTGACTTGAATTCCATCTGGAATCCACGTCATGACTGCCTTTATCTGGATGTGCGGCCGATCGAGCCGCGAACATCCACTCTCTTCTCTAAGGAGCATTCTCATGCTGCGACCACTCTATTGCCTTACCCTGTGCTTGGCCTTCAGCTGGGCCGGAGTCGATTGTGAGGCCGAGAAACCCAAGAAGCGAAAGGCGGCGAAGATCCAAGATGCCGCTGGTTATGTCGTCGTTGACTTGATTGGTGAGCAAGATCGACCCGTCACGGTGAGCGGCACATTTACCAACTTATTTCCTCAAGGATTTGGTGTCACCAATCGTCATGTTTCACCAGGCAACAATGGAACGGCCCGGTCGACCGAGATCACGTTCCACGCCGGCCAACGGAACGAGTTTTCCGTCGCGGGCGAAGTCATTTCCGTTCATCCGGACCGAGACTTAACGTTGATTAAGGTTGAAAACAAAAAGAAGATGCCGCGATTCGACCTGGGGTCCTCGGCTGAACTGGAACTCACGGCCCCAGTCAAGTGTATTGGTTTCCCATTCGGTCCAAAGGTGGCCGAGGACGGTCAAAACCCATCGGTCACCGTGACGACCGGCGCTATAAGCGCACTACGCGAAGATTCGGACGGACGACTGATGTGGATAGACTTCACGGCTCCCATCGCAGGCGGCAGCAGTGGTGGTGCCTTGCTCGACAAGAACGACAAGTTGATCGGAATTGTCACTCAACAATACGGCAAATTCGGCCGCGCCACTCCCGTGGAATATGTGAAGGAACTTGTAGGTGAGGAAGCACTAAAAGTAGAATTTGACCCGCCCATCGCGCCGAGAGGTGGTGGCAAGGTCAAAGTGACGATCACACCACGAGAGCCTGCGAGTGCTTTTCAATGCGGCACGTTGAGGATTACGTTGATGCCAAACGACGAACGGTTTGAAACTGCACGCCAGCCTTCACTTCGTAGTTGGCCACCAACCACGGTTTCATTCCGTGCGGGGCGGCTCTCGCAGCAAGGACCTTTACAGGCGCTAAGCTCAGAGGTGGAGACACCGCTTGCATTTCGCCGTCACTCGAACTCGCTGAAGTTGCATCGACCGCTGCGGATAGTTGTCGATGCTAACTCGCTTCGGTGAAACAGACCGAAGCGTCTTGCGCATCTCGCCCTTGACATTTGCCCGACTCGTTGACCAACCGTCTCAATCAGCGCCGTTAGAAGAAGAGTTATGTATGGAGCGTCTTCATCATGGATGTGCCAACCTATCTTCTTCTACTCTAGGCCATCAATGACTCAATTAACCAACCGCCAGCGAGAAGTCTTGTTTTTCATCCAATCAAGGATTGAGGCTGAAAACACGCCACCAACAATTCGTGAAATAGCTGCACATTTTGGCATCGCCTCAACAAACGGAGTGATGTCTCACCTTCGCGCTCTGGAACGAAAAGGATACGTAAGTTGGCGACGTTTCGTCCCCAGGTCGTTGTGCATTAACATCGCGATTGAATGACGACCGTGCAACTAATCAGGTCGCCCATCATCCGACGGCGATTTACCCTCGATCAACGCCCTTGCCTGACGCGCATAACGACGGCCGAGAAGTTCGTAACCTTCCTTGGTGTAATGCAGGTTATTCCGTTTCACACCATTCTTTTCTTTGTCGTTCAAGTCGTCGCAGTCGACCCAGGCACCACGTTGGTCTTTGGTCGCGACATCGACTTGGGTCTCGCGTACGCTCTGCCAGTGCGTATCGTTGGGTTTGCCAAAATCGCTCAAGCGTCCGATCACAAAGTTCATTTCTGGTTGCTTCAGGTCTCGGCGCAGATTCGAAATTAGTTGCTGCATTGCATCACTATAGGCGGCGCTTAACTTTTCCTTCGCGTCTCGTTCACCTTGCATCCAACAGAAGGTAACAGATGCGGGTTTGGCGTGTTTTCCAATAGTTTGTTGTATGCACTCAAAATGGGTTCGTAGTAACGGGTGCCTTCGGACTTTGTGCCGAGATCGTGCTTGGCGGCGATATCATTCCATTCTTTGACCCAGAGTCGAATTGGCTGACCGCCCCGCGCCACTTTGAAGTACACGACCTGCGTCTGGGAACAGGCTCTTCGCTTCCGGCTCAAAACCCGTTTTAGGATTCATGTCCGCCATGTTTGACTGTCCCGATAGGATGAAGATGTGAACGGGTTTCTCATCTGCAACGCAGATCCCAATGTTCAGAAGAAGAATTGAAAGGCTCAACATCGTTGTTTTCATCGGACGGATGCCCGAGGATCGCAGTATCGACGCGTTGCTCGACGCGCTGGATCGCGAACAGTCGCCCGTGAAGGAAGCAGTACTTGCGGCCCTTGGCGTGTCGAAATCCAACCGTGCACTACCAGTGCTTTCACGAACGCTCGACGAGGGCCCCGTCGAGTTGCGCTCTGCAGCGGTCTCGGCCCTGGTCCATTTTGGAGGAAAAGAGGCAGTGACCGCACTCCGTCGACACGTGGATTCGGCGGACCTAGCTTTCCGCTATCAGGTTGTGCACGCACTGGTCGCGAAGCTCCGCAGTCCACTAGACCCGGACTGGCTGTTGCCGATCCTGATGTGTCGTCGTCACAACAGCCGCGAGTGGCTCGATTCACTGAGTCTCCTTCGAGTCTGGGGCGGTGACAAGGCGTTTCCGGTTCTCCTAAGCTGCCTTGATTTCGACGTGCCATGGAGTCACAGAAACTTCTGGATTTTGCACAACGCCGAGCACGCCAAAGGTGCTTCCAAATTCAAGTACATCTATGACCCGAACTCCAAGGGAACGCCAGAGGAACACGAAACTAACCGCAAGACTCTAGAGATGCTGCGCGGCCTGGCCGGCCCCATTCCGAAGCCGAGCGCGTGGCCCTCGGAGCCGGTTCCACGCCTGAAGACGGATCCGCCGATCGATTTCACGCCGACGTTGTCGTCGGCGAAGGGCGAAGGCGAAACTCGTGCGACCATCAAGAGCGGGTTTTTTGAGGAGTCGTGGGATCGGAACGGCGGAAGTCTTTCCTTCTCGCCGACCGAGCCATATCGCGCGACCTACCAGGTAGCGAAGGAGGTGCGTGCGATTCTGAAGTCTCCCGAAGGGGCGAAGGAATCCGGACTGACAGAACAGCAGTTGCAGGAACTTCGCAAGCTTGATATTCCGGGGGAATATCCGGTCATCAAGGAAGGGCTAACGCTGCTGTACATCTGGTGGCAGGAGTCGCCGGACGGGCCGATTCGCCAGCGGGCTAAAGCCCGACTGTGTGACTGTGTCCGCGCCGCGGTACAGAAGCATCACACGGACCACACCGCCTTTGCCGCCGCCGCGCGAAGAATCATGGACGCAGTTCAGCAGTAGAACCCGGCCACTCAGTCTGTCGAAGGACAATACTTCCAACCGAGCGAAGCAACAGACCCGAGTGCGCTGATCCCGTCCGGTCAGAAAAGGTCGGCCGACGTGAAAATGCCGCGAATTACCGGACTTCCGGCAGCGTGCATCCCGTAGCTTTCAGCCGAACTCGATTGCGTCTCGATACCTCAAGCTTCGGCGCCCGAGGCGAGAGGAGGAGTTTGTTACGCATCTTTCGGTGCTCTCCACGGTGCTCTCTTTGCCGGCTGTGGTGAGCAATATGGTGCTATAAAGCTCGCCGGATCTCGCATCAATTTTCATCGATCTGCAACGTAGGCGGCCGCTTTCTGGACGGACCGTCGGCCCGGTAGTCCGACGTTAGTCCAAAGACGGGCTAGAGATACGTCGCGCAAACACAAACGCCGCAAGCGTTTGTGCTCACGGCGTTTTGAGCGGTGTCGATTTGTTGGCGAGTATCCCCGACAGGATTCGAACCTGTAACCTTCGGCTCCGGAGACCGCGGAGCGGATCGCGTAAGTGTAGAACCGGTTGCTAGTTGGGGCGAGCGCAGCAAGGCGGGGTGCTCTCAGTGGTGCTATAGAACTTTCCGCGATCTGCAATGAAGGTCACCGCCATGGGTGTGATTCAAAACCGGGCGATTCGGCGCCGAACGGATTCTGGCGTTCATGTTGTCGAAGAATCGGACAGTAGACTTGAGAATGTCGTGACAAACAGCACGGCAAATTCTCTCGGTCCTGTGTGGGCCTGGAGTTTTTTTACTTGTTGTATGGTTGCGGTCTCGGTTGTTCGTTCATGTTTTATGTACAGGGAGATAGTGATGCTAATGAAAAGACCGCCGTTGTCCTTGTGCCCGGTCTCGTCAATGTTCAACGCGTCCGCATACGCCATTTACATAAACGTGCCCTGCTTGTGTATCGCAGGGTAGGCAACCGGGGCGCTGTTGTCAAACCGTACTGTCATACTTTCCATTTCTCGCGATATGGCCCAAC
>CAYFJO010000417.1:0-9518 GCA_964343305.1 uncultured Pirellulaceae bacterium | reverse complement strand
TCCCCTTCTATTATCAGATAGGCAAGCTGCGTAACACGGACTCCGAGTTACGCCCCCTTGGTCTGTAGAATAACTCGGCCCCGCAACACTAAATCCGAACTTGGCGTCCCGATGCGGCGCACCAGAATAGCCCATGAATGGAAACACTTTGCCCTGTGGGTATACCCGCGCGTCGCCGGACGCCGCCGCCGCCGCTCCGCGTACACTGGCGAAAAGTGTCAGTAGGAGGTAGACGCAAAGTGTACCAATTCTCCGACCCGCTCTATGAACATTCATCCAATTCACCTTATCGCGTGAAATAGATTAGTTTGCGGTGTTAATTGTAATCGAATCTCTCTGCCAGAAATCCGGCTAGGTGGCGGCAGGACCGCTGCGAGTTGCAGTGAGGTGGAACGTGGCATTGGCAAGATGCGTCGCAAATGACGTAAGATGAGTTGGACTCGCACATCGAATTCTCCAAAGGCCCTTGCTATGCGCCGATTTTCTGTTGTGGTCGTGACTGTGTTTCTCGTTTGCTCGCTGTCTGCCCAAGCGCAGCCTACGGATGTGGCGGAGCAAGTTCGCAATCTCGTGCATCGATTGCGATTCCAACTGCCCGCCTACGGTCTGGATCAGATCCCCTCGGTCGTCGATGAAATTCGCAAAATCGGTCCGCAGGCCGCTCCGTACGTGATCGAAGGCCTGCAGGATGCCTCGGCTCATTCTGACTTTCGCCGCGAAGCCTGCGCGAAGCTGCTCGGCGAGTGGAAGGATCCGCGTGCGCTTCGCCCGCTCATCCAACAGCTTAGCCGCAGTGACCAGCGATCGCACGTCTCGCAGGCGATTGTGAAGTACGGTGCGAGCGCCGTTGCCCCATTGCTCGAAGAGTTGAAGACGCCCACGACATACCAGGCGTCGGTCGCTTGGATTCTAGGAGAGATCGGCGACAAAAAGGCAATCGATTCGCTCGTGGTTGTCCTCAAAACAGGTCGGTATTCTGAAAGGCGAGAAGCGGCGGTTGCGCTCGGTAAGATCGGCGATACTCGCGCCTTTGAGCCACTACGCGATGCGCTCGACACGGTACCGCGCGGCGCCGTGGTTGGGCTGGGCCTTCTTGGTGATCGTCCCGCGACGCCGCATCTGTTGGCAAGTTTCAAGAGCGTAAAACGACACAAGGACAACGCATTCGACGAGGACGCGATTCGGGCCATCGGACGGCTAAAGGACGAACGGTCGATTCCGTTGTTGCTGGAGACGGCCAAGAACGTAGGGCATCCAGCGCGCAATCAGGCGGTGGCTGCACTTGGTAACTTTCAGGATGAGCGCGCCCTGGCGTTGCTGCTGGACTTCCGCGCGGCGTTGCTAAAAGGCGAGCGTTTGCCGGCGAGCGCGGACGGCGGAGGTGGCGGCGCTGGGCCAGGGGCAAGTTTACCGGACCCATTTCCGGATCTTGTAGCCGAAGCGCTGTGCAAGATAGCGGCGAAGACACCGACTCCGTTCCTGAAAGCCTTAGATGACAAGAATCGCGATCGTCGCGATGCAGCTCTGATTGCCCTTCTTGCCGCAGGCATGCAACAAGCGAAGCCACACGTTCTAACGGCATTTCGCAACGGCGATCGACATCTGGTTTACAAGTTGCTCGACACGTTGGCAGGAAAACCGGATGCCGCCTATGTCGATGCGGTGATCGCTTGGATGAAGGGCAAGCGGGAGATGCCCTATGCACGTATCACGAAGTACTGGGCAGCGGTTGGTAAGCCTTGCGTGCCGACGTTGATCAAGGCGTTAGACAGCGAAGAGCAACTTACTTGGAACACGGCCGCTACGGCGCTGGCTCGCATCGATGACCCGCGCGCTGTGGTCCCGCTGCAATCGCTTGCGCGGAGAGTACCCATCTTGTCCGGGGGATTTTCGACCGACGTGATCGATTTCTTCGAGCGACATGACAGCGAGGAAAACCGCGACCTGTTAATGGCGGCCGTCAAAGCGGACAA
Organism: uncultured Pirellulaceae bacterium; assembly: GCA_964343305.1. GTDB lineage: Bacteria > Planctomycetota > Planctomycetia > Pirellulales > Pirellulaceae > CAYFJO01. Next base: position 7,545 of record CAYFJO010000417.1, on the reverse strand, counting down.
GACCTGGAACGGAGTCTATCCAGCTACCGCTTTGGCCAAGCGAAAGGACGAGCGGGCGATCGCGCCTCTGCTGACGGCGATAAGCAATCGTTATCCCTATGTTCGTTATTCGGCGGCTCAGGCGCTGGGCGGAATGCAAACAGCGCGTGCATTCGAGGCGCTCTCGCTGATGATCAAGAATAACGATGAGATTCCAAAGGAGTTAGTCGGCGGGCTCGCCAAAACGGATTCAGACCGTACGGTGAAAATACTGATCGACGGTTTTGCGACCGCCAATCCGGCTCGGGCGGAGGAGCTGGCCCAGAAGTTTTCGGAAGTTGGCTCGGCGGCCGTTCCCGCGCTGGTTGCCGTTGTCGACTCGAAGCAATCCACGACCGTACGACGCCTGGCAGCACTGGCGCTTGGCGAATGCGGCGACGCGCGTGCGGCCGAACCGCTCACCCGCGTTTACCTGGAAACGGATTCGCTTCAAGTACGGACGGCTGTCCGTACGGCGTTGATCAACCTAGGGCCTGCGGCGATTGATCCGCTAATGAAGTGGGTGCGAGATGACGAGAAGCATGTTGTCAATGTGTGCCAGGTGTTGAAGTACGCTGGTCGCGGAGTTGTGCCTATCTTGACGGGCACGGACATCAAGTCGGTGGGAGGCAAGGCAGTCATCATCCGTACCCTCGGTGATCTGGCTGATTCGCGGGCAGTTGACTACATCGTTGCGGCGATGGAGGAGGATGCTACTTTGCGACCAGACGGTGTGCGTGCATTGACGCAGATCGGTGACAAGCGAAGTGTCGATGCCATGGTCGCTTCGTTCGGTCCACGTTCTCACAACAATGATTATGTATTCAAGACGCTAGCAAAGATTGGGGAGCCGGCCGTGCCGTCGCTGATCAAGTTACTGGGTGAGCCTGACAGATCCTGGTACGCCGTCCACACGCTGAGCTTGATTGTCGACCTGCGCGCCGCCCAGCCGATGGTCGAGCTGCTCGCCAAACAGAAAGGCAAGTCTCGCGCTGCGACGATCAGTGCCCTAGGAAAAATACGCCACCCATCGGCCGTGCCGGCATTGATTGATGCCGCGAAGAGTGATCCTCTCGAGTCTAATCGGGTTGCCGCCATCTATGGGTTGTATTACATGGGCGATGCGCGCGCCCGCAGACCATTGGAGAAGATGTTAGCCAGCGATAAGTCGACCAAAGTCCGCGCGGCCGCGAAGTACACGTTGCAATGGTTGCCACTCAAGTAGAACCGTTGTGCAATTGCTGCAGGCCGTTGAAAAAGCGGCGGCAGTCCTGAAGAAGGTTGCCACAACTAACAGGAGGGAGAATTGCGAAAGATCGAAAAGTCGTTGAGCGCGGGACGGCTCCGTTAACAGAGACTAAAGTCTATTCGATGTACGCCATTCCGAATTCGCATGGCAACCAATGATCACCTTTTCTTCGCAACTCGAATTTCCAACCTTCCGATGGCGCGGATAAGGAATATTCGATGCTAGTAATCTTTTCCTGCTTGACGACCACTTTGGCAACGGAGAGCCCGCGCGCTTCTCCGCGCTGTTGATAGCCGTAAAGGTATTGGGCAAGTTGAATGCCCATTTGGATCTGTTTGAGCTGTTCGGTCCCAACAGCCTTCACGCTTTCAAATGCTTCGTCGGACTCAAAGAGCTGACGATTCTTCAGCGAATTCCTCAGTTGGTCGACGCTCAGCAGCGGCTCGTTTTCGCCGGCTTTCATGAAATGCCGCTTCACGAGATAGGCGATCGACATTGCATCGTCAGCTCGTTCGCAAAGCAGCACGGCGGCGCGGAACTTAACCAGCGGTGCTTCGCCCACATCCGAGTCCACTGCGATCAGGAACGGCAGAACGTCCTTTTCAGGTAGCCACGCGACCAACGTACGCAGCAATTGCATCCGCAAATCCGCCCTTTCCAAATTGATGGTCTTCTTTTCAAGCCGCGCGAATACATTCTTGACGAGAGCCACGTGCTCTCGTGCATCCAACTCGAACAGCATGCGCAACGCATTTGTACGTCGTGGATGGTGCCCTTCACCCAGACGAAGCTGAGCTGCCAACACTTTAGCAAACCGCGATTTGTGATCGCGATCGCGCTGCATGTCTTCCAACAAAGCTCGCCGTTTCGCGCTAACTTCGCGAGAACTTACTTGGTGGCGAAAAAAGAATGCGTTGATCTTATTGATTCCCTCCAATGATGACAATGCCGACTTCTGAACGTTTGCACTTTTGTCGTTCAGCAAGTCGAGCAAGGCATTCTCCACCTCCAGCGAACCAAATCCAATCGTGCCGAGCGCGTACGCGGCCATCTTGCGGTGCTGTGCCTCGTCGTGGCGTAGTTTCTTCATCAGGACCTGCTGTGCGGATTTGCCGTCGACTCCTAATCGTCCCAGAGCACCATATGCCGCACTCGCGATGGTTGGGTAGTTTTGGTCGATTCGCGACTCGTCGTCCAACAGTCCAATCAACGTATCCACCACGTCCGACGACGCGTGTCGGATGGCTCCTAGTGCCCCAACCGTCTCTTTCCTAGCTGAAACATCGTCTTTCCGGTTTCTCGCAATCTTGAGGAGTTCGGGCACAGCGGGCTTAGACGGTTTTCCGATACATCGAAGAGCGTATACCGCAAATCGGCGAACCTTTTGGTGTCGGTCCTTGGGATCTCGGTCCGAGAGCATTTGAACGAGCTGAGGAATACACTCAGGGAATCGCGTTCCCAAGTCAGGCAATCCGTTTTGCAAATTGCCGAGCGAATTGGCTGCATTGGCTCGAATTTCGTAATTCGGATCTTTTAGAAGACGAATAACATGCGGCGCGAGCTGCTCGGGGTACGGTTTCATGGCACCGACATAACTCAATGCCCGCTGTCGGATGCTTTGATTCGAATCCTTCAGGCGGCTTACGAGTTCTTCAAGGCTGGGCTTCTTTTCTTTAACGCTAGGCTTGTTGGCGGCAACCTTCGTCGGCGCCGCCGCACACAGCGACTTCAACAATTCAGGCTTTTGCTTTTGCAACTCCGCGACGGCTTCCCAATGCCGCCGCCGTATCTTGCCAATCGAATCTTTCACGTGTTGGGGCCAGATGTAGTTGTTATGTCCTTCCACCTGTCTTTTGAGCGACTCAAGATTGGTTTCGTATGGTTTGAGCGATTCGAGGAACGGAATGATTTCGAGATCGCCCCGCGCGCCCAAGACCTCGATTATCGGATAACGACGGTCCGCCGCCTTCCAATTTGGATTAGCGGCGATTTGACGCAGTTCTTCGAGCCGTAACGCATTCAACAACATCCGCTGCTTTAACGTGCGGATGTTGTTCTGCATCTTGACATTTGGCTCGACTTTCAGCCGCTCTTCGAGAACGTCCAGAAGCTGTTCGCTGTGGAGCCGCGCCAAGGCCATCCGCACAGGTGCCAAGTTGCTGCCACCTTTCGTCCGAAATTCCTGACGGTAAATGTCGTATTGCGCAAGAAGGAATTCGGCGGCGGCCGGCACTTTGAGTTTCAGCAATGTCACGGCGCTTTCACATCGAGACTGAATCGCCAGCCGCCGGTCCCTGAGAATTTCTTTCAGGAGTTCAATATCGTCGCGTGCGCCCATGCGCGCCAACGCGATTGCTGCAGAGTCGCGAACTACTGCTGCACAGTCTGCGTGCCGATAGATCGCTTCGATTTTGTCTTGCAGATGACGGTCGCCAAACATCCCCAATCCGTCCAGCGCACGCATCAAGCGCTGCGACGTGTCTTTCTTCTTGACACGATTCATATCGGTCACCAGCCAGTCGCGAAGGATCGGCACTGCCTGCGGGTCGCCGCACTTGACCATCTCGTCCAATCGATTCAAGGCAACGGGTCCATTGGCGTTTTTTGGATCAGAGATTGACTGACCAAAGCTCGGTCCATGTAGCTGAGCAGCAAGTAGGATCACGCACACACAGTAGTTGGTTTTCATGGTCGACCTGACAAGTTCGAGAAATCATTGCGGTTCATTGGAAATGACGTATGAGACAAGACTATAGATTGACAGGATAGTGAAAAAATTCCCGAGAAATAGTCTCCGGTTGGCCGTCGCCGATCGGCTGGCACTGCTGACGTCCAAACGTGTTTGATTTCCAGCAAGCCGCCGAAAACCGGTGTCGACCAGCTCGCCGCGTATCCGGTCGATCCCCACGGTCGGACATGGCCGCACCAGTGTTGTTGCGGAAATGTATTATGGTAAAGACCAACATCTGGCGGATGAAGCGGTAAAACAGGAGCAACATGGCGATTACTGTGTGTCCATTGACGAGTTCAATTGGTGCGGAAATTGACGGCGTTGACTTGTCCAAACCGTTGGATCTGCAGGTCGTTGCTGAGATCCATCAAGCATTACTTGATTACCTGGTCATCTTTTTTCGCGGTCAGACTCTCACACCAACACAACAAATGGATTTCGCCAGCCAGTTCGGTGAACCGATCGAATACCCTTTCGTGAAGCCACTCGAAGGATTTCCCTATATTGTTCCCATTGTCAAACATGCCGATGAGACGGTAGTGGGTGATTTTGCGTTTTAGAAGCCGGGCTTCTTTTCTTCAAAGTCACCCACTACCGATGAGACGCTCAACTTTGGGGGAAACTGGCATTCGGACACGACCTATTTGGATGATCCGCCGATGGGTACGATTCTCTATGCCCGTCAAGTACCACCGGCTGGCGGAGACACGTTATTCGCGAACCAGTATTCGGCCTACGACAGTCTGTCAGACGGGATGAAGCATCTACTCGCGGGACTTGTCGGCGTGAACCGCTCGGACAAACTGGATGCCTCACGAAAGGTAATTCAAAAAGGGCCCAGGGATACGAGCAGCAGCGTTCACGTGGCTGAGCATCCCGTTGTGCGCGCGCATCCAGAGACAGGCCGGAAGGCCCTGTACGTCAACCTATCTCACACGACAAGTTTCAAGGGAATGACGGAATCTGAAAGCGAACCGATTCTGAACTTCTTGTTTGAACATCAAGTCAGGCCGGAGTTTTGTTGCCGATTTCGCTGGCAGCCGGGTTCTCTCGCGTTTTGGGACAACCGCTGCACGCTACACAATCCTGTCAACGACTATCACGGACATCGTCGCGAAATGCACCGCGTTACCCTGGCTGGAGAACGTCCGAAGTGACGCAGCGAAAAGCGAGCAACGCGCGCGCCCGACGCAAGAAGGCGGCCAAGACAAGGTTTGTCACACCAACGCGATTATTCTCGTAGTGCTACTCGTTTCCCATTCAAAAATGAGAGTTTGTCGCGATAATCCTCATTCGCCGGCCAACTCGCCGCCATTTGGGCCGATCGCCTCGCAAGTTGCAGCGGCGGCTGTACGATCTGCCGACCTTTCCCTAGTAGTGGCTCACGAAAATTTGGGTGACCGACGCGCCAGTATGTAGCGCTCCGACATACAAAAAACCAACAGAAAGAACGCGATAATTCCTGCGAGAATCATGGACACGGAACTAATCAATGGAACGTTGTCTCGGAGCATCCTCTCGCTGCTCAGCCGCAGGGCGATGTATGGCTACGAGATCTTTGTGACCGTCAAGGAGGAAACGGACGGCGTCCTGGAATGGAAAGCCGAGTCGTTGTATCCAAGTCTTCACAAGCTGGAGAAGGACGGCATGATCCGTGGTGAGTGGGAAGGAAAGCCGGATACTCGACAGCGGAAGTACTACCACATCACCAAAGCCGGACGGTCAGCTCTGGGCGAATATAAAGAGTCCAACGCCTTCTATTTATGGATGGGCGCGATCCTGCTGGCCATCCCGATTGTGGGTCGTTTCGACGTCTATACTCTGCAGTCGTCCCTGTCAGAACTTCCCTTGCAATCAAAAATTCACGCAGCCCTGTACGCGACATGGCCCGTCGTATTCTTATTGCAATCCGTGCTGGTGGCTAAAGGCAACGCGCAGCTACATCGATACCTGGGGACAGTGGGCGTCTTGCTGGCGCTGCTTATGGTCCCCGCCGGGCTGACCGTGATTCACTCCGCAGCCGCAGGATCTGTCGCCACAGGCGCAGACGGCAACACTGATGTGGACACGGATGGAGCGACGCTTGTTTGGATTAGCCTGTATTCGGTCATAAGTTTTGCAATTTTTGTCGGTTTAGGGATTGTCTTTCGACACAGGCTGGAGGCTCACAAACGCCTGATGCTGCTCGCGACCATCGTGGTGTCATCCGCCACTCTTGACCCATTAGCGCGCATGGTGACGGAGAACGTGCTTCCCTTTATTTTGACAGTCAACCTGTCGCTGCTCAGCGCGCCGTTCATACGGGATCGCGTTTGCGGCAGTCGGATCCACTGGGTCAACCGCTGGGGGCTAGGATTATTCTTTCCCGGCGCGCTGTTGTTCACTCTCATTGTCCCTTCGTCCGATTTAGGAAAGCAGATCGTCAAACTGATTGCCGGAATCCAGTGAATGTATGCCAGTACCTTTACGCGGTTTCTCGCGCACGCGTGCCACTGGCTCTGTCAGTGCTTCGTTAAAGTGCCCTCACCACAGCGGTCACGCAGATTATGGAGAAGTCTTAAATGAACGACATTGATCGCTATCTGGATCAGGCATGTTGCCAGATGAACGAACCTCTGCGCAAAGAACTCAAGGAACATCTGGAAGAGGCGATTGACGCTTCGGTCGCCGAGGGAATGTCTACCGGTGACGCCGCTGCGAAGGCGATGGAAGAACTGGGTGATCCCGAGGTCATTCGCGAGAGCATGCAATCAGTTTATGGGCCAGGCGTCACGTCGCTGTCTGTCGAGCAGGCCATCAAATGGAAGGACAGAATGTGGCATCTTGCCGGCCAGGTCGGTCTCGTGCTGAACGTCTTCTTGGCCATCCTCGTTGTCTACTTTGTGATGGTGAAGGTCGTTCCGAAATTGGCACACGAATACCAAAAGGCTGACCTGGAGCTGCAGGACTTCATGCAAGCGATAATCCACGTTACCGGAGACTACTGGTTTCTCTACCTGATTGTCCTTGGCGCGGCAGTCGGCTTCTTTGAATTGACATGCACGAGCGAGAACAAGTCGTCCATTCGCACATTCATTCTGATTGGTTTGTCGCTTGTCTCCGTCGTCGGTGCATTCTGGGTGGCCCTTGCGACTATGGTTTCGTTCGCGTTATTGCCCTCTTAGTGGAGCGATTCCGCCGCCGAAGCGGGCTCGTGATCAGGCGTAACTACAGCGGTGTGATTCACCGAAGCAAGTTGCGCGCGGTCCGACAATTCTTCCTTACACGTTGTTGGAAATTAAAACAATGAAAGTAGTGCGTTCGACTTTTAGGGCAACTCGCGGATGCGGAGTTTGCGGAACTGGATGGGTGAGCCTTCGCTTTCCAGGCAAAGATAGCCCTCCGCTGGATCGCAGCCTGTGCCGCCGGAGACTTCCTCGCCGTTGACCCATAGCCGCACTTCGCCGTTGATCGCGCGTATATAGTACTGGTTCCACTTGCCGTGTCCGTTGGCCATGTGCCGGCGTGGGTAGCTGCGGCTGCCGTTGGGCGACAGCGGCGGGAACGG
>CAYFJO010000416.1:0-9638 GCA_964343305.1 uncultured Pirellulaceae bacterium | reverse complement strand
AACTGTCAGAATCTCATCTTCGCTTTTGCCCCTGGAGATTGGGCAGTGCTAGGTCGGGAATCAACCGATGAAGCATCGGGGAGAAATGCCCACCACCGCGCGTTTGTGATATGGTAGATAAAAGGAACGGCATCCTTTCGACAACGCAAGTGCCAACGAATTCATGAAAGCCCAGACTGAAGACACTCCGCCGAAGGGGGATGCAAACCACCATGCGGTGGCAATCTCGCTAATCTTTTTCACATTGATCGGAATTGTCGCTTGCAGCGGTTATGTGCTGGCTGATTGGTGGACGTGTCTGCCGGATGATGTGAACCGCACCTACGTTGGACGCCAATCTTGTATTCAATGCCATGCGGCGCAAGGACGTTCGTTTGCGGGGTCTCACCACGACTTGGCAATGGACAAGGCAACACCGGAAACTGTGCTGGGCGACTTCTCGGACGTAGAACTGTCGCACTTCGGTATCAAGTCGCGAATGTATCGCAAACAAGACCGATACATGGTTCGGACGGAAGGTCCCGATGGGAAGCTGGCCGACTTCGAAGTCAAGTACGTGCTGGGTGTTGAGCCGTTGCAACAATACATGGTCGAATTCGATCGGCCGAATGAGATGCCGGGCAACGAAATCGCCCGACTCCAAGTTCTGCGAATTTCGTGGGACACGGAAAAGAAGCGTTGGTTTTATTTGTCGCCGCCCGATGTCGATGAATCCGTCGACCCGCTGTCGCCCGAAGACGATCTTCATTGGACGGGAATTACGCAATGCTGGAACACAACGTGCGCGGACTGCCACTCGACCGATTTGAAAAAGAACTTCGATCCTGGGGCCAAGACGTATCACACGACCTTCTCAGAAATCGACGTCAGTTGCGAAGCGTGCCACGGACCGGGCAGCGTTCACGTTGAACTTGCCAACTCGAAGTCGTTATTCTGGGACCGCAAGCACGGCTATGGGCTCGCCAAACTCAAAGACGAAAACACAAAAATCGAAATCGAGTCCTGCGCTCCGTGCCACTCGCATCGTCAAGTAATCCAGTCAGAATATGCAGCCGGCGAGCCCTATCATGATTTCTATCGCAACGCATTGCTGCACGGCCATCTCTATCACGCCGATGGCCAGATCCACGAAGAAGTTTACGTTTATGGCTCGTTCACACAAAGCAAAATGTATGAAAAGGGAATCCGGTGCACCGATTGCCACGATCCGCACACGACGAAGCTCAAGCATGAAGGCAACAAACTGTGTACCTCGTGTCATCAACACCCGCCGGCCAAGTACGACTCACCCGCACATCATCACCACAAGCCGGGATCGAAAGGCGCGCTTTGCGTCGAATGCCACATGCCGACTAAAACGTACATGGCAGTCGACTCGCGTCGCGACCACAGTTTGCGAATCCCGCGTCCGGATTTAAGTGTCGAACTGGGAACGCCGAACGCGTGTTCGAGATGTCATTTGTCGGAAGATCAAATCAAAGTCGAATCAACCGCCAAGCTAAAACAGTATTCGGATTGGCTCGATGCCGCGGACGACGATGCCATTCAACAGGCCATCGATCAACTCGACAAACGAATGGCCGATAAGGCAGTCCAGTGGTACGGCGACAAGTTCAAGAGTCGAGAACATTTTGCCAAAGCGTTTGAACTCGCGCGACAAGGCGATCCCGCCGCTCAGCCGATGCTGCACAAGATCGCCAAGGATCGAAAAGCGGCACCGATCGTGAAAGCCACCGCATTATTCCATTTGGGTTCGTCCGATTCACAAGAGAGCCTGAACATCGCAATCGCTTCCCTGCGCGACATCGATCCACAAGTTCGCGCATCGGCTCTTGCTCGCATCGACACCGAGATTTCAATTCAGCGTGATCGATTCGCAATGGGTGCCGCGTCGCATCTGGAAAAATCTTTCAAACCCCTCGTCGACCCGTTGCTGTCACGACTTACCGATGAATCACGTCTTGTCCGCACCGAAGCAGCTCGAGTGATCGCGGGCATTCCAGCCAACGCATTCATCGCCTTGACCACCGAATCGCAGCGTGACGTTTTTAGCGACGCGATCGACGAATTCAAAGCCGGTTTGATGTACAACAATGACCGTGCCACAAGCTACTCGGTGATCGGCAGCCTGAACGAACTGGTGGGAGACACGGACAAGGCCGTTCACGCCTACCGCATGGCGATCAAAGTTGAACCGGGCGTCGCCGGCCCTCGACGAAATCTGGCCGCCATTTTGGACCATCGACGTCAAGAAACAGAACAACAATTGCGGCAATTAGCCATCAATCGAGCGATGGAGAAATCCGATCGAGACGCGGAAATCGACGCGCTGATCAAAAAGGCAACGAAGTACCAGTTCGAAATGGCCAAGCTGCGCCGCGAAGAACTAGCTCTTTTGGGGCGCGACGCCCGACTGGCTCCTCAAGTCGCGGCGATTCAATATCAATACGGTTTGTTTCTGCACCTGCACGGCGAAAAAGACAAGGCCGAACAACAATTGGTCAAAGCCCAGCAATTGGAACCAAACATGCCGCAGTATGCGTATGTGCTGGCCATCTTTTACAAAGACCAAGCTCGTTGGAAGAAGGCGTTGGATTATGCCGAAAAAGCGAAATCCATCGTGCCCCGCGATCCGTCCTACAATCGTCTAGTTCAAGAAATCAAAGTCGAGCTGTCAAAACCACCCGGCCCGCAGCCTTAGTTTCGGGCGTGGTTCAAAACAGGCCATGCTTGGGTAACAGGTTGCGGACCGATAGCGCTGAATTTTGACTTGTGTCTCTGGGGCGGTCAGCATGTTGGGGGCTTACTTCCGGCGTGTTTTTCCGAAAGCTTGCCGCGCGAACATCAACTCGTTAAACAATAAACAAGCTGCGCCGTGATCAGAGAGAAGTCGAATGGATGTCCCAAATTGCATCCGTTTTCCAAACGGTTTACATTACACCCCATTATCCCAATCTCACCAGCAGCGAGAATAGCACCCATGACACGACGACCTCTTACAACAAACCTCTTGTTAACGATCGCAGCGTTGACGGCTGGATCGTCAATTGCGTCAGAACCAGAATTCGACGGTGCGATCAGTGGACGGGAACTCTGCCCGCAGTCCGTTTGCGGTGCGGCGATCTTCGTTGGTTATTACTTGGGGACCGTCGACGGTCAATTCGCTGTCGGATTCTGGTCCGCGGCGGTCAACCACGAGGAACCTCTGCCACTACCGAACGAATCAGTCGAAGTCACGGGGGGACAATGGAGTATGAAGCTGTGGATTCTGCAACGTTTTTCTTTTCGCCGTACCGCATTCCGTGGCTTGATTCAATCGGAAGGAATTCTGGCGGCCAATGACAACAACACATTTGACGTGGCCGCTAATTTGGAACTGGATGCAAACAGCGGAAGTGGGATCATTTCGATGACCGTCCTGCTCGACCACAACGAGTTTCCGCCGACGGTTGTCGGGGGCTTGTCTGCCGGAGCGGAATAGTCCAACACACTGACGCGCGGGAGATCATACTCAAGTGTGCCGTAAAGCCGTAGAACCGACGAGGCATTTGGAACCGAGCACAAAGCGACCCTTTTCTCGTCTTTGTCGATGAGTGAGATGCCCTTTGCAAAAACGTCAAATTATAGGTTTCTGCAACGAGCCGTCTCCCAGTCGTTTCGACGGTCAACTAGCATTGGATTCATCAACAAGATACTGAGCGACAACTTCTTCATTTAATGTCACGCCCAAACCGGGTTCGTTGGGTACCTCAATCCAGCCGTCTTTCGCTTGCACGGATTCGACTGTGATTTCGTTGCGAATCGGTGAGTCTTCAACACAGTCTTCAAATAGGTACGCGTCGCGGCAAGTACTCAACCAGTGAAGACTGGCAGCAGCGGTGATCGGGGAGGTATAGAAATGATTGCAAAGCCGCGCGCCGATCTCTTCCACACGCGACCGCACATAGCAAGCGTCTGTAAACCCATTGCGCGCTAGATCGACCTGATAGACATCGAGTGCGTGTCGGTCGATCAGTTGCCGAAACGATTCGCGACCACACTCACCTTCGCCTGCGGCAATTGGCACGGGGGAACGGTCTCGGAGCCAGACGTAACCATCTACGTCGGCTTCACGCAGCGGCTCTTCCAACCATTCGATACCAAAGTCGTTGAAGGTCTGAGCACGTCGCAGTGCCGTGCGTGCATCCCAAACGCAGCCAGCGTCGATCAACAGCGTCCCTTCACCGACACCTTCGCGGGCTCCGCCGACCAAGTCGACGTCCACCTTTTCACTTTCTCCCATCGGTTCCCAACCAAACTTGACTGCTGTGTAACCAGCTTCAGTCCAGCGACGACCGATGTCGGCTGTTTCCGCGCCGTCTCGGCCAAAGAGAATCGAGGCATACGCACGGATTCGATCGTGTTGCTTGCCGCCGAGGAGTCGATGGATTGGCTCTCCGAAGTGTTTTCCCTTCAGATCCCACAACGCAATGTCAACGGCCGCCATCGCCGCGATCGTCACCGAGGTCCGTCCGAAGTACATCGTGCGGCGATACATTTCTTGCCAAAGCCGTTCGGTTTCCAACGGGTTTTCGCCGATGAGAATTTCACGCAGACCACAGGCAATGTTGTGACTGAATGGAGCGTCAACGACTGCCTTGACGACTTCCGGTGACGCATCCGCTTCGCCGATACCTTCCAGCCCATTGTCGGTCCGCACACGCACCAAAACAGCATCTTGGCTGCTGGCGGTTTTCGCTTCAACGGCTGGAACTCGCAGGATTTGACAAATGATCTGAGTGATCTTCATTTCGGTCTCCAAGTGACCATGTACGAGGCATCTCCGATCACAAATCGACTGGTCGACGCGTCCTCGTGAAACAGTGTGTTTAATCGTGTATCATACACTCATCTTTTTCCAAGTCACAGTAGCAGGCAAAGTGATCATGAAGGTGCAACAGCGGTTCGTTTTCGTATTGAATGTTTTTGTGCTGACGCTGGTCACACATGGCGAGGAGAAGACGCTTATTTCAGTTGACGACCTTTATCGCTTCGATGCGCCGACGGCCGTAGCAGTCGCTCCCGACGGGAAATCAGCCGTGTATGCTCGTCGCTGGGCCGATCGCGAGAAGCGTCGAATTCGTTATTCGTTATGGCGGGTGCAAGGTGACGCGACGAACGCCAAAGCAATGGAATCAGGCCAACCGGATGCAAGGTCTCCATTTTTTTCGCCGGACGGTAGGTGGATACTGTTCACCTCGACTCGGCCGCTTCCGGATGGTAGTCCCGCAATTGATCCGGTACCGGCGTATTCCGATCCCGCGACCGACATTTGGTTGATGCCTGCGGAGGGTGGAAGAGCAATTCCCTTAGGAGGAAAAAACAAACCTTACGGCCGTGTCTTCACCGATCGTTTTTACGGCAACATCGCTTTCTCGCCCGATGGCAAACGACTGCTGTTTGTGGCAGACGACGGACGCGACCCACGTACACCGCAAGAGATTGCTAACAATGTGCAAATTGTGCGTGAGGATCAGGGAGAGGGATACGAAGGTTACGGAATCGCTCAAATCTGGCTCGCGGAATTGGCGGAGAAACAGAATGAAATTGCGGCTCACAAAGTTACGCGGCTGACCAACGACGACGCCTGGTACGGTGATCCGCAGTGGTGGCCGGACGGGAAGTCGCTCGTCGTGCACGCAAACCGAACCGACGACCGCGAATCTGTGCGGTACAGCATCAACAAGAACTACGATCTGTGGCGAATTCACCTCGCCGGTGGCCAAATCGAGCAACTCACGACTGGCCCTGGTCCCGAAGTCAGCCCGCGGCTTTCTCCTGATGGCCGCCACTTGCTTTGCCTTAGTATCCCGCGCAAAGGATCGCACGCGGACGTGTTAAACCTGACGATGATCGACATCGGCAAAAGTGGCAAGGATGCACGAGTTTTGTTCGACCATCACGGTCCTGGTGCAGGCAAGCCGCCGCATCTTCCGCCATCCTTTTCGTTGCCTCGTGACTGTTGGTTGTCGCCAGACAAATTCTATTACCGCGCTGCTCATCGAACCGGTGCGCGGAGACAAGTGATCGATCTGAACGAGGGCGTCAAATCGCTCGAAGACGAGTCGCCTGAATTGCATAGCGAAGATTTTGCTCGCATTCTGAAAGCGCGTCGCGAACTTACACCTCCTAGCAATCACTTCCTCAGCAACCGGACGATAGCCCAGGGCAAATTGGTTCGGTGGAAAAGTTTTGATGGCTCAGAAGTCGAGGGCATCTTCACCCACCCAACAAGTCCGAAATCGAAAACGCCATACCCGTTAGTGCTGTATCCACATGGTGGGCCACACAGCCGGTCCACGCTGGGCTTCAACTTCACAGTGCAGGTGTTCGCCGCCAATGGTTACGCGGTATTTCAACCGAACTTTCGCGGCTCGGCGGGTTATGGACAAGAGTTTATCAATGCGGATCGCTTTGACTTGGGTGGTGGCGATATGCGAGATATTTTGACCGGAATCGACCATTTGGTCGACATGGAGTTGGTCGATAGCCGACGGCAATTTGTTTACGGCGTCAGCTACGGTGGCTTCACCACATCTTGGTTAATCGGTCACACGAACCAGTTCCGCGCCGCCGTCCCGCAAAATGCTGTGACGGATCTGACCACGATGTGGGCACTGAGCGACTTACAAAGTTGGACCGAATGGGAATTTGGTGGACGTCCATGGGAAGTTCCGCAAGCAATGCACGAACATAGCCCACTGACTTATGCTGCGAACGTTCGCACACCCACTCTTATTCTGCATGCCACCGGCGACCGCCGTTGTCCGTTACCCATGGGTCGCATGTTCTACCGCGCCCTCAAATCAGCGGGTGTCGAAACTCAAATGGTGATCTATCCTGACGAAGGTCATCCCATTCGCAGTTTGCCTCACCAAGAGGACATCTTGGATCGAGTGCTCAAATGGTTCGCCCAGCACGACCAGAGTGTGGAATAACGACGTGGCACGGAATCATCTTTGATCGCGGTAATCGTTGCGTAGACGCCGAGAAATGAGGTAAAATCGCATCAGCCGTTATTGTAGTCTACAAGCTTTGGAGGAGCCCTTTCCAATGTTTAATTGCTCGAAGGTGTTGCGGCTTGCCGGACTCTTGATTGGCACGACGGCCACGATGGGACACTCTGCTGAAGCCGACAAGCGCTATCCCGATCCGATCGGCTTAAATGTCCCACACATCTCGACGGACAAGTCCATCATATTTGACTACGGTCTCGTCTACGTTCGCACACCGCGCAAGGGTGATGATGTTGGATCGAGATGGGCTGAAATCGCGCATCCGGTCTCGATGGATCCGGAGGGCGACTTGATGTTGTTGCATCCCCACGGCAGTGAAGAAGTGCTGGTCAAAGGCGGCAAAGGGTCGGTGACTGATCCAATGATGTCGCTCGACGGGCAGTGGGTTTATTACTCGCACATTTACGACATGAAAACAAATTGGGCGGGGCGCTATCCCAAGTCCGGCGCGGATATTTACAAGTTACATCTGAAGACGCGCAAAATCGTGCGGCTCACTCATCAGCGGTTCACGCCCAACACCGGCGCGGCGGATTGGTCGAGTGACTTTGTCTCACGGGAAAAAGACAAAACGTATCTCGATTATGGCGTGTTCAACATGGGGCCCTGTCCGTTGCCCGGCGGTCGCATCGTGTTTACCAGCAATCGCGATGCTTTTCGCCCGCCGAAACACAACGGACCGACATTGCAGCTTTTTGTGATGGACGACGACGGCCAGAATGTCGAGTGCATCGGACATCTAAACATCGGCATGGCGTTGCATCCCATCGTTCTCATGGATGGACGGATCGTGTTCAGTTCGATGGAATCGCAGGCACTGCGCAGCAGCATCTTGTGGGGGTTGTGGAGCATCCATCCCGACGGGACCAATTGGGCTCCGGTGATCAGTGCGTTCGATACCGGCGGCGCGCCCAACGCGTTTCATTTTCAGACGCAATTATCCGACGGCTCGATTGTAGCGGAAGAATATTACAACTTGAACAACAGTGGCTTCGGCTCCTATTTCAAATTGCCACCCGCAGTGCCTGACGATTCTTCGGCGTTCGGCCCCGGTTGGCTGGGGGATTCTCGCAATCCACCGCTGCGGTTCGGACGGCACTACAACAGTAAACCGAAACTGTACCGGCTGCCGTTCAGCCCCTACGGGGTTGAATCGTTCACGCGATTTGCAAACAACGGCGAAGGGCCATCTGACTTGTCGGTGTTGGGAAAGAACGACTCTCCGCGCGTCGGTAAGTTCACGCATCCCGCAGCCGCGCCGGACAATCATCTGTTGACCGTATATACACCAGGTCCGGCGAACCATCAAAACGGTTTGAAAAAGCCGTCCGTCGATGGCGGACTTTACCTGATCAAAAACGGCGAACCTATCGACGAACCGGCGCAGATGAGGCTGATCAAAAACGATCCGAAATACAACGAACAATTCCCCAGAGCAGTTGTCTCCTATGAGCGAGTTTACGGAATCAAGGAACCAAAAACGATTAAGACGCTGGCCAACGACGGCACGAGTTCACCACACTTGCCTGCGGGGGCTCCGTTCGGTTTGGTCGGTAGTTCCAGCTTGTACAAACGCGAAAGTTATCCCGGCGGCGCGGTGCCTCAAGGTGGCGTAACCGCGACGTTCGCAGGTACGCGGGACTACATCGGCTATCGCGGACTCGATCCGTTCAACACGTCGCAGAACGGCGCATCGCTGAACTGGTTCAACCAAGGTGCCGATGCAGGGTTGTACGAAAACGGTGAGATTCATGCCGTTCGATTTCTCGCGATGGAACCAACCACGGACAGACATCACGGCCCCAAGAACGGTCGCCTGTTCTACAGCCACGCTCAGGAACGGCTGCGAATTCTGGGCGAAGTTCCGGTGCGAAAATTCAACAACATGGACAACCAGCCAACCGACCCTGATGGCAATCCAGATACGAGTTTTCTCGCGAAGATCCCGGCCGACACGGCCTTTACTTTCCAGACGCTCGATAAGAACGGCATGGTGCTGAACATGGCGCAAACCTGGCATCAGGTTCGACCCGGTGAGATTCGACATGACTGCGGCGGATGTCACGCTCATAGCCAGCAGCCAACACACTTCGAAGACACCTACGCCGCAACCGCTGACTACCAAGTCTTTGATCTGACCCGAAAAACTCCGCTCATTACCAACCAGGAAAAGGACCAGTCCGGCAAGCGTTGGGATGCGGACAATTCCAGCGGACTACGTTATCTGTCCAGCGGTGTGGCCAATGTCGAATACTTCCGCGACGTTCAGCCGATCCTCAAGCGAAGTTGCGCCGCGTGCCACACGGCAAAGGACGAAAGGCAACCGGCTGGCAACTTGAATTTGGACGCCGACCACGAGCAAGTCAACGTTCCCAACCAAGGCAAGTGGCCTGGCACTTACTATCGTTTGGCGGCGGATTCACGTGCCAAGTTTGGACACAAGCCGGTGATTCACAACGGAACTTGGCGGCAAACGAACGCGTCGCGATACATCCGCAAGTTTCAATCGCGTCGAAGTCTGCTGATTTGGAAAATCTACGGCCAGCGACTGGACGGCTGGACGAACGACGACTTCCCAACGGC
>CAYFJO010000415.1:0-9665 GCA_964343305.1 uncultured Pirellulaceae bacterium | reverse complement strand
CCGCTTCGGGTGACATGTGTTCGTAGCTGGTCGTTGCCCGATTGATGGCGTGGACGTGCATGCCGCCCTTGTGAGCAAACGCACTTTGGCCGACGAATGGCTGGTTGTGTCGCAGATGTTTGTTCGCGAGTTCGTAAACATAGCGTGACAGTTCGGTCAGATGATCCAGGCTTCCACCACGGAGGACTTGATAGCCTTTCTTTTTGTGGCCGAGGTTGGCCATGACCGAAATCAGATCGGCGTTACCACATCGTTCGCCGAAGCCGTTGATGGTCCCTTGGACTTGCACCGCTCCGGCATCGACGGCGGCAAGCGAATTTGCCACGGCCAGGTCGCAATCGTTATGGCAGTGGATTCCGACAGGGATCGAAACCGCATTTTGAGCATCACCGATGATTTGAACAATCTCTTCGGGCATGCTGCCGCCGTTGGTGTCACAGCAGACGATCATCGTTGCACCGGCATCGGCCGCCGCTTGAATCGTCTTCGCCGCGTACTCGACGTTTGCCTTCCAGCCGTCAAAGAAATGTTCGGCGTCGTAGATAACTTCGCGCCCCTCGTCGGCGAGAAAACGTACGCTGTCGGCAATCATTTCCAGATTCTCATCGAGCGTGACTCGCAAGACTTCCCTGACGTGAAAATCCCAGGTCTTGCCGACGACGGTACAAACGGGCGCGCCGGACCGGGCCAAAGCCTGCATACCCGGATCATCGGCCGCCGCAATCCCCTTGCGTCGCGTCATTCCAAACGCACAGACTTTGGTGTGCTTCAGGTCCATCTCTTGCACGCGACGAAAATACTCAACATCCTTTTCGTTCGACAGCGGATAGCCGCCCTCGACAAAATCGACGCCAATTTCGTCCAGGCGCTTGGTGATCTGCAGTTTGTCGTTCAGCGAAAGGCTGACTCCTTCGCCTTGAGTGCCGTCACGTAATGTGGTGTCGTAAATTTGGATGGAACGCATGAGGAAGCTTTCAGCGTTGGTGTAGCAGGGCTCACCAGAGTGCGGATCGGATCGTCCACGTTCTGGCGAACGCAGCTACGGAAATAAAAAAACCCTGGAACCCTCGGCGGGCTTCAGGGCGATGGTTGTCAATCTAACCGGCTTATGCCCTAAGCCCGCAGCTCCTTAACAATAGCGATGCCAATGACATCGGACGGATGTGGAACGCAGTGGTTCTGGCAAAACATAAACTAACTCCAAGCTGAGTGTATAAAGGAAGATACGTTGGCTAGACTGGTGTGTCAACCACCATGTAATGATTCGATGGCCCAAGACAATGAAACAACGAACCGGCGAGGACAATTATCTTTGATGGCGATGCTTGTCGCCATGATGTGTGTTTGCGTTGGGCTTGGGCTGTTGATGTTGGTTTTTCGCGACTCCGAGATCATTCGATTGGTACATGAAACGCTCGACCTAACGTATCGCTCCACGAAATATGTCTTCGGTGTGTTCGGTCTGTTTCTAGTGTTCGCCGCGCCGAGCATTATCATCGGTTATCTTCATGATGGCTGGCGCGGAACCGGACCAATGCTGTTTTTTGTTGGTTGCGGGGGTGTTGCAATTGTGTTCATCGTCTGGCATGTCTTAATAGGGATTGCTGTGATGACGGATCCGGGATGGTAACTACTTTGGCCCTCTTGAGGTTTAAGTTCAATGAAAAAGGCTACGTTGATCGTGCTCTTCGCGACGTTAGACGCTATCACGTTTACTTGCTCCATAAATTCCGCTGAATGGAATCAATTTCGCGGTCCAAATGCAACCGGGCTCGCAACTACGAATGACGCTTTACCTGACGAACTGTCGTTCGACAAGAATCTCGTCTGGAGAACGCCGATCGCCAAAGGACATTCGTCGCCCGTGGTGGATTCGGATCACATTTACGTCACTACAGTTCGTGAGAAACGTTTGCTGACGATCACACTCAACCGAGATAACGGAAAACTGATTTGGGAGCGTGAAGCGCCCTATGACGAATTGGAGAGCATTCACCGAATCGGCAGCCATGCGACGTCGAGCGTAGTGACTGATGGTGAGCGAGTCGTCAGCTTCTTCGGCTCATGCGGCATGTTCTGTTACGACCGCGACGGTAAAGAACTGTGGCAGTTGCCAATGGGACCGTTTAACAACCAGTTCGGCGCGTGCTCGTCGCCATTGATTGTGGACGATCGTGTGATCTCGGTCCAAGATCATGACACGGGGTCGTATCTCGCGACGTTTGATAAGCAGACTGGCAAAGAAGTCTGGCGAGTGGAGCGGCCCGTTTTTCGACGCAATTATGGGACGCCGGTGATTTGGAATGTTGACGGGCAGCGTCAAATTGTGGTCGCTGGCACGGCACATGTCGTCGCGTACGACTTTGACACGGGCGAGCGAATTTGGACCGTCCACGGCCTGTGCCGAGTGATCAGCAACACGCCGGTCGTCGGCAACGACGGTCGGTTATACGTAGCCAGCGATGGGGGAGGCAATGCATCTCCGCAGCCCTCGTTCGAAGATCTAATTGAATCTGGCGACGCGAATAAAAACGGTTTGCTCGAACCCAGCGAATTGCCGAACAGTCCGATCAAAGGATTTTTCGGCCAATTCGATAAAGACGCCGATGGCTCCTTTGACCGCGATGAATACGAGAGCATCCGCGAGATTTTCGCGTTGGCCCAATCGGTTGCCATTGCCATTCGTCCCGGCGGCACGGGCGACATCACGGACACGCACATTGATTGGACGTTCAAGAAATCGATCCCTCGAAACAGTTCACCGCTCGTCGCGAACGGGCATTTGTTCATGGTCAAGGACGGTGGCATCATGACCAGCATTGATTTGAAGACGGGGGCCGCCGTTCGTAGCGCAAGGCTGGCGGCAACGGGCAAGTATTTCAGCTCGCCGGTGCATGGCGATGGGAAGATTTACGTGCTAAGCGAAACCGGGACCATGAACGTTGTTGATGCACAGGGCGAATGGAAAGTCATCAGCGACTTGGATTTCAAGGAAGATGTCTACGCGACGCCGGCGATCGCGGACGGGCGGATCTACGTCCGAACCGTTGAGAATCTGTATTGCTTTGGCCGGTAGTTTATGGATCAGCAACATGGATTCGCGTTACCGCGCGCAACGGCTCGGATGTTCGACCGCCCTTTCGTAGTTCCAGTTGCAACTCCGCGTTTGGCTTCGCCCAGCCGCTGCTAGTCGAAGCGGACTCAGGGCACTGGCTTGGAACAGGCCGATACCGTCTCGCAGCCGAAATGATTGATGAGGGATTTTCCATTCGCAGTTTCTAGTTGACTCGCCAAAGAGCGTTTCGTCGGCATCGAATTGCGTTGTATCGAGCGGCCCACGGGGAAGGCTCGGCAAATCCAGAATCAACTCGACCGGCATCTTCGGCGTTGGCGATTTGGCCGTAGACAATCGTAACTCGAAGGTGCGGTCGGTCAACAATTCCTGGTACAACCCAATCAATTCTCTTGCATGTTGCGTCTCGACAGCAGTTTTCGACAAACGTTGTGCATCATCGTTGACAAGCTCAAACCGATCGATCACAGCACTGCTGATCACATGAACTGTCAAGAGAAACTTGGGGCCGTCGATCTTGATCTTACAGTAGTGGTTTACGTTGATTCCTTGAGCCAACAGTGGACTTGGCACGTAGCCGCCGACGGGGCCGCCACCGCTGGCGATGTGCAAGATGGGCTTTTTTCCGGGCGAGCCGATTGGACGGCAATTCAGCCTACGGAAGTTTGTTTTGTTTGTGGCGGTCTTTATCGTTGTTTCTACATCGAAGTCTACTGGATTATGGGAGTGTTGGTTCGCTGTACCTGCGGAACTGCTCACGTTTGCCTGCGGTTTCTATTCATCAAAGACGCTATACTGGATTCCGATAGGGTTTGGCAACTCACACTGTTCAGGAATTCACTCTTGAAAACAAGAGTAACAAAAGTAATTGGACGCGGGTGGCGGTGAATTGAAAAAGACGCTGATAGACGTTGTTGCACTTGGAGCCGACGGCCAAGTAGAACGTGCGAAGCGAGCCTATGATGCGAAGGCAGCATCGCTCGATGGATTGGTCAAAGCGGTTCACGACAAACGAACAACCGTACAGACCGCAATTGAAAAGGAAGCAGCGTTGTTCAGCGACCAGCTTGAAAATACTTATGGAAAGTTCTTCCCACGCTGCCTTTTGTTGACGATGAACACCATCAATTACTCGTCGCCGAACGGACCGGAAGCGACCTGCGACTTGTATCCTCGATGCCCGTTGCGCATTCGCAGGTCGATGTCTGTTTCGGCGGATGGAACGGTCGTCTAGAGCAACTCCGGTAAAAGGCAGAAAAGCGACGATGACTGATGACAATCCAGGTGGTTCGACAAAGAATATCGCCAACGACCAAGTCGAGTCGGATCAGGGCGACAATACCGAGCCGCTGGATTTAGATATTGCGTGCCCCATCCAGCGAATCGGTCGCTATCGAATCGAAAGAATTCTTGGCAGGGGTGGATTTGGCATCGTCTATTTGGCACACGACGAACAATTAGACCGTTTGGTTGCAGTCAAAGTGCCGCACTCTACATTGCTTTCAAAACGCTTGGATACCGAGGCGTATTTGACCGAGGCACGGGTCGTCGCTGGTTTAGACCATCCCCACATTGTGCCTGTTCATGATGTGGGTAATACCAGCGAATTTCCATGCTTCATCGTATCGAAATACATCGAAGGGCAAGATCTAGGAACGAAAGTTAAGCAATCGCAATTGCAAACTGTGGAAGCAGCCGATCTCGTCGCCACAATTGCTGACGCTTTGCACTACGCGCACAAAAAGGGATTAGTGCACCGGGATGTCAAACCCAGCAACATCTTGGTTGGCATCGATGGAAACCCATACATCGTCGACTTTGGACTCGCACTGCGAGAAGAGATCATCGACAAATCAACTGCGTTTGCGGGCACACCCTGCTACATGAGTCCCGAGCAAGCTCGTGGCGAAGGACATCGCGTTGACGGTCGCTCGGACGTTTTCAGTCTGGGAGTTGTGCTTTATGAATTGCTCACTGGGCGGCGTGCATTTTTCGCGGATTCGAAAGTCGACATTCTCAAGAAGGTGGGGACGCAAGACCCCAAACCACCCCGACAGATTAACGATCGAATCCCCAAAGAGTTGGAACGAATCTGTCTCAAGGCGTTGTCCAAGCGTGCCGCGGAACGCTACACAACGGCATTGGACATGGCCGATGATCTCCGGCACTTCTTAGCTGAGAACTCCACTCACGGAACCAGCAATTCATCTGCGGGCGAGACTCCGCTTGTGCATGACTCTGCCAAGGCATCGACGAATTCGGGAACCTTCGGCACGCAAGACCAGCCCATCCATATCGTGCCAAAGGGACTGCGCTGTTTTGACGAACAAGACGCCGATTTCTTCTTGGAACTTTTGCCCGGCGCACGAGATCGGCACGGACTGCCGGACAGTTTGCGGTTTTGGAAGACTCGAATTGAAGAATTGGATCCCGATCGTACATTTTCCGTTGGCTTGATCTACGGCCCCTCGGGATGCGGGAAATCGTCGTTGGTCAAAGCGGGCTTGTTGCCATTGCTCGGCGATCAGGTCATTCCGATCTTCATCGAAGCCGCACCGAACGAGACGGAAGATCGTCTGTTGAGGGGACTTCGCAAAGCCTGTCCCACGTTGGATGAAGAGCTGAATCTCAAAGAGACAGTGGCATCGTTACGACTAGGTAACGGCATCCCGGCGAACAAGAAAGTGTTGGTCGTACTTGATCAATTTGAACAGTGGCTGCACACCAATCGTGACGAGCAACATTCAAGACTCGTCCAAGCTTTGCGTCAGTGTGACGGTGGAGTCGTGCAGTGCATTGTGATGGTGCGTGACGATTTTTGGATGGCGACAACTCGATTCATGCGAGAACTCGAAGTGCGGCTGCTCGAAGGGAAAAACTCGGCGGCGGTTGACCTTTTTCCCACGCGTCATGCCGAGAAGGTGCTGGCGGCATTTGGCCGAGCGTTTGGAGCATTGCCCGACGATGTTCACGAGATCTTGCCCGAACAAAAGGAGTTCTTCAAGCAAACGGTGGCCGGCCTGGCGGACGACGGCAAAGTCATTTGTGTCCGTCTTTCACTTTTCGCCGAAATGATGAAAGGAAAACCGTGGACACCTGAGTCACTCAAGAACGTCGGCGGAACGACGGGCGTCGGCGTCACTTTTCTGGAAGAAACGTTCAGTGCATCCACCGCGCCGCCCGAGCATCGTTATCACCAGAAGGCGGCACGTGCCGTCCTCAAGACTCTCTTGCCGGGCTCTGGCACGAACATAAAAGGACAAATGAAGTCGCACGACGAGTTGCTTGAAGCCAGCGGGTATACAAATCGTCCCCAAGACTTTTACGATCTCATCGACATTTTGGACAGCGAGATCCGACTTATTACGCCGACCGATCCAAGCGGTCTGGATGCCGATGATCACGATTTGGTGTCCAACGTCGACGATGGCGAGAAGTACTACCAATTGACGCACGACTACCTTGTCCCCTCGCTACGCGACTGGCTAACTCGCAAACAGAAAGAAACGATGCGGGGTCGGGCCGAGCTCCGCCTCAAGGAACGCGCCGACAGTTGGAGCGCGAAGCCTGAGAATCGACGACTACCAACTTGGTGGGAACATATCGGCATTCGTTTGCTAACGCGATGGCGAACATGGACGCCAACTGAAGGACAAATGATGCAGGTCGCGGCGCGAGTTCATGGAGTTCGCTGGGGCGTAGTGATGGTCGTGATCATTGTTGTGGGATTCGCAATCCAAAACTATGTAGCATCCCACAACGCGTCATTGGCAGCGCAGAAAGAAACCAGCGATCAAAAACAAGCAGCGTTGTTAGTCGACGCAGTGTTGGCAGCGCCAGCAGAAGCCGTACCCTACGCCATTCAAAACGTAGACGCGTTTCACTCGCACGCCATACCAATTCTTGAGCAATTCTACGATCATTCCGAAACGAATCCGATTCACCGGCTACGAGCCGCGGCCGTACTCGCCAAGAACGGCGTTGTGCATCACGAAGACTTGATCAAATTCATCGAAACGGCACCGCCCGACGAATGTAGAACGGTCATATTTGCGCTAAGTCACGATTCGAGCGTTGCCATCCGTTTGCTGCTTGATCGTGCGAAAGTAGCGAATGCCGCCCAAGACTGGTCACGCAAGGCCCGCTTTGGAATTGTGCTATTGCATCTGGGGGACGCTGCGGTCGCTCGCGAGATGTTCTTGTTGCGTCCTGACCCAATTCAACGAATCCAGTTGATCGAGACGATCCCACAGTGGCATGGGCCAGTAAGTGAATTGCTTGAAATGGCTGATCGCTTCGACGCCAGTTCGTATCGCTCCGGTGTTTGCATGGCCATTGGCTCGATTCCGTTAGATCAAATGTCTTCACATGAGATTGAAATCGTCACTCCAACGATCATGGACTGGTATCGCCACACAGAAGACGCTGCAACTCACAGCGCGGCCGGATGGCTGCTACGTCAATGGAATCTGCCGCTCCCGAAGGTCAGCCCGCACTCGATCCCGTTGAAAGATCGAAACTGGTATGTGAACAAAATTGGGATGACGATGATCAGGGTCGAATCCGGCGATGCAGCCATTACCAAGCCCTTTTGGATTAGTGACTGTGAAGTGTCGCGGGAACTGTTTCAACAATTCATGGACGACTCCGACTATCCGACCGAATTGAAACCACGCAAATGGGATGGGGCTGACGCGAGGCGTAGCCCCACGCTAGAACACCCTGTGCAACAAGTGGATTGGAACGATGCGGTTCTGTTCTGCAACTGGGTCAGCCAACGAGAGGGTTTCAACCCTTGCTATCACCGAATCAAGATGGGTTGGGAATTGGATCTCTCGGCTAATGGATATCGATTGCCCTTCGAAACGGAATGGGAATTTGCTTGTCGCGCGGGAACAACCACCTGGTTCGTTTCGGGAAATGACGAATCGCTATTACACCGGTACGCCGTTTACGAATCGAATCGCACGGAGCCCTGCGGCAGCAAACTGCCTAACGGATGGGGATTGTTCGACGTTCACGGCAATGTATTTGAGTGGTGTCACGACCTGTGGCAGGAAACCAAGAAAGACGCGAGCACGACGGACGCCTCTGTCCCTTTGCACCAACAAGAGCGAGTTCTACGTAGCGGTGCATTCGACTATGCGGCACGATATGCTCGGTCCTTTGAGCGTTCGAAAGCAGATTCCCATTACAGGAGTCGTACGATCGGTTTTCGCCCGGTACGAAACCCTTGAGCAAGCCCCAACATTTCATCATCACGCGAATCAATCTGCCGATGCGTGACCCGAGATCTGCCGAAAAACGCCACGATCCCAAGTGGCTTCGCTATCGGTTTGAGTTGATGGATCGCTATGCGATTCCGGCGATCGCGAATCAAAGGGAAAAACAGTTCCATTGGATTTGGGAAGTCGCCCCCGAGACACCTTCGCCGATTCTGCAAGACATCGAGAGAAAGGCAAACGAGGCTGGAGCCCAGATCGCCTTGGATCGAAAGTGGTATCCGGACGAAGCCGTGATTCTGTCCGCTTTGTCGAAGTCGTACAAGATCTCGCGCGAAACGATGGCCGCCTTCCATTTGCGATTGATACGCCCGTGGGGTGGAAAACGAACGGCGAAGAGGTGTGGCTGTCGGTGTGGATCATCTCTCGCAACAAATCGTCTTCAATAGGTTTGTGTTCGTTGTCCATGCGGCGGACCATCAATGTGATCCATCCGGCGGGCGACACAACAAAAAACTCTGGGTGTTGTCGCCCGACATCGGCCCAGTCGTCAGCCGATTGGGGCTCAAGGTTATATGTTGCATTTCGCAGAATGTTATCTGTGAAATAATAGCCGTCATCATTGACGTTTTGCAGCCGTGCTGTTGCCTGCAAAAGTGCAATCACATCTTGCAGACGTTCAAGGTGTTTTTTTGACGGCTCGGCTTGCGTCCTAGGCCGACTCAAGTCACATTTCTCAAGCAATTCGAGACCAACGTCGATAGGGATCTAAAGGCGTTAGTATCTCATTTATTCGGAAATTCTGCGGTTATGGTCGATGGCTCTTACACAGCTTGAATTTGATTTCACTTCCGATTGGTCGGCTGCGAGCACAGCACAAGATGCCGGGCCATCCGGTGTTGAAGCTAGTGCGGAGTACAAGCCATATCTCGAAAGCTCACTCATCATTCGCTCCCATGAATGCCGAACCTTGGTCGAATGTCATGCGGGCGGGCGATGGAGACAAAGCAGAAATGGATTTGTAAACCGATTTTTGTAGCTCGTTTGTCTGTTCAATTTCAACCTGCATGGCTTCCATGATTTCAGGCAAGAACAGTGCAAGTTCGTCATTGCTCAAAAACGCGGGGCCAACGCCAACTGCATGGACACAGAGGCGGCGAAACGAATCGTGAATTGCGGGCGAAGCAAACATGAGAAACCTTAACTAACCAGTCCAGCGGGAAACGAAACAAGGTTTCGGACAAAGGTAGACTAGGCTAAGGTTGGGCAAACGAGGCTTGCCAAGATGGTTTGAGCCAATCGATTGATGAGATTGATTGTCCTTGCGATGGGTCTAAAACCCTCGCCTTCAGGCGACACCTTTAGGTTCT